>CAKZIX010000227.1 GCA_936936565.1 uncultured Nocardiaceae bacterium | reverse complement strand
CGTCGACCTCGACGTGCAGCGCGGCGACGGCATCCTCGTGGTGGGCGGCAACGGATCCGGCAAATCGACGCTGGCCTGGACCATCGCCGGACTCGTCACGCCGACCGCGGGCACCTGCCTGCTCGACGGCAAACCCGTCGCGCGGCAGGTCGGCCGCGTCGGGCTGGCCTTCCAGCAGTCCCGGTTGCAGTTGCACCGCCGCACCGTCGGCTCCGAAATCGCTTCCTGGGGCGGCGCTTCCGTCGGATCCGGGGCCGTCGGCAAAGCGCTGGACGCCGTCGGCCTGGATCGCGCCATGGCCACGCGATCCATCGAGTCGCTGTCGGGCGGGCAGGCGCGCCGCGTCGTGCTGGCCGGCATCATGGCCAGCCGCCCGCGCCTGGTCGTGCTCGACGAACCGCTGGCCGGGCTCGATCCCACCGGGCGCCTCGAAGTGGTGGAACTGCTTGCCGCCCTGCGCGCTTCCGGGGTCACGCTGGTCGTCATCTCACACGACGTCGAAGGCATGGACGCGGTGTGCAGCCGGGTGGTCCGCTTGGACGGCGGCCGCATCGTCGAGCCGATCGAGGCGAGCCGATGAGCGCGGTGACGTTGCGCCGGGTGCCCCGCGAATCCCCGATCCACCGGCTGTGGGCGGGCACGAAAATGCTTGCGGTACTGGCCATCAGCGTCGTGCTGATGGTGCTGCCCACCTGGCCGGTGCTGGGGCTGCTGGCCACGCTGTTGCTGGTCTGCCTGCTCGTTGCGCGGATTCCGGCGGGCGCGTTGCCGCGCCCGCCCTGGTGGTTCTGGGCGCTGCTGGCACTGGCCTTCCTGCCGAACTTCGTCGTCGGGTGGCCGGCGGTGTTGCGCTACGCGCAGATCACCGCGTTCGCCGCGCTCATCGTCTTCACCTCGCTGCTCATCGCCTGGACCACCTCGTTCAACGAGATCGCGCCCGCCGTCGCCGTCTTGGGCCGGCCGCTCAAACGGCTGCGGATGCCGGTCGACGAATGGGCCGTCGCCCTCGCCCTCACCCTGCGCAGCCTGCCCTTGCTCTTGGAGGAGATGCGCGTCCTGCGCGCGGCCCGGCAACTGCGTCCCAAGGGCATCGAGGCCCGCCGCGGCGCGCGCGACAACGCGTTGGTCGACGTGATCACCGCCGCCACCGCCGTCGCGATGCGCCGCGCGGGTGAACTCGGCGAGGCCATCACCGCCCGTGGCGGCACCGGCCAGCTCGCCGCGTACTCGTCGCAACCCACCTGGCGCGACGGGCTCGCGCTGCTCGTCGTGCTGGCGACCATCGCCGCCGGGGTAACCATCTCGCTGATCTAGGTCGGCGGTAGCACCGGTGCTACGAAGCGCTGAACGCCGCGGCAGCAACCTCGGATCGAGCCGACATCGCGGCCATCGCACCCGAGCTCGCCGGCTCCATCATCGACGTCTGAGCGACGAGCGTGTCGTCAGGGCGGAAATCGGCACCGAATCCCGCCCTCAGCGCACACTCGGTTGAGCACATCGCGGTGGAATCGGGCCGCGGTCTATTCCAGTCCCACGTCGGCGGGCTGCTTGTCATCGCGCAGGCCGCGCCAGGCGGGATGGCGCAGTTTGCCGTCGTCGGTCCAGTCCATGAACCGCACTTCACCGACGAGCTTGGGCGTGACGAACACCGCGTCCTTGCGGTCGGCGGTGGGTAGGTCTTCGGTGAACGGGCTGGTTTTGCGTTGCAGGCGAGTCAGTTTCGCGCCGAGGTCGTCGAGCATGCGTTCGGTGAACCCGGTCCCCACCCGGCCCACGTAGCGCAGTTTGGTTCCGTCCGGGATACCGACGAGCAGCGAGCCGAGGCTGCCGCTGCGCCCGCCCTGGCCTTTGCGCCAGCCGCCGATGACGATCTCTTGGGTGCGCCAGTTCTTGTCCTTCACCCAGGTGTGCGTTCGCTTGCCGGGCAGATACATCGAGTCGCGCCGCTTGGCGACGACGCCCTCCCAGCCCTGTTCGGCGCTGTAGGCCATGGCCGCCGTGCCGTCGCCGTCGAGCAGCGGCGGGACCGACAGCGAGGGCGCCTTGGCGGCCAGTGCTTCGAGTACCCGGCGCCGGTCGGTGTATTTCTTGCGCAGCAGCGAGGTGCCGTCGAGGAACAGGATGTCGAAGGCCAGGAACTCCGCGTCCGCGCCGCCCAGTTGCAGGAGCCCGAAATTCGGAACGCCGGTCCGGTCGTACACCACGACCTCGCCGTCGAGCACCACGGCGTGATCGTCGAGCTCGTCGGCCAGCGTCGCCAACCCGGGGTAGCGGTCGGTGACGACGTTGCCCGCCCGGCTGCGCAGTTTCATCTCGCCGTGGTCGAATTCGGCGATCAACCGGTAGCCGTCCCATTTCGCCTCGAAGCACCAGTCCTGCTCGGTGAGCTTGCCGATCTCACCCGGACTCGCCAGCATCGGCGAAAGACCTTCCGGCATATCAGTTTTCGGACGCGTTTCGTCCTTCATCCGGTGCATCAGCCAGTTTTTGCCGTCGGTCTGGATGAACGCGAAGCGCCCTTCCACCCGATCTCCGTGCAGCCGCACGATCACCTCGCCCTTGGCGGCGTCGATCCGCCACTTCTCGGTCTCGTAGGTGCCGGTGTCCCA
>CAKZIX010000226.1 GCA_936936565.1 uncultured Nocardiaceae bacterium | reverse complement strand
GGCGGGCAGGCCGTAGCTGGCCACGCGGCGGACGATGATCCCCTCGTCCCGCAGGCTGGCGTCGCAGGCCTCGGCGGTGGCCGCGTCGGCAAAGCGGGCGAGGATGAAGTTGGCGTGCGAGGGGTCCGAGGGCACCCCCCGCTCGGTCAGTGCCGAGGCGAGCCAGCCGCGCAGCCGGGCGTTCTCGGCCCGAGCGTGCTCGGCGTGGGCGCGGTCGCGCACCGCGGCCTCGGCTTCGTCCAGCGTCAGGTCCAGCTTCAGGTTGCGGGTCTCGTTCGAGAACGCGGCGTCCAGCGCGAACATCCCGCGCTTGCCGTCTACCCGCTCGATCGCCAGCTTCGACTGGCCCTCGCCGCCGCCAAGCGCGCGATCGACGAGGGGCGGTTCGCCAAGTCCGTCGTGCCGGTCACGGACCAGAACGGTCTGCTGATCCTCGACAGTGACGAGCACATGCGCCCCGGCTCGACCGTCGACTCCCTGTCCCAGCTGCCCCCGGCGTTCGCGAAGCTCGCCGAGCAGACCGGCTTCGTACGGCAGCTCACGCTCTGGGTGTTCGAGCAGGCGGCCATCTTCCTCGCGCGGCCCGACGTGCGCGCACTGGGGCTGCGCATCTCGGTCAACCTGTCCACGCGCGACCTGATGGACCAGGAGCTGCCGGGCAAGATCGAGGCGCTGATGTCGCCGCTGCAGGTGCCGCCCGACTCGCTGTGCCTGGAGATCACCGAAAGCGTTGTGGTGCAGGATCTTCCACGCACTCGCGCCACGCTCGGCGCGCTCAAGGCCATCGGCGTCAAGGTGGCCATCGACGACTTCGGCTCCGGTTACAGCTCGCTGGCGCACCTCAAGGCGCTTCCGGTGGACACGCTGAAGATCGACCGCGGTTTCGTGCAGCGCCTGGATCAGGACACCGACGATCATGCGATCGTCAAGTCCATTGTCGGACTTGCTGATTCGTTCGGCATCGATATCGTTGCCGAGGGCGTGGAAGAGCCGATCGCCGCGCGCACCCTGATGCAACTGGGGTGCTACCGGGCGCAAGGTTTCCTCATCGCGCGCCCGCTCGAACCCGACGACGCCGCCGCGGCGCTGGAGCGCGGGGTCATCAGCTTCCAGCTCTGAGCCGAACGGGCGCGTGCTCTGGATCGGATCCTGACAGCGGTGTAGCGTGACCTGCCTGGAGGCGCCGGTGGGGGTGCCTCGGGTCCGGGAGTTCGTTGCATGTCAGGCGGTTTCGCGCATCCTGCCTTCGTCGCCACACGGTTGCTCGCTGGTTCGGCGGCCGTGCTGTTGGCGATCGCGCTGAGCGGCTGCGGCAGCGCCACCGCGCCCTCGCCGGCTCCGGTGTGGGCGGCCCCCACGCACGACGGCTGGTCGCAGCTCACCACGGCTGTCGACACGGGCGTCGAGATCGGCGCCAACTACGCCCATGCGCAGCTGGCGTTGCGGCAGGGCAACGCGAATGTCGTTGGCCTGCCTGATGGTTCGCGGTCGGACCTGCCGCCCCTACCCGGCGTGCGCAAGTTCGCCGTCGCCGGTCGCACCACGTTTGCGCTCACCGGCGCGGGCGCCTTCCGGCTCGACGGCGACCATTGGAAACAGATCAGTCCGCCGTTGACCGACATCCTGCCCGGCGCCGGCCTGGCCACCGCCGGCGCCTCCAACGCCCTGCTGTTCGGCATCGACGAGCAGCACCACCGCATCGTGCGCTACGACGGCACTGGGTGGACCGACATCGGCACCCGCGGCTCGATGGTCGCCACCGTCGGGCTGTTCGAGAACACCACGTTGTACCGGCTCGCCGAGGATCGCTCGTCGATCTGGGAATACACAGGCCGGCAACGAGATTGGCGGCAGATCGGCGGTCCGGCCGAGGCCATCTTCGGCGGCCCGGCCGAACTGTGGGTGGTGTCCGAGGGCGCCCTGCGCACCTATCGAAGCGGCACCTGGAGCGCGGCACCCGCGCCGAGCTCGTCCGGATTCACCGCCGGGCGCGACGGCCGAATCGTGTTCGGCAGCTCCGGCACGGCGTACTACCTGTCCCCCGACCGGCGCGACGTCTGGGCCTTGCGCCGGCCGTCGTTCGACGCGGCCGGGCTGCCGCTGGGCCAGTTGCGCTGGTACCGGATCCGCTCCGATGCACCCGTGGCAGGCATAGTCGGATTCGGCAGCACGGGGGCCGCCAACCCGAATCTCGAGGTGGCCGTAGTGCTCGCCGACGGCCGCCTGCTCGCCTACCGCTGGGCGGCGGTGCGCATCCTCACCGAGACGCTGCCGCGCGGCACCGTCGATCGCGAGTACCGCACCTACCTGTCCGCTGCCGGCGGCTCGGGCAGCCGCAACTGGTTCGTACAGGGAGCGCTGCCGTCGGGCATCCGGCTGCAGAACGCCAGCGGCAACATCGAAGGCACTCCGACCCAGGCCGGACCGCGCTCGTTCCGCATCGTGCTCGTCGATTCCGCGGGCTCGGTGGCCACGCAGGATCTGACGATCACCGTGGAGGCTCGCTAGTACTGGTAGGTGTTCTCCGGTTCCGGGATGGGCCGGATCGAGGTCACCTCGAAGGTCGGGGTGTTGCCCGTGGCCGGGACGGCGCTGTCGGGCACCACGGTGCCGCGCACCACCACCCAGGCACCGTCGGGGTACTCGCCCAGCGCTCCGGACAGGTGGATCCGGATCGAGCGCGCGTCGGCCGCGCAGCAGGTGATCACGATGCGGGCCAGGTCGACGCCGCCGGTGGTGCCGTCCAGGCGCGGGCTGCCGCCGTCTGCGGTGGCGACCAGGAATCCGCTGGTCTCGATCTGGCGGCCGTTCAGACTCGACGTCGAATCGCGGGTGGCCCGGTTGATCAGATCGCGCAGCTTCAGCGGGACGACATCGCCGGCCGGCAAGGGGCGAAAGGGAATTCGTTCCGCCGCGGCGGCCGGCGCGGCGGGCACCGTGCCCACCGACTGCGCGCCCAACGCCGGCGGGTGCAGGAACAGGACCACCGCGGTCGGCACCAACAGCAGCCAGTACCGGCCACCGCCGTGGTGGTGGCCGGCGTGCGCGTCCGCCGTCGCGACCCGTGCGGCGCGGCGCATGTCCCGCACGATTTCGACGACGGCCAGCCCGAGCACCACCAGACCGGCGGCCAGCAGCAGCCAGTGCAGCGACGGTTTGACGTAGCGCAGGTAGGTGCCGTCGAGGGCGATCTTGGTCGTGGTGGCGCCGACGAGCAACAGCAGGAAGTTCTGCGTCACCTTGTTCATCGCGCTCCACCCAGGAAGAGGTATCCGGCGAGCGTGCCGCAGCACACCGCGACCACGAACACTGTCGGTGCAAATCGTAGTACGAACTCCCGGCCGAACGTCCCGGCCTGCATCGCGATGAGCTTCACGTCGATGGCGGGTCCGACGACGAGGAACACCAGGCGCGGCAGCAACGGCAGCGCCGACATGCTCGCCGCGACGAACGCATCCGCCTCCGAGCACAGTGCCAGCACGACCGCCAGCACCGCCATGACCAGGATGGCGAGCAGCATCTGGCTGGCCAGGTGCTCGAACACCGACTCGGGCACCACGAAGCGCAGCGCCGTGGCCGCCGCCGCGCCCACGACCAGGAAGGCCGCCGCCGCCCTGGCGATGCGCGCGGAGTAGCCCGTGCGGCTGAACGCGCCTCCCATGATCGCGGCCATGGCCATGGCCATGGCGACCAGCACATAGAGCGGCGAGGCGATGCGGGAATGCGCCTCGGCCAACAGCTCGCCGCGCGACCCAGCCGTCTCCAGCAGGTCCGGCGTCGGCCGCAGCAGCTGGCTGAGGTACAGGTCGGAGGGTTTGTAGCGCACCGTCTCGGTCGTCGCGGTGAAGGGCGACAGGTCGAACACATAGTTGTCGAACGAGAGGTAGTTCAGCACGCCGCTGGACGAATACTGCTGCCAGGAGCCGTCGTTCAGGGTCAGCACGGGTGCGCCGTTGGCGCGGCCG
>CAKZIX010000225.1 GCA_936936565.1 uncultured Nocardiaceae bacterium | reverse complement strand
CGTCCCGGTCGGGGGTTCGTGCAGTGGAAGACGCTGTTCGGGGCCACCGAGCTGATGCCGGCGCATGTGGCCGCGCGCGTGGCGAACGTCCCGAACATCGTGACCGCCGTACAGTCCAACGATCGCGACGGGCTGCGCCGGGTCGCCGACTTCTGGAACTCCGGTTGGGCGCTGGTACCGGGGCAGCTGGATCTGTCGCTGCTGCCGTCGTCGGGTCCGTACCGGATCGAGTCGTTCACCAAGGACAACGGGCTGGTGCTCGTCGCCAACGAACGCTGGTGGGGCAACAAGCCCGCCACACCGCGAATCGTGGTGTGGGACAAGACCTCCGATGTCAAGTCCAAGGTCGGTGCCGGGGCCGTGCAGGTGCTGGACGTCGGTGCCGAGTCGGTGCCGGGCCTGGAGCTGAAGGGTTTCGACAGCGAGAATCTGCCGTCGCGCGGCGTCGAGCAGTTGGTCCTGTCCACGCGTGGGGTCTTCGAATCTGCCGACGTGCGTAGGGCTTTCGCCATGTGTGTGCCGCGTCAAGCCTTGTTCGACCGGCTCGGCCACCCCAACTACAACCGCAGCGCCGGGCTCGGCTCGGCGGTGCTGAACTCGCGACTGGTGGCGCCCGACAACCTCGTGTACGCGTCGGCGGCGGCAGCGGAGGGCGGAAAGTTCAACGGCGACAGCGCGGCGGCGTCGGCCGCACTCGGCGGGGCCCAGCCGACCGTCCGGATCGGCTACCTGGGCCCCGATGATCGTCGGGCCAAAACTGTTGCCGCGATTGCCGATTCCTGCAAGAACGCCGGAATCACGGTGCAAGACACCGCCTCCGGCGATTTCAGCCCGCAGGCGCTGCGCGACGGCACGGTGGACGCCGTGCTCGCCGGGCCCGCAGCCGCCGCCGCGGCGGCCGGGTCGGGTGGTGGCGTGGAGGCGATGTTCGCGCTGCGCTCGGGCGCCGGCACCAACTACGGCGGGTTCGACAACCCGCGCTACACGACCCTCGTCGACCAGCTGGCCGGCGACGGCACGGCCGCCACCCAGTTGAGCGCGGCGACCGAGGCCGAAACGATTCTGTGGAGCGAGATGCCGACCATTCCGCTGTTCAACACCCCCCGCACGGTCGCCTTCGCCGACGGCATGCGGGCCGGGGTGCCCAACCCGGCCGAGACCGGTGCGGGCTGGAACATGGACCGCTGGGTGCTGGAGCGATGAACGCTGCCGCGGCCGTCGAGCAGCACACCCGCTGGGTCGACGACTTCCCTTCGCCCGGAATCCGATTCGCGGACCTGACCCCGGTCTTTGCCGATGCTGCGGGTTACCGCGCCGTCATCGACGGCATCGCCGCGGCGGTTGCCGACGTAGACCTGGTCGCCGGTATCGACGCCCGCGGCTTCCTCCTCGGTGCCGGTGTCGCCTCCGCACTCGGCACCGGCGTGCTCGCCGTGCGCAAGGCCGGCAAGCTGCCGCCGCCGGTGCGCGCCAAGGAGTACACCCTCGAATACGGCACCGCCTGCCTGGAAATTCCGGCCGACGGCATCGAGCTGGCGGGACGGCGCGTGCTCGTCGTGGACGACGTGCTGGCCACCGGTGGCACGCTGCGCGCCACCGCCGACCTGCTCGGCGAGGCCGGCGCGCAGATCGTCGGCCTCGCCGTTGTACTGGAGCTCGGCTTCCTCAACGGCCGGTCGAAGCTCGGTGGCCACCCGCTCACGTCGCTGGTCCGAATCGACTGAACCGAAGGCTACGTTGTGGCTTGTCGCTGATTGTCGATGCTGCGACCCCAATAGGTTCCGATGAGCACAAGCGCTGCTCCGCACAGGCTCACGGCAGTGACCGGATCACCTGCGAGGCTGATTCCGATAGCGGCCGCCCACAGCGGTTCGGTACCGAGTAGCAGGCTCACTCGCGCCGGCGAAGTTCGGCGAACCGCCCACATCTGGGTGAGGAACGCGAACACGGTGCACGCCAACGACAGGTAGATCGTCAGGGTCCAGTCTGCGAGCGAGAACTCGGCGGCAATTCGAGTCGGTGATTGACCGAAGATCGGAGCTAGGCAGGTGAAGACGAGGAATACGGTGGTCAGTTGGATCAGGGTCATCCGGCCGGAGTCGAGCTCGTGGCCTTCGGAGAAGTGTGCGATCGCAGTGACGTGAACCGCGCGGGCAAGCGCGGCAAGCAGAATCAGCGTGTCGCCGGTGTTCGGAATCGTGAATCCGCCGGATTGGGTGAGCAACACGACGCCCGCCACTGCGAGCGCCGAGGCTCCGTAGAAGTGAGCGGGCAGACCCGCTCTGCGCAACGTGTTCTCGAGAATCGGCGTCAGCACGATCGTCAGGGAAATGATCAGCCCGGCGTTCGACGCCGAAGTCATTGTGACGCCGAAGGTTTCCAGGGCGAAGATGGCCGCGAGAACGAGCCCGAAACCGCCCCCGCAGCACAGTTCCGTACGCGTTGTCGCACGCAACCGTGGACCGATAAACAACGCCAGCGCCGCAACGGCAACCGCGAAGCGAACCGACAGAAATCCGAGGACGGTGTCGGGTGTCGCCACTTCCTTCGCGGCCAGATAACTGGAACCCCAGGCGACGGCAACGGCGATCAACGCGAGATCGACCGCGCGGGTGCCCGTGGCCCCCGGGCGCGGGGACGGCCCCCGCGTCCGGAACACCTTCGAGACGGCCTCGGATGTGGTCATCGGACGTCGTCGATCGCCGTGTACGCGATCACGAGGACATCGCGGTGGCCGCTTGCGAAAAATTCTGCCGGAAGGACCGGTGTGACCGAGTGCGTGGTGCGCAGGTCGTCGGCGAGCAGCAGTTCGCCTCGATGCGTAAGCAGAACCTCCGCCAGCGTGTTGCCGTCGTCGTCGTGAATTCGGCTCACACCGCCGGCAATCTGGTGTCGCCCGATCATCAACGTGTGAATGAAGGTAACGCCGTCGCGATGGCGACCCTCCGGCGCGGGCTGACCGGTCGTATCCCGTTCGGCGAGAATCCGATAGGGGTGCAGGCGGATATCCCAGCGCGTCGCACCGTGGACGGCGGCGTACACAGTGCCCAGCGAGGTGAGCAGGCCCCGCAGCACGGGGCTTCCCGTCAACTGCGGGGTGCACGGGTCGAAGTGGCGGTCGACGCCGCCGTTGAGGTAATTGACCGACGTGCTCTGCACATAGGGGCCGTGCGGCTGCAGGGTCAGCGTCCCGGCGCCGGTGTCGAGTTCGAGCTTGCTGTACCGGCGCAGGCGGTACGTTCCCCCGTCGGCCATGTAGCGGTCGAGGCTCAGGTAGTTCCACTCGTCGGCGAGCGCTGCCCAGTCGGCGGCGGTGCCGCCGGCAAGGGCAGCGGTGTCGGCCGCCGCCAGGTGCAGGTGGCCGGGCCCGCGCAACGCTGCCGCGATCCGCGCCGGGATGCCATTGGAAAGCTTTGCGTCGGTGTATGTTTCGGTCGTAATCATCGTGGCAGTGTTCCTTCGCTGAGTAGTGCGTCGAAGTTGTCGAACTCGGCTCGAATCGAATCGGATTCCCAGGCCTCCCGGTCGCGTATGTAGCGCGGATGTTCGGCGATGATCGCGTTGGTGGCGGCGACGCCGTCGTGCAGTCGCCAGGTCACGGTTCCGGTGACCTGCTGGGCACAGACTTCGACGAAGGCCTGGGTAGCGTCCTTGAGCGGTCCGAACCAACGACCTTCGAGTGCCTCGCGCGTCCACACTTGCTCGAGCCCGAGCTTGACGCGGATGAGTTCAGCCGGCAGACATGCGCTTTCGAGATGTCTTGCGGTGCGAAGTATCAGCCACGCAGCGGGCATCTCGCGGGCCTCGAATACCTTCTCGCCGTTGTCGAGATGTTCCAGGCCGGTGTAGCGGCCGACGCCGAGGCGCCCGACCCGGTAGTTGAGGTGCTCGACCAATTCGACGAGGTTCATTCGGTTGCCGTCGACAGCAACCGGGAGGCCCTCCTCGAACGCCAACGAGAGGTGTTCGTCGACGTCGTCGCAGCGAGCGCTCCATCGATAGACCGCCGCGGGGATTCGGTGGGACTCGGGATCGTCCAGCGCCCCCGATTCGAACTCGCGGCACCACAGGTTCGAGTCGCCGCTGATGGATCGATCGGTGCGGAACGTGACGCCCGCATCGGAGAGTTCGTCGGGCTTGCGCTGCCGGGAGATCGGTTGCAGGTCGTAGGGACTGCCGTACCAGCCGGGGAAGCCGAGCAGCTCGAACGCTCCGTTGAGCCGCCGCATGGTGTTTTGCGAGCGGTTGGCGGTGTGCATGATCACCTGTGCGCCGAGATCGGCGGCGAGTTCGACGGCCGTGCGGGCGATCAGCGGTCGGCTCAAGGTGGAACTGACCGGATGCAGGTCGAGGTAGACGGCATGGGCCTTGATCGCGGCCGCGACGAACTCGTCGGCAAATCGGTGGCGTTCGTCGCGGATGTGCAGCATCGCTCCCAAGGTTGCTGCGGTGGCTTGTTTTTCGGCGCTCGTCTCCATCTCGCCGATGTCGACCGATACGGCGTGGATGTCGGTGAATCCCATATCGCGCAGCCGGAGCAGCAAGTAGCTGCTGTCGAGACCGCCGCTGAACAATGTCACCACCGGTGCCGATCGGTCGATCTTCCTATCGACCTCGTCGAATGACCGGAATCGACGCTGTTGCATACTCTGTCCCCTGTCCCTTCCGGAAAAGCTGTTTCAGCCATCACGGAGAACGCGCCGACCCCAGACGGCTGCCGCCCCTGCGGTCTGCTCGAAACGCAGTCTCGATGCCTGGCCGCCCCCAAAAAGTGCCTCCACCTCGATATTTGGTGGTGCACACGGAGATCCTCAGCGATTCCGATTTAATGAGTCAAGCTACATCTACTTAAAGATCCATTTAGCATCTCTACATGGATGTCGCCAGACTGCGAATGCTCAGGGAACTTGCCGACCATGGCACCGTGACGGCCGCCGCCGACGTGCTGGGCCTCACACCATCGGCGATCTCGCAGCAGCTCAAGATCCTGCAGCGCGAGGCCGGTGTCGCATTGCTCGAACCCGCCGGACGAGGTGTCCGGCTCACCGACGCGGGCGCCGCGCTGGTCCGCCATGCCGACACCGTTCTCGGCGCGCTCCAACGGGCTCGTGCCGACATGGACGCCTACCGGGTCGCGCCGCGCGGCACGGTCCGGGTGTCGATGTTCCCCTCCGGAGCCGCGATGCTGCTCGCGCAGACGATCACCGCCTGCCGTCAGCACGGCGTCGATGTGATCGGCCGCGACATCGACCTCCCGGCCTCCGCGGCGCCACAGCAACTGACCGAGTTCGACATCGTCGTCGTGCATCGCAACGACCGTGACACCGACCCCTGGCCACCACGTTTTCAGGCGCGCATCCTGGCGCGCGAACCACTCGATGTGCTGATGCCGGCGGCGCACGCCCTTGCCGGTGCAGACAAGGTCGCGCTGCAGGACCTCGCCGACGAGAGTTGGATCGGTGTCACCGGCGGGCTCATGCTCGACGACGTCCTGAACTCGATCGCGACGCTCACTGGTATGACGCCACGAATCATGCAGCGGGTCAACGATTTTCGCGTGGTCGAGGAGCTTGTGCAGGCAGAACTCGGGGTGGCGCTCATGCCGCGGTACGTCACCACGACCCGTGCACTGGTTCGCATGCCGATCAGCGACATCCGGGTCGCCCGCCGGATCGAAGCGCCCGCCTCGGTCCTCTCCAGCTTCACGCATGACGCGCGTTCGCGCGGCGAGGATCCCGGCGTGGCCCGTTTCGACATCGCGCGCTTC
>CAKZIX010000224.1 GCA_936936565.1 uncultured Nocardiaceae bacterium | reverse complement strand
GCCACATCCTCTGGGACGGCGACTGGCGTAGTCATCCAGCTCAAGATCGTTTCCACGATCTCGCGCCGCTTCTGGGACAGCACCGATCCTGAAGGAAGCAAATAGAAGAAGTGGAGTTCGGCCATCAGCTGCTTCTGGGCGTCACTGGCTCCCGCAAGTTGATCGCGCAGTTTCTCGATGTACTTTCGGTCCGAAGTATCGGGCGATTCAACGAACTTCGCTGTAAGCGCTGTGAAGTTCGCGGCGTTCCAGACCTCGACGTCCGGTGCGAACACCGACATTCCGTCGCGCAGCCCACGCGTCATGAACAGGCGCGCAACCGAATACATGATCGGATCGCCCAAATGGCTTCCTGTCACGGTCACCTGAAACCCTCCGCATCTTCGAATCCCGTTCGCTTGTCAGGTTAGCCTCGATCTTTCGTGAGTCCGGCGTGGTGGCGTGATCGGGTTCGGGATTGAGTTTTCGATCTTGAATTCGTTGGTTGGCGTCGGTGGATCGTCCCAGGTCAGTGGGATGCTGCCGGGTTCCACGGGTCCGGTGGGTGTCTTTCGGATCGTTTGGACGGGATTTTGGCTGGTCAGCCGGGTTGCAGTCGGGTCAGGGCGGTAACGAGCAGTGTGGTCCACGGGGTGTGTGAACTGAACCGGAGCGTGGTGCGCCGGGCGTGACGGACGATGCGTGCGGCGGTGGAGAACAATCGCAGACGCAGGCGTTTGGGTTCCCAGCGGCGGGCGTCGTGATCGTGCAGGGCGAGTGTCTGCATCCACGCGGTCAGGTCCATCGCCAGTGCCACGATGGCGCACCAGATCCGGTTCTGGTCGAATCCGTGCAACGGAAGGTTCTGCAGGCCAGTGTCTTTCGCGGCGCGGATGCGGTCCTCGCAGCGGGCGCGACGGCGGTGGCGGAGTTCGAGATCGGGTAACTGGCCACGGCGCGTGTTGGTCACGAACGCGGTCAACCGGAGTCCGTCACGGTCGGTGAACCGCAACTGGGCACCCGGGTGCGGCTTCTCTTTCCGGACGATCAGCCGCATCCCGCGCGGCCAGCCGGACAGATCGGCCACCCCGGTGGCTTCGGCAACCCACGCACCCTCGCGGATACCACCGTCGGCGGTGTAGGCAGGAGTCCATGCTTCTGCGGGGAGGTCGTCGAGCGCAGCGGCGATGGTGTCGGTGAGGCCGAATCCGATCGAGTAGGACAGGCGTTGCGCGGTGAGCCAGTCCAGGTAGGCGTGGGTGCCGCCACCGCCATCGAGACGGATCAGCACCTTCCGCCCCGGACGTACACCGGTCGTGTGGAAGGGTAACTGCGCCAACGCGTCCCGGGTCACGGTGATGTGATCGGCCGCGGTGTTGCTGCCCGCGTTCCCGGGGCGCAGTAGCGTCGCCAACGGTTCTCCCGATCCGTCGCGGCCGTGGTCGACGAAGCCGATGAGCGGGTGGAAGCCGTAGCCACGTTTGAAGGTCGGGGCCGCGTGTTGCTTGTCGGAGTGCGCGGTGACCAGGGTTGCGTCCAGGTCGATCACCAAGGGATTCGTGGCGTCGATGCCGTGGACCGGTGACCGGTCACCGGCTTGTTCCCATACTGCTGCCCGGGCCGCTGCTCGTGCAGTTGCGATGGCCGACAACGCTTTCGGCGCATCGGCGGCCAGTGCGGTGATCAGCCTCGACACGGTCGGATCAGAGGCGACATGGCCGAACACGCCGGGCTCGGCTCGTAGCATCGCAATGTCGGCCAGGCAGTCACCACCGATGCCGAGCATGATCGCGAGATCGAGCAGGATCTTGCCCGGGTCGTGGACCGCGAGCGGTGACCGCCACGGAGCCAGCGCCGTCGACAATGCGCTGGTCAGGCCGGAGGTCTCCGCGGCTCGCAGCAGCAGTACGGCGCCGGCGTGCGACACGGCGGCGCGACCGCCGGTAGTGGCGGACAGCGAGGGGTACGGCGACGTAGACTTCACCCGTCAGGTGCTCCGGTCTCTGCGGCGAATGTTGGTGTAGGAACCTCAATTCTCGCAGGTCAGAGCACCTTTCCTCGTCAATGACACCCATTCACGCAGAATTTGGGTGAAAGCGGCAGGCTAACTTCAAATGCCGCTGGCTGTGCCCATGCACCTCTTGGCTCGGGCGCTTCTGCGTGGGATAGTTGACGGTTCGAGGGTAGGAGCGCGGGACGTTTGATCCCCGATGTGCGATCGGGGCCAACTCCCCGGGTATGAGTGCAGTAGGCGGCCAGGCATGGATAGAAGAGAGAGTAAGTGGGACGGTGCCAAGATCGTCCATGGCAGTCTCGACGACGGCCGCTACGTGACATTGAAATTCTCGACGGAAGATGATGACGTCCTCGTCAGGCTGGGGCACCACGACGACATTCAGTCGTGGAACGATCACGTTCACGTCTGGCGCGGATCTGACGGCAAGCTCGATCACCACGACACCCGTTGGTCAGCGGCAATCTTTCCGACAACCCCTGGGAAAGATGAGCACAAGGTTGCCCGCGATCAGTACAACCGGACGTACGCGCGGCAACTCCGCGACCTTGTTCAGCGGGCGCGAGCTCAAGCGGAGCCCACGGATTGGCGAAAAGCCACGTCGGTGATGCAAGAGTTACAGCGGCAATGGGATTCGTTGTGGCGTGACCCATATCCCAACTTTCGGCCAGGCACTGCCGAGCACGCCGAACGTGAGCGCGTACAACGTGATTTCAGGGCCGTCCAGGATGCGTTCTATGAGAATCGGCGCAGGGCGCACGAGGAACGTCAGCGTCAGGAGCAGCAAGCACTGGGGCGTAGACAGGACATCGTCAATGAGGCTCGTCGGCTCTCAGGCTCG
>CAKZIX010000223.1 GCA_936936565.1 uncultured Nocardiaceae bacterium | reverse complement strand
GGGTTGCGGTTGAAGATGATCTTCGAGTCCGGCCCGATCGCGCTGGAGAACAGGATGTTTCGCTCGGTGTACTTGGCGAAGAACGCAAACCGGTTGAACCAGTTGCCGATCGAGACTCCGCCTGCGCCGTCGTAGCGGAATCGCTCGGTGTCGCTGTCGTATTCGCGCGGACCCGCCGGCCCGCCGACGATCGCGTAGTCCGGCTTGGACTCGGCAATCAGCTCACCGAAGTAGATGCGCGGCTGCTGGACCTTGATCAGCTGGTCTTCCGGCTTGGTGCCCAGGTCGGACACCGTGTACAGCGGGTAACCGGTGTCGCCGCTGGGCGAGGCCGGATCCGGCGCCGGGTCGGCGTTCACCCGGTTGGCCGGGGCGGCGACGAAGCCGTTGCCGTGGGTGTACACCGTGTGCTTGTTGATCCAGTCGGTCTGGCCCTCGCGCAAGCTCTTCGGCGACAATTCGCGCGCGGCCACGATGTAGTCCTGCAGTTGGCCGTTCACCGTGTAGCGGTCGATGTCCAGCGACTGCGGGAAGCCGTAGAAGTTCTTCAGCTGCCGCTGTGCGGTGAAGGTGCGCGCCAACAGGTTCGGGTCCAGCAGGCGGGCGTTGGCGATGGTGGTGACATCGGCGGGCACGTCGCGCGGATTCTTGGTGGCGACCCCGCGATAGTCCTCGTAGGCGACGTCTTCGATGCCGTACGCCGCGCGAGTGGCCTCGATGTTGCGTTTGATGTACGGGCCCTCTTTGTCGGCGGCGTTGGGGCGCACCGAGAACTGCTCGACCACCAGCGGCCACACCGCGCCGACGAGCACGCTCGACAGCACCAGCAGCGCGGTCGCCATGGCCGGGATGCGCAAGTCCCGCAGGAAGATTCCGGCGAAGAAGGCCAGCGCGCAGATCACCGCGATGGCGAGCAGGATGAGCTTGGCGGCCAGCACGGCGTTGATGTCGGTGAAGCTGGCGCCGGTGAACATCGGCTCCTTGCGGCTGCTCGACAGCAGCGAGTACCGGTCGAACCAGTACGCGACCGCCTTGAGCAGCACGAAAATACCTGCCAGCGTTGCCATTTGAATGCGCGCCGGACGGGTGAGCGCGCCGTCGCGCCCGGCCAGCCGCAGCCCGCCGAAAATGTAGTGCGCCAACAGGTTTGCAAAGAACGCGATGACGAACGCGACGAACAGCCAATTCAGCACCATGCGGTAGAACGGCAGATCGAAGGCGTAGAAGGCGACGTTGAGCCCGAACTGGGGGTCGGTGTCCTCGAAGTCGCCGCCGTTGAGAAACAGCTGTACGGTCACCCAATTCGACTGCGCCACCAGGCCGCACAGCAACCCGAGCACCAGCGGAATGCCGAGGCCGAACAGCTTGAGCCGGGCCATCACCGCGGTGCGGTAGCGAGCGATCGGATCGTTCGGGCCGGCGACGGGCACGAACACCGGCCGCGAGCGGTAGCCCAACAGCAGCGCCGCGTACACGATGCCGCCGACGAGCAACGCCACCACCACGAACAGGATCAGGCGCGTGAGCAGGATTTTCAGGTACACCGACCGGAATCCGACTTCGCCGAACCACAGCCAGTCGGTGTAGGTGTCGACGAACCGGGGGCCGACCAGCAGCAGCGCCGCGACGATCAGCGCCACCACGAGCAACACCCGACTACGACGCGACAGGGACGGCAATCCGCTGGGGGGCCGCATGCCCACGTGCCACACTCCAAGGGGTCCGGCGGTGCCGGGTGGCGCCGCGAGTTGACCGATTCGTCCCTACTCTACGTACCTTCAGGAGTTGCCTTGGAGATGTGCCTGTGAGCACCGAAGCGGCGCTGTACCGCTGCCTGCGCGAGGTCGCCGAATTCGTCGACCGCGACGGGTGGGATCAGCCTCCGCAATTGTTCGCGCTGGTCGAAACGCACACGCTGGCCGCCGCCGAGCCGGGCCTGCTCGACCAGCTGTCCGACGCCGACGAGTTGACGCCCATCGCACAGAACGAGCTGCCCGACGGGGTGCCCGTCGAGGACGTGCTGGGCACCACGAGCTGGCCGCCCGCGGTCTCCGGATGCGCGCTGGTGCAACAAATCGTGGTGCTACCGCCGACGGCGGAGTCGGCACTGGATTCGGCGCTGCTCGAATCCGACCATGCGGCCCGCGCCACCGCGGGCACCCATCCCGAGCGCCGCGACGCGCGGCTGTTCGCCGCGGTGCTGCACGACGGGCCGTCGCTGTGCCTGCTGCAGTTGCGCCCCGAGGACGAGGGCAGCTTCGACGACATCGAGCTGCTCGGCTATCCGAATCTGGCGCCTACCCTGGTCGACGCGCTGTACGCGACTTTCGGGACCTAGCACGTCGCGGCGGTGCCGCCCTCGTTGATCGACTTCAGCGAATCGATGGCGTCGGCCAGCTTGTCCACCTTCACCAGGCGCAGGCCGGCCGGCGTCTTCGCGGCGGCCTCCGCGCAGTTGCGGGCCGGCACCAGGAACGTCTGGGCGCCGGCTTCGCGCGCGGCGACCATCTTGTACTGGATGCCGCCGATCGGGCCTACGCCGCCCTGGGCATCGATGGTGCCGGTGCCGGCGACGAACGTGCCGCCGGTCAGCTCGCCCGGGGACAGCTTGTCGATCACCGCGAGACTGAACATCAGTCCCGCGGAGGGACCACCGATGTCGGCGAGGTTGAAGTCCACGGTGAACGACGTGGCGGGCTGCTCGACGGGGGTGATCCCGAGGTAGCCCTTGTCGGTGGTGCCCGGGCGGACGGCCAGGCGCACCGTCACCTCCTGCTCGGTGCCGTCGCGGCGCACCGCGAGCACCGCATCGGAATTCGGTCCGGCGGCCATCACTGCCGCTTGCACGGCCTGCACCGAATCGACCGGGTTGCCGTTGATTCGCAGCAGCTCGTCGCCCTTGCGCAATGCGTCTTTGGCGGGCCCGTCGGCGCCGACGTCGCCGACCGTCAGCCGGATCGGCAGTTTCAGGTAGCGCAGCGCGGCCAGTTCCGCGCTGTCTTCGGACTTGGCGAAATCTGCCTGGTTCTCTTTTTCGATTTCGTCGCGCGACTTGTCGGGCGGATAGATTTCCGCGCGCGGCACAATGCCGTGCCGCCCGCTCACCCAGTAGCCGAGGGTCTCGAAAAGCGACAGCCCGTCACGCACCGAGACCGTCGTCATGTTGAGGTGCCCGGTGGTGGGGTCCACCGGGGTGCCCTCGATGTCGACGACCTCCTTGCCTTCCACCACCCCGAGGGTGTCGAAGGTGGGGCCGGGGCCCAGCGCCGCGTACGGCACGGTCACCCAGCCGCCCAGCACGCCGAGAACCAGCACCGGGACCAGCGCCACGAGCAGGGTCGCAATGCGTCGAGTCACCGAGCCAGGTTAGGCCGAGTCGCGGTTTGCCGACGACATGCCCCTCCGCTGCGTTCGCCCAGAGCGTGACCGAAGCACGCACATCGGCTTGTACGGTTGAGTTATGAGCGATATCCCGTTCGGATTCTCGACCGGCGGCGACGACCCGGACCGCGACAAGAACAGCGATCCGTTCGGGCTGGGCGCCGGCCCGCTCGATCCCGCCGCGCTGGGCCAGATGCTGTCGCAATTCGGCCAGATGCTGTCGGGCATGGGTACCGCGATGACGCAGCCGGGCACCTCGTCCGGGCCGGTGAACTACGACCTGGCCAAACAGCTTGCCCACCAACAGCTCACCGACCGTGACCCGGTGCCGGCCGGTAAGGCCAAGGCGGTCGAGGATGCGGCGCACCTGGCCGAGATCTGGCTTGACGGCGCCACCACGCTGCCCGCCGGGGCGTCTACGACGCGCGCCTGGACGCCGGGCGACTGGATCGACAACACCATCGACACCTGGAAGCGGTTGTGCGATCCGGTGGCCGCGCAGGTGTCGGGCATGTGGTCGAAGGGCATTCCGGCCGAGGCGCAGCAGCTTGCCGGTCCGATGCTCGGCATCATCGGGCAGATGGGCGGGGTGGCGTTCGGTTCGCAGCTCGGCCAGGCCCTTGGGCAGCTCGGCAAGGAGGTGCTCACCTCCACCGACATCGGGCTGCCGTTGGGCCCCGACGGCACCGCCGCGTTGTTGCCCAACGCCATCGCGGAGTTCAGCAAGGGGCTCGAGCAGCCCGAACAGGAGATCCTGGTCTTTCTCGCCGCGCGCGAGGCCGCCCATCAACGGCTGTTCCAGCATGTCCCGTGGCTGCGCCAGCGGCTGCTGGGCACCGTAGAGGAGTTCGCGCGCGGCATCGAGGTCGATTTCGCCGGCATCGAAGAGGCCACCGCGAACATCGACCCGATGGCGCTGACCGATCCGGCGAAGCTGCAGGAAATCCTGCAGCAGGGCGCGTTCGAACCGAAGACGACGCCGGGTCAGAAGGCCGCGCTGGAACGTCTGGAGACGCTGCTCGCCCTGATCGAGGGCTGGGTGGAAACTGTGGTTGCCGACGCGCTCGCCGACCGGCTGCCGAACGTGGCCGCGATGAGCGAAACGCTGCGCCGCCGCCGGGCGACGGGCGGACCCGCCGAGCAGACGTTCGCCACGCTGGTGGGCCTGGAGTTGCGCCCGCGCAAGCTGCGCGAGGCTGCGGCGTTGTGGCGCCGCCTCACCGACGATGCCGGGGTCGACGCCCGCGACGGGGTGTGGGCCCACCCGGATCTGCTGCCGGACGCCGAGGATCTGGACAGCCCGTCCGGGTTCGTCGAGCGCGTGCTTGGCGGCAGCGACGCCTTCGACGACCCGATCGCGCAGCTGAAGGCGACCGAGGCCAAAGAGGCCGAGAAGCGCGCGCAATCGGACCCCGACGACAAGGACGCATAGTTCGGCGCGTGCAATCGTTATCCGCACGAGATGTGAACAACGCTGTGCCTGTGGACAACTGGCGCGATCGGCGGGCTTGACCGGCCGCGCGCCGGGCACACTCGCCGCTCGTGACCAAAGATCATCCGCAGCTCGATCCGCGGCGGCCGCTGTTGCAGCGCGGCCGCGCCGCCGTGCAGATCGGCTGGTGCCCCGAGTCGGCGCGCACCGTGACGATGCCCGGGGTGTCCGCCGGGGTGCTGCTCACGCTGCTGCGCAGCCTCGACGGTGCCCACGACCGGCGCCAGATCGTGTGGCAGGCGAGCGAGTCCGGCATCCCACCGGCCGCGGTGACGGCGCTGCTCGCCGAGCTCGACGAGGCCGGCCTGCTCAGCTATCCCGCGCGTCCGTTGCGCCGGCCCCGCTCGATCCGCGTGCACGGTCGCGGCCCGTTGTCGGACCATCTGGCAAATGCATTGCGCCACTATGGGATTCGCATTTCACGTGGCGCGCCGGGCGAGGCTGTCGAGGTGGCCCGCTGGCAGGCCGATTTCGTCGTTCTCGCCGACGAGCTGATGCCCGACCCGCACGTCGCGCACGATCTCGTGCGCGCCGGCATCCCGCACCTGCAGGTCCGGATCCGCGACGGAGTCGGTGTGGTCGGGCCCTTGGTGGTGCCCGGCCGCACCAGTTGCCTGCGTTGTGCGGATCTGGTGCGTGCCGGCTACGACCCGCAGTGGCCGCAGCTGGCCGCCCAGTTGCTGGGCCGGGTCGGGCACGCCGGCGCGGCCACCGTGCAGGCCACGGCGGCGCTCGCGCTCGGTGAGCTGGAGGTGCTGCTCACCAGCACCGGCCGAGTGCTGCCGAAAACGCTCGACGCCACCGTCGAATTCGACCTGGCCACGCACACCCTGCGCACGCGGCAGTGGTCGCGTCAGCCCACCTGCTACTGCGCGACAACCGGGGCTGAGCAGGCATTACCGGCGTCCATGCCATGATGTGGTGTGTCTGATTCCCCGGGGTCCGAGATCGTGCGCGGCCGCGCCGCCCGCAACGCCAAGCTGGCCAAAATTCCGCTCGGCATCGCCGGGCGGGCAGCCGTCGGTTTCGGCAAGAAGCTCACCGGCGCCAACCGCGACGAGGTGGACGCCGCTATGGCCGCCAAGGCCGCCGAGCAACTGTTCACCGTGCTCGGCGAGCTCAAAGGCGGGGCGATGAAGCTCGGCCAGGCGCTGTCGGTCATGGAGGCCGCGGTCCCCGAGGAGTTCGCCGAGCCGTACCGCGAAGCGCTCACCAAGTTGCAGGCCGAGGCGCCGCCGCTGCCCGCCACAGCGGTGCACCGGGTGCTGGACATGCAGCTCGGCACCAAGTGGCGTGAGCGGTTCACCTCCTTCGACGACGCGCCAACGGCGTCGGCGAGCATCGGCCAGGTGCATCGTGCCGTGTGGTCCGACGGGCGCGACGTCGCGGTCAAGGTGCAGTATCCGGGTGCCGACGAGGCGCTGCGCGCGGACCTCAAGACCCTCACCCGGTTCGCCACCGGCCTGAGCAAGATCGTGCCGGGCGGCGACGTCAAGCCCCTGCTGGACGAGCTCAACACCCGCATGGAAGAGGAACTCGACTATCGCATCGAGGCCGACAACCAGCGCGCCTTCGCCAAGGAGTTCGCCGGCGATCCGGATTTCGTCATCCCACGCGTGGTGGCCAGCGCGCCCAAGGTCGTGGTCACCGAATGGATGACCGGCACCCCGCTGGCGCGGGTGATCCGCGAGGGCAGCCCCGAACAACGCAATCGCGCCGGCGAGCTGCTGGCCCTGTTCGCCTTCAGCTCACCCGGACGCGTCGGGCTGCTGCACTGCGATCCGCACCCGGGCAACTTCATGATGGTCGACGACACGCGCATGGGTGTCATCGATTTCGGCGCCTGCGCGCCCTTCCCCGACGGCCTGCCGATCGCGCTCGGACAGATGATCCGGTTCGCCGCCGACGAGAACTGGGACAGCCTGCTCGACCTCATGCAGACCCACGGCTTCATCCTGCCCGGCAAGACGGTCACCGGCCGCCAGATCGGCGAGTTCCTGCGCCCGTTCACCGATCCGGTGCGCACCGAGTCGTTCCACTTCACGCGTCAGTGGCTGCAACGTGTCGCGGGCAAGGCCACCGACGTCAACTCGTCGAACCTGAAGACCCGGCTGGCACTCGACCTGCCGCCGGAGTACCTGATGATCTTCCGGGTGCTGCTCGGCGGCGTCGGCATCTGCTCGCAACTGGACGCGTCGGCGCCGTACATGGCCATCGCCGGCGAATGGATGCCGGGCCTGGCACCCGCCTGATCGGCACCCACTCGCACGGGGAACGGATACCGCGGGCCGGCTCCGCCTCGAGACGACCGCGACCCCCGGCCCACACGGGGCCGAGGGTCGCGTCGGGGATCGCGCAGATCTAGGCGCAGACCGGGGTCTTGCGCGGGCGACCACGCGGGCGCTTGCGCGCGATGACGACACCCTGGTCGAAGATCTCGCCGCCCCACACACCCCACGGCTCACCGCGATCCAGGGCTGCGGCCAGGCAGCTCTTGCGGATCGGGCAGGTCGCGCACAGGGTCTTCGCCTGCTCGAGCAGGGCGGGGCTCTCGGCGAACCAGAGGTCTGGGTCGTCGACCCGGCACGGAATTGCGCTCGTCTGGACGAGCGCAGCCACGGTGGTATCGGCCGGCCGAACTGCCGCGCGCGCGTCGAGTGCAGCGAATCCGCTTGTGGCGGTGCGGCTCTCGTCAGTCTTGCGGACTGTCGCGGTGTACACGTCGGTCTCCTTCAGCTCTTTGCGACGGTTCATCGTTGGTGTTCGATGCGAATCGAGCCGTCCGAGCTGGTGAGCCCAAAACTATGGCCACGGTTCGCGGTTGCGATCCGTGGCCAAGAAAAGCGAGCGTCTACCGGTTTCGGTACCGGTGTCTGCTCCTGATCACGGATCTGGTGGTTGCGTTGCGCGTGCGGAACATGCCGAACTTTCGTGCGTCCGTATCGACGGGCTGGTGCCAGCCGACACCGATTGCGTTGCCCCGAATGGCGCCGAATTCGGACACACTGCTCCCTGGGATGGCGAATGCCGTCGGTGCTGTGCGAGCAACGGCGGTGGGAGCTGCGTATGCGAGTACGTTCTTCATGGCGTCCGCCACCTCCTTTCGGGTATTGCGTGTGTCGAGTTCGAGATCAGCGCCGGGTAACCTCTCGGCGCGTCTTCATCACAGTAAATCGTCACCCCAAGATCGGGCAACCCAATTTCTACCTGCGGTTTTGGGGGCTTGCGTCACATTGGGCAGCATTGCCGCGCCCGCAACGTGCACAGCGCGGATGCACCAACGTCACCGGCCGGGCTACAGCCGCCTGCCGGACAACATCGCCCGCACCTGCTTGAGTGTCTGTTCCACGCTGAAGTCGAACGGGTTGTCCTGGACCAGGTAGGTCCACGTCGACGTCGGCCGTTTCACCCCGGCGGCGGCCAAATCCCCGTCGCCACCGACCTTTTCGTAGGACAGGCGCGCCCGCTCGGTGGCCGAGTCGACCAATTTGTGGAACTCCGGAATGGCGGCCCGGTGGAATTCGTCGATCGGCGTCTCTTTGCCGAGCGCGCGCAGGTGGATGCTTTCACGTACCTCGGCCAGGTACGCCAGGTGATCGGCCCACAACTGGTCCAGGTGGTACAGCATGATTTCCCGGCACCGCTGTTCGTCGCCCTCGGCGCCGTCGAGCAACTCCGCCGCCAGGTTCTCGTGCAGCACCTTGTCGCGGAACGCGAGCAGGTCGCCGCGCTGGCGCTCGATGAGCCTGGTGTAGCGCCAGGTGTTGCGGTGGATTTCCTGGTTCACGCCCTCGAGCACGCGCTGCGCGTGGTCCAGGTGATGCGCGATGTGCCCGGCCTCGATCTCGCCGTCGTCGTCGGCCGTGTAGTTCGGCGGAATCTCCGGCGCACCGGTGCGCACCACGTCGTCTTCGAGCGAGGCGAAGTACACCGAACCGCCCGGATCGCCCTGGCGCCCGGCGCGTCCGCGCAGCTGGTCGTCGAGGCGGCTGCTCGGGTACCGCGCGGTGCCGATCACGTACAGACCACCGAGCTCCACGGACTTGTCGTGGTCGGCACCGGCTCCGGTACTGCCGCCCAGCTTGATGTCGGTGCCGCGGCCGGCCATCTGCGTGGATACCGTGATCGCGCCGGGCTTGCCGGCTTCGGCGATGATCGCGGCCTCCTCGGCGTCGTTGCGCGCGTTGAGCACCGTGCATTTGAGCCCGGCCTCCGCGAGATCCATCGCGAGGTTCTCCGACTCGGCGACGTCCTGGGTGCCGATCAGCACCGGGCGGCCCTGCGCGTGCACCCGGCCGACCTCGGCGACGATGGCCCGGACCTTGTCGGTGGCCGTGGCGAAGACGCGATCTTCGGAATCGATGCGCACGTTCTCGGTGTTCGGCGGGATCACGGCCACCTCGAGCTGATAGAACTCGCGCAGCGTCTCCGCGACCGCCACCGCGGTACCCGTCATGCCGGCCACGAGCGGGTACTTCGCGATCAGTCCCTGCACCGTGATCGAGTCCAGAATCTCGCCCCGATCCGACAGCGCCACATGCTCTTTCGCCTCCACCGCGGCCTGCAGGCCGTCGGGCCAGCGCTGCAGCTGGGCCACCCGCCCGCGCGACTGGTTGATCAACTCCACCTTGCCGTGGCGCACGATGTAGTCGACGTCGCGGGTCAGCAGCGCGTGCGCGTGCAGCGCGACGTTCACCGCGGCCAGGTGATCGGCGTCGGTGGTGTCGTACAGATTCACCCCGCCCAGCAGCCGCTCCACGGTCTCGATGCCGTCCGAGGTCAGCCAGACGTTGCGGCGGTCCGGGTCCATCTCGTAGTGCTTGCCCAGGCGCAGCCGGCGCACGATGTCGGCGATCTCCTCGTCGGCGATGCCCGGCTCCACCGATCCGGCCATCACCAGCGGCACGCGCGCCTCGTCGACGAGCACCGAGTCGGCCTCGTCCACGATGGCCACCTCGGGTGCCTGCATCACCTGCTGGTCGGCGTCGACCGCGAGCCGGTCGCGCAGCACGTCGAAGCCGATCTCGCTCACCGCGCCGTAGGTGACGCTGGCGGCGTAGGCCTCGCGGCGCTCGGTGTGCGTGCGCGAGGGCTCCACCCAGCCGACGGCGACGCCGAGCGCCTGGTACACCGGCGCCATCCACTCGGCGTCGCGCCGGGCGAGGTAGTCGTTGACCGAGATGACGTGCACGCGCCGGCCGCCGAGCGCGAACCCGGCGGCCGCGATCGCGCCGACCAGCGTCTTGCCTTCACCGGTGGCCATCTCGATGACGTTGCCCGCCAGCAAGCCCATCGCGCCGAGCAGCTGCACGTCGAACGGGCGCTCCCCCAGCCCGCGCCGCGCGGCCTCCCGGCCGAGGGCACAGATTTCGATCAGCTGGTTGTCGCTTAACACCCGGTCCTTCTGCTTGCGCCGGACCACCTCGGGCTCGCCGATCGCGGCGGCGGCGGCGGCCAGCTCGTCGTCGGACAACGCGGTGACGGCGTCCTCCCGGGCGTCGACGGCGTCGAGCAGCTTCTCGTAACGCGTCAGGTCGATACTTGCCGGGCGTTCCATCAACCGGCGAAAACGCCTGGTGAACGCGTTGGGTTTGCGAGCCACCCGTCCATCATGCCGAACCGCGGTCGGCGACGACCGCGAGCACCTCGTCTCCGAAGCGCTCCAGCTTCTTCGCGCCGATGCCCGGGATCGCGACGAGCGCGGCGACGTCGGTGGGCCGCTGTTCGGCGATGGCGGTCAGCGTGACATCGGTGAACACCACGTACGCGGGCACGCTCAGCTCGCGCGACCTGTCTTTCCGCCAGGCCTGCAACCGCTCGAACAACGCCGCGTCCAGGTCGCCCGGACAGTCTTCGCAGCGGCCCAGCATCGTCGCCGTGGCGCCCTGCAAGGCGTTCCCGCAGACTCGGCAGCGCGGCAATTTCTTCTGTGCACCAACGCTTTTCGTTGGCTTCACGGCCTCGTCGGGCAGCACCGAGGCCAAGAACCGGGATCGCTTGCGGCTGGCCCGCCCGCCGGCCGCACGGGCCAGCGCCCACGACAGGTGCAGGTGCTCGCGGGCCCGGGTGACCCCGACGTAGAGCAACCGGCGCTCTTCCTCGATGGCCGCCTCGTCCTTGGCGTGCAGGATCGGCACCGTGCCGTCGGTGAGCCCGACGAGGAACACCGCGTCCCACTCGAGGCCCTTCGCCGCGTGCAGCGACGCCAGCGTCACACCTTGCACCGTCGGCGGGTGCCGCGCTTCGGATCGTGTCTGCAGTTCGTGCAGCAACCCGCCGAGGTCGAGCGCCGGATCGTGCTCGACGAGTTGCTCGGTGAGCTCGACCAGCGCCAGCAGCGACGACCAGCGCTCGCGCGCCTGCGCGCCGCCGGGTTCTTCCGTGGTGAGCCCGACCGGTGCGAGCACCGCCCGCACGGTGTTCGGCAAGTTGACCCCGACGGCGTCGGCGGGCAAGTTGGCGCGGCCATGCGCCTTCTGCAATTCCCGGACCGCCTGGCGCACCTCGGCGCGGTGAAAGAACAATTCCCCGCCGCGCACCTGGTAGGGCACATCGAGTTCGGTCAGCGCTTGCTCGTGCGCCTCGGACTGCGCGTTGATCCGGTACAGAATCGCGATTTCGCTTGCGGCGACACCGTTCTCGATCAGCTTTCGGATTTCCCGGGCCACCCCGGCGGCCTCGGCCGGTTCGTCGTCGTACTCGGTGAACACCGGTGGCGGACCCGGCGGGCGCTGCCCCTCCAGGGTGAGCCGGGTGCCCGCGATGCGCCCGCGCGCAGCGCCGATGACCCGGTTCGCCAGCGACACCACTTGCGGGGTAGAGCGATAGTCGCGCGTGAGCCGGACCACCGCCGCCTCGGGATACTTGCGCGAGAAGTCGAGCAGATACTTCGGGGTGGCGCCGGTGAACGAGAAGATCGTCTGGTTCGCGTCGCCGACCACCGTCAGGTCGTCGCGCTCACCCAGCCAGGCCTCGAGCACGCGCTGCTGCAGCGGCGTGACGTCCTGGTACTCGTCGACGACGAAGCACCGGTAGCGATCCCGGAACTCTTGTGCCACTGCGGGATAGCCCTCCAGCGCACCCGCGGTGTGCAAGAGCAGATCGTCGAAATCGAGCAGCATGACCTCGTTGCGGGTCTTGAGTTCTTCGTACTGGGCGTACGCGTCGGCGATCTTGGCGGCATCGGCCGGAATCTCGCGATGTGCCCGCGCCGCGGCGGCGGCGTAGTTCTCCGGCGCGATCAGTGACGCCTTCGCCCACTCGATCTCACCGGCCAGATCGCGGACCGCTTCGGTGGTGGTCGCCAGCCCGACCCGGTTCGCCGCGCTGCCCACGATCGCGAACTTGCTGTCCAGCAGCTGCCATTCGTGATCGCCGATCACCTGGGGCCAGAAGTACTTCAGCTGCCGCAGCGCAGCGGCGTGAAACGTTTTGGCCTGCACCAGGTTTGCCGCCCCGCCGAGCCCGAGCGCCCGCAGCCTCGAACGCAGCTCCCCCGCCGCGCGTGCCGTGAACGTCACCGCCAGCACCTGCCCCGCCGACACGTGCCCCGTCTCCACCAGATGCCCGATCCGATGGGTGATCGTGCGCGTCTTACCCGTGCCGGCACCCGCGAGCACACACACCGGCCCCCGCGGCGCCAAGACCGCGGCCTCCTGTTCAGGGTCGAGTCCGGTGCGCATGCCGACCATCATTGCAGCGGGCTCCGACACGCCTCGGCGTCAGATGTCGACCACCGTGAGGTCCGGCGCGATGGCGAGCAGGTCGTCCCGGTCGGAGCTGAGCACCGCAAACCCGTAGGACTTGGCCAGCATCGCGACGTGTACGTCGACGATGTCGCGCCCGGGACTGCCACTCCGCCCGACAAATACCCCGATCGCCATGGCTTGATGCACCGTCATGTCGACCACCGTCGTTCGCTTCGAGTTCAGCAACCGGGCAAGTCCTGCCTGACGGCCGGACCCCCGCCATACCTCGGCGACACTTCCAGCAGACACGACGATCTGGCGGGCGCCGAACTCCGCCAGCAAACCGTGCAACACGACCCGACGACTCGGCTTCTCGAAGGCGATCAGCGCGCCGCTGTCGAGCACAGCGCCCTCGCTACGCGGCGCCATTGCGTTCCTGATGACGGCGGGCAGCTTCTTCCATGGCCGCGAAAGCGCCTGCGACCCAAGCCCTTTCCTCTTCCGTCGGTTCTGTGCCGTCATCGAGCATGTCCAGCAACAGCTCCCAGGCGTCGTCGCCCTCGATGTGCTCGTTGACGGCTTCGGCGACATACGCCGACACCGACGGGTACCGCTCCGGTTCCCGCTCGACGATGACCTTCACCCGGTTGTAGACCTTGACCGGCAGTGTGACGTTGATGCGCTTGACGTTCTCCGCCATGAATCGAGCGTAGAACACGATCGTGTGTATGCCCCCGTGATTTCAGCATCGCACGCGACACCGACACGTTCGGGCCGCCGCCGAGCGTGCAGTTGGTGCGCCTGGGACCGCTGATCGGCAACAACAAGTGCGCGCTCGTCGGCTAAGGTCGGCGGGCGACGGCGGAGGGGGGCACATGACGGTCGCGGTGGTCGTAAAGGTGTTCGACGGCCTGGTGCTGGCCGCGGATTCGGCAACGACGTTGCGGATGTCGTCCGGCGAGGCGCAGGTCTACAACCACGCCGACAAGCTCTTTCACCTGCACCGCAACCTGCCGATCGGCGCGATGACCTGGGGCCTGGGACATATCGGGGCGGCAAGCATTTCGACGATCGCCAAGGATCTGCGGCTCGAGTTCATGGGCGACGGAGAACGCGGTCTCGATCCCGCGACGTACACCGTCGAAGAGGTCGCGCACAAGACCCGCGACTGGTTCCACGACCTGTTCGCGGCGGATTTCGACGGCCCGGCGCCCGCGCCGCTGGGCCTGCTGGTGACGGGCTACTCGGCCGGCAGCAAGGATTCCGAGGGCTGGCTGATCTCACTGCGCGACTCGAACGTGAAACCGGAGCCACAGCAGGTCATCCGGCCGGACGAGAGCGGCTACATCGCCTACGCGCAGCCGGAGGCGTCCGACCGGCTGTTCGGCGGGATCGACCGGTCCCTCGCGGCGAAGTTGCTCGCCCTCGTTCCCCCGGAGCGGCGCAACGAGGCGATCGGCCTCGTCGAGGAGTACGAGCGGTCCGCGGTGCTCGCGGCGATGCCGTTCCCCGACGCGATCGCCTTCGCGAAGTTCCTCGTCGACGTCACAGCCGGCTACGCGCACTTCCTCCCCGGACCCGATACAGTTGGTGGAAAGGTCGACGTCGCCGGCATCAACCGGCACGAAGGCTTCAAGTGGATCAGCCGCAAGCACTACTACCCGAGCGAACTCAATCCGCGATAGCCGCTCAGGAGCGCACGATGATGAGCAAGCAAGCGAATACGGAGAACGGCAAGCGCAAGCCCGTGCCTGCCGGTCCGGTGGTCGATGCCACCAAGTCGAGCACCCACTTGCGCCCGATGATCGACCCATACCGCAAGGCCGCCAAGCGCAGCCGCTGACTGACCAGCTTTTTCCCGCAAAGGCTCGCGCGATCGGGCCTGCCGTCAGCCCACACGTGGAGTGCTTCTTCTCGTTCGCGTGTCAGTGCGTGCGGGAGTGCACCGAGCCAGCCCGGGTGGGAACAACACATCGAGTCGTGATGTTCTTATAACCCGTGAGCGACTTGATCATGTACTCGACCACCTGGTGTGGCTACTGCCGCCGTCTGAAGACCCAGCTCGACGAGGCGGGCATCGGCTACACCGTGGTCGACATCGAGGAAAATCCGTCGGCCGCCGAGTTCGTCGGCAGCGTCAACGGGGGCAACCACGTCGTTCCCACCGTGAAGTTCCGCGACGGCAGTACGGCGACGAACCCGTCGCTGGCCCAGGTCAAGCAGGCACTGGCCGGAATCTCGGCCTAACCCGCGGCCGCCCACGCCTCCACGATGGTCCGGGCGATGGAAATACTGCCCGGCAGCAGCAACCGCACCCCCGCCTTCGAGGTCCAGTCGCCGTGTTCCAGCGCGGCCCGGACCTCGTCGCGGGTGAACCAGTACGCCTCGGCGATCTCGCCGTCGGCAAACACCAGCGGTTGCTCGGGGTCGGCGACGGCCGCAAAGCCCAGCATGACCGAGCGCGGGAACGGCCACGGCTGGCTGCCCAGGTAGCGGATGTCGCGGGTGTCGATGCCGACCTCCTCGCGAATTTCGCGGGCCACGCACGCTTCCAGCGATTCGCCCGCCTCCACGAACCCGGCCAGGATCGAGAACATCGTCGGCGGCCAGACATGCTGGCGCGCAAGCAGAACCCGATCGGCACCGTCGTGCACCAGGCAGATCACCGCGGGATCGGTGCGCGGGAATTCGTCGTGACCGGTGCGGTCGTTGACGCGCGCCCAGCCACCTTGGCTCGGCGTCGTCGGGCTGCCGTCGACCGGGCTGAACCGCGCCTTGCGGTGCCAGTTCACCAGCGCGATCGCCGACGTGAGCACACCGAGTGCCGTGTCGTCGAGCGGGCCGACGCGGCGCAGGTCGGACAGGTCACCGTCGAGCGTCTCGTCCAGCACCGCCCAGACGTGGACATCGGAGTCGACGCCGAGGAACACTGCCTCGACGGGCGGCTTGTCGGCCACGGAAACGGCCGGATCCAGCACCAGCGCACCGTCGGCGATCCGGAACTGGCCGCGCTTGTCGATCCGCAGGATCGACGCGGTCGCCCAACCTTGTTCGAGCGCTTCGGAATTCGTCCGTAGATGGGTGGCGCGATCGAGCGTCGAACGCGACAGCAGGGGCAGTTCGGTGAGTTCGAACGTCACGCCGCCCAGCCTATCCGCGGGCGGGCGTCAGTCGCGCGGAGCCTGCGGAGCGCGCCGTCGAGCACCGAGCTGGGCCGGGTCTCGAACAATGCGGGACACGGCCTACTTCCCGGCGCGGCGGACGATCAGCAGCTTGTCGCTCGACTCGAGCGCGTCGACCTCGGGCTCACCGACGCGCACCAGTTCACCGTTGCGCACCACCGCGAGCACGATGTCGGCCAGGTGCCGCGGCGAGCCGCCGACCTCCTCGCGCTCAACCTCGCGCTCGGCGATCGCGAAGCCCTCTTCGGGCGTCAACAGATCTTCGATCATCTCGACGACCGTCGGCGTGGTGGTGGCGATGCCGAGCAGCCGGCCCGCCGTCTCCGAGGACACCACCACCGAATCCGCGCCGGACTGCCGCACCAGATGGGTGTTCTCCGCCTCGCGCACCGCCACCACGATCTTCGCCTTGGGCGCCAGTTCGCGAGCGGTCAGCGTGACGAGCACCGCGGTGTCGTCGCGGTTGGTGGCCACCACGATCGAAGACGCGTTCGGCACCCCGGCCAGCCGCAACACGTCCGACCGGCTGGCCGAGCCGTGCACCGTGACCAGCCCGCGGCTGGAGGCCTGTTCGAGATTCGCCGCGTCGGTGTCGACGACGACGATCTCGTCGGCCGGCACGCCGTCGCCGATCATGGCGTCGATCGCGGTGCGTCCCTTGGTGCCGTACCCGACGACGACGCTGTGATTGCGCACGCTGTGCCTCCATCGCTGAATCTTGAACGCCTGGCGCGACCGTTCGGTGAGCACGGCGAGCGTGGTACCGACGAGCAGGATCAGGAAGAACACCCGCAACGGGGTGATGACGAGAATGTTCACCAGCCGCGCGGACGGCGTGAGCGGGGTGATGTCGCCGTAGCCGGTGGTCGACAACGACACCGTGGCGTAGTACAGGCAGTCCAGGTAGGACAGTGGGTCACCCGACGCGTCGCGATAGCCGTCACGATCGATGTAGACGACGGTGGCCGCCAGGAACAGCGCACCCAGCGCGACGACCACGCGGCGGCTGATCGCCGTCCAGGGGCTGGTCTGTGCTTCGGGAATGCGCAGCACTCCGACGAGTGCGAAGTCCGGCCGGTCGGTCAGCGCCTCCACCGAGCCGAATCGCGCACGCAATTTACCCGCCAAGGGTCACTGTCCTTTCCACGCACACGAACGTGGATGCTAGTCCGGTCGAGCGCGAACGGCGCGGCGCCGGATACTCCGGGCGGGTCTCGCCGGTAGCCGCTGGCGTATTCCGCGTCCA
>CAKZIX010000222.1 GCA_936936565.1 uncultured Nocardiaceae bacterium | reverse complement strand
GGGCCTAGATCACAAGATCGCATCGATTCCGTAACATTGACGAACGTCTAGGTTTACGGTTTGGCTTCGATGGCTGCCAATACTGCCCGCGCTTGAGCGCTCGCACCGGCGGAATTGGGATGAAACGGGATCGCCAGCGCCGGCGCGTTGACCGAGACCGGCAGCAGGCCTTCGACCCAGCGAACGTTCGGCGACTGGCAGAAGTCGTGTCCGATGGACGGGGTGTAGGTGTCGACGAGGGTCGCCCCGGCCGTGGCTGCGGCGCGCGCCAGCATGGCGTTGAGTTCGCGGCCCTTCTCGGCGAGCCAGCTCTGATCGAACTCGGCGATCGGCACGTAGGGCCAGCAGGTGTGCGGGCCCGTCGCCGCGGCCAAGTAGTTCACCACGAAGATGTCGGCCTTGGGCGCACGCGCACGAATCGCCTGCAACGCCGCCACCAGTTTCGGCTCGGCGGCGACGATGCGCGCGCTCATCACGTCCGAACCGGCGGCGGTGAACGCCTGCCGGCACGATTGCGCATGCAGCATCGGCGGGTTGAGCGTGATGCATTGCGCCGCCGCCCGGGCGATCCCGACGTCGTTGCCGCCGAGCAGGACGGTCACCAGATCCGTTGTGGGCGTGAGGCGATCGAACTGTGGCGGGTTGACGCCCCCGAGGAACATCGGCACCCCCGACTGCGGAGCCGTGAGATCGTCGATGCCGGCACCGCCGCAACTGGCGTCCCGGAAGCGCGCCACCCCCAGCGCGCGGGCCACTTGCCGCGGGAAGTTCTGGTCCGACTGATAGCAGTCGAACGGCGCGAATTCCGTTGTGACGGAACCATGTTGGCCAGCGATGACGACATCCGCGCTGTAGGAGTCGCCGATGGCGACGTACTCGGAATAGCGCGACTGCGCGGCGGCCGGCGGCACGGCGAGCAGTGCCGCAACCAGCGCGAACGTGAGCTCCCAGCGAAACACGTTGTCCCCCTTAGGTCGTTACCTAGCCGACGTCGAATCCCGGTGTGGTGCCCAGAACCGGGCGCACTGCTCCCCCGGCGTCCTTGACATCGCCGAAGTGCTGCACCCGATAGGTACCGCGCGGCGTACCCGCCGGGATCGTCCATTCGAAGCGTGCCACCGATTCGGCGGGCCCGCGCCGCTGCCAGCGGAATATCACCGGCCACTGCCCTTCGTGCGCAACGCGTTTCCAGGTGCTGCCGTCGCGTCGCTGAATCTCGGCGAAGGTGGCGTTGCGGCGCAGATTGTTGGCCGGGTGGCCCGACACGAATTCCACCGTCACCCGCTGCCCTGCGGAATACGTGCCCGCGGGCGCGAGCAACACGTCGCCGAACGCGCGGCCGGGCGGTGCGGCATCCGGCGGGGGCGGCGGCGCGAGGCTGGCCTGCCCGGCCGCATTGTCCACCGGCGCGGGACCGCGGGACACACTGCGCCCTGCCGCGAAAGCCGTTGCCAGGCGGTGAAATTCCTGCATGTACGCCGGCAGCGTGTAGCGGCCGAACAGCGTCGAGCCACCTTCGTACTGCTGCGCCTCGTACTCCTCGGGGGTGGTGACGTACTGGTGGTAGGTGTTGGCGTAGCCCTGCATCAGGACGTTTTCCAGCGGCACCCCGAGCGCCCTGGCAACCGTCCGGCGAATCCGCAGCCCGGCGACGATCGTGAACTCCGCACCCGCCGCGGCGAGATACAGCGGACCGATCCGCAGCACCTGGATCGGCACGATGTTCGGCACCCAGCCCCCGGGCATGATGCCGACCGGAGCCACAATCAGTTTCGGTGCCTGCGCGCCGGTGAGCCAGGCCGGCGCGGTGAGGCCCTCGGGAATGGGCAGCGGGGTGCCCGGGCCGTCTTCGACGCTGCCGGCCGCGAGCGCCGCGCCGATACACGCGGGCGTGGTGTGCCCGGGCCGCCCGTCGGGCGTGAACTGCCCATCGACGGCGACGTCGGCCAGATCGATGTAGCACAGCGCGCCACCGACCGCGCCGCTGATCGGATTGGCCTGCGCCACGGCCTTTTTCGCAGCGGCGTACTGGCGTTCGCCGATGATACGGGTGTTGTCGAACTCGTCGTCGGTGGGACCGGAGGCCGGACGCAGATTCAGGTTCGGCGACATGTCGCCGGCGTTCGTCTGCGGGAACGCGGCGACGAAGCGCGCCGCGCCGAGATAGTCGACCCCGTTGGCCTGTTCGAACGCGAACGACGCGTAGCCCTTGTTGTCGCCGCTGATGAGGAGGTTCTTGTTGGACATCGAGGTGTTGTGGGTGGCGAACCAGGTGATCACGCCGACATCGTGGCCGCCCTTGCGCAGCGCGATCGTGGTGACCGCCGGATCGATCGCCGCCGGGAAAGCGGCCTTGTCGGCGGCGGGATTGCGGTCGAAGGCGACCCGGGACCGGTTCACGCTGGCGTCGTGCAGTTCGGCGCGTCCGAGCGCGAGAGTTCCGGCACCGAGATCCTGATGCGCGCGGGTGATCGCCTCGACGATCCCGTCGACCTCGGCCTCGAACGTCTGGCGCTGGAAGCCCATCACCGACAGGTTGTAGGCCAGATCGTGTGCCGACCCGCCACACGCGGCGTGCGAGTGCGTGGCCGTCAGCAGCACGTTCTGCTCGGTGTACAGCCCGCCGAAACGGGCGGTCAGCTCGGCGATCACCGCGCGGTGCACGGAGCCGAAGATCATGCAGGTGTCCGCCGTCATGAAGCAGACCCGAGCGCCGCTGGGCCGATCGACGACGATGAACGCGCGGGCGCGGGTGCGCAGGTGGATCCCGGCGGTGCGCTGCTCGAACTGCGAGTACCCCATCATTCCGCACTCGGCCGCCGGCCCCGTGACATCGGACATGCCGACGCCCACCAGATAGCCCGTCTCGGCGCGGGCTGGTGCCGCGGCGAGAAATGGCGCCGCCGCCGCCGTCGCCAACGCCGTCCTGCGCGAAACCCGCATGCGGTTACCCCTTCTCGATCGGATGGACCGAACCGTACCGGCGCTACGCCACCACCGCGGCGACCTGCGACCACCCCGGCCCGGACGTCCGCGGAATCCACAGCCGCACCCTAGCCCGGGTCCGGCGGCGTGTACTGGCTGAGCGTGCAGACGGCGCCGAGCCGATCCCGGATGACGGCGTCGCGGGTCCAGTCCGAGTCCGACACCGACAGCACCGTGCCGCCCAGGCGCGCGACGGTGTGCGCGGCCGCGTCGCGGTCGGCGACGGTGAACGTGACGTGCCAATGTGGGCGTTCACCCGGACCGAGCGGCGCCACCCAACCGAAGGCGTCGGCGAAACCGGGCGGCACCCCGTCGCCGGACTGCCGTTCGTGGATGCCGGGATCCACGGTGGCGGCGAGATGATCGCCGTAGCCCGGCCGGCGGATCATCGTCGCGAACCCGAGGTCGTCGAACGCCCAGCCGAACACGTCGGTGTAGAACGCTTGTGCGCGAACCGGATCCGGCGAGCGCAGCTCGGTGAAGTTCCACGCGCCGGGGATATTCGCCACCTGCGCGCCGGGCCGCCGGGTTGCCTGCAGCAGCCGGAACTCCGCGCCGGTGGGATCGGCGCAGCCCGCCCAGATTCCGTCTTCGCCAGCGGGCTCCGGTGCCACGAGCACCGTGCCACCGGCGGCGGCGACGCGATCGGCCACGCGCTGGGCATCGTCTACCGCGACGAACGTGTGCCACTGCGACGGGTTCGCTGCGGCGACGGAAATGCCCGCCGCGTCCAGCCCGTCGAGTTGCGCGATGAGGTATTGCGGGGACGCTTCGGCAAAGGTCCAGCCGAACAATTCGCCATAGAACTCGGTGGTGTCGGCGGAGTTCTCGCTGGCCAGCTCGATCCAGCTGGTCACGCCTTCCGGATAGGTTCGCATGGCCCCGAGTGTGACATCGGGCACCGACAAAATTGCCGAACTATGTGCGGGCGCCGCGCATGCGGCTGCGGTTGCGCTCCTCGGTGGCGATCCCGCGGATCGTGTCGTGGCCGCGTGCCACCCGCCGTTGCTCGTGCGCGGCGAGCCCGTCGAAGATTCCGGATACCGGCCCGCGCGGCACCACAATGCGTCCCGCGCGCACCGCCGCCGCGAACGCGCGGAATTCGGCCGCGTCGAGCCGGGACCAGGAGTGGCCGAAGTGCCGGCGCACCGGCTCCGGCGTGGTGCCGAGCACGATGAGCCGATTGAGGTGGCGAATCGAGCGCAAGTGCACCGGTAGCGGCGTGGTGAAACACACCGTCTCCGCGGTGCGCTTCGCCAATGGCGTCAAATGCCTTTGTGGACTGCGCAATTCGGCATCGAACCACTCGACGAATGCGGCGTGCGTGGCCGGCGCGGCACCCGGCGGCATCCGGAACAGTTCCGCCCAGCGCACCCAATCCTGGTACAGCGCTTCACGTTCGGCCCCCGGAAGCCGACCCGCGAAGGTCTCGTACAACACGATCGACGAGTCCGCGAGCACCGCCCACGTCCACAGCATCAGATCAGGGTCGTAGGCGGTGTAGGCCGTAGCCGCCGGGAACGGACCGACGTCGCGGCCCAGGGTGCCGTGCACCTTCCGGTGCTTGGCGGCCGTGATCGCCAACGCGCGATCGGCTTGCGCGCGGCTGCCCAACGAGACCGCCTCGAACAATTTCGCGGTGTCCGCGAGTCTGCTTACCGGCGTGCGCATTTCGCGCGTGTGCAGATACGTGCCGGTGAACGCGACCGGGTGCAGCGCACCGATGTAGACGGCGCGCAACCCGTAGGTCAGGCCGACGAGGCGATCGCTTTGCACACGGCGCAACATCGACGCCCGGGAGAAGTAGGGCTCGTCGGTCATCGCAGCTCCTTTGCCAGGCGGTGAGACGAGTTTATCTATTCGTCTCATCGTGTCAAGATGAGGTGTGGCCGCCGTACCCAGGAATTTCATCGACGCCGGACTCGCCGCTGTCGCTGCGTTCGGACTGCGCAAGGTGGCCATCAGCGACGTCGCCGATCGAGCGGGGGTGTCCCGCGCGACCGCCTACCGCACGTTCGGGTCCAAACAGCACATGCTGGACACCTTGGTCACCCACGAGCTGGGCCGCTTCTTCGACGCCGCACAGCGTGAATTCCACGTCGAAGGCACGCCCGAAGTGCGCCTGGCAGCCGCACTGGACTTCGCGGTCACGTGGTTGCGCACCCATCCGGTCATGCAGCGGATTCTGCGGGAGGAACCGGAGCTGCTGGCCGGCGCGCTCGTCGAGCGGCCCGACGCACCGTCCTACGTGCGCATGACGACCGACCGGCTGGCGGCGATGCTCGAAGCGGACCCCGTTGGCGGCCAATTGCGTGCCTCCCCAGCCGAACTGGCCGAGATCATGGTCCGTTTGACGATCAGCCTGGTCCTCGCACCACGCAGCGTGTTCGTCAGCACGGAAGCTATGGCACACGTGCTGCTCACCGGTGCGGGACCAGTTGGACGATCGTATTGAAGACGGGCGTCCTCAGTGGTTGAATCGGCAGATGGTCAACGACGATCATCGGCACACGTCCGACTCGATGCAGGCCCGGCTGCTGCGGGCAGCCCTGTCGAGAACAGTTCTCCCCATCGGCAACGCGGTGCCCACCAACGGCCTCGGAGTAGCGTTCGCGCGCACCGTGATCGAGGTTCTCCTGGCCGCGGCCAACGTCGGCATACCGCGCACCTGGCACCAGATCGCCGATGCGACCGGCACAATTCGCGGCGAATGGATCGGCGCCACCACACCCGGCCGGCCGGTGCTCTACTACCTGCACGGCAGCGGGTATACGGTGTGCAGTCCGCGCACCCACCGCGGGCTGGTCAGCGAACTCGCCCGCCGCACCGGACGCTCGGCATTCGTCCTCGACTACCGGCTCGGTCCGGAACATCGTTTCCCCGCCGCACACGACGACACTCTCGCCGGATACCGATGGTTGCTCGACCTGGGCCACCGGCCGGAAAACATTGTGGTCGCCGGGGATTCCGCGGGTGGACATCTCGCGCTGACCTTGTGCGGTCAGCTGCGCACGCACCGGCTGCCGCAGCCCGCCGCCGTCGTCGCGCTGTCACCGCTCGTCGACGGCACCTTCGATACAGCCGCCGCCACCGAAACGCAGGTGCACGACCCATTCGTCAGCGCCCGCACCGCACGCAGATTCATCGGCAACTACACCCAAGCCGCCGACCCGCGCGATCCGCGCATGAACGCCGCCCTCGACGTCGGCCCCGATCTGCCGCCGATCCTCATCCAGGCCGGCGGGCGCGAAATGCTGCGCGCCGACGCCGAGCTCTACGCTGCCGCGGCCCGCGACACCGGCGCGGCGTGCACCGTGCAGATCTGGGACAACATGTTCCACGTCTTCCAGCTCGCCTACCGGGTGCTGCCGGAGGCGCGAGCGGCACTGCGCGCCATTACGGAATTCATGGAGGCGGCGGCCGCAGATACGGACCGCGTGACGGCGTAGGAGTGGTTCTAGCTGGGTTCGAACCAGCGACCCCTCGCGTGTGAAGCGAGTGCTCTTCCACTGAGCTATAGAACCGGGTGCGAGGAGGAACCCTAGCACGGGTCCGCCCCGCAATCGAAATCAGCTCCGCGTGCCGCAACGAGATCGTCCGGACTCCGGGCGCCGCAGAACAGCCCTCGCGGGCCGGCAATTCCGAGTACCGTGTCTGTTACCCCAAGATCGCGGCAGAATCCGCGCCTTCAATGGCTTGACCAGCGGATTTGTTACAGGGACGTACGTCGGCTAATGTTTCCTCTCGCGCCGCGGAGACAAAAAGGGCCCCGCGGAGAGCGAATGCGGATGTAGCGCAGCTGGTAGCGCATCACCTTGCCAAGGTGAGGGTCGCGGGTTCGAATCCCGTCATCCG
>CAKZIX010000221.1 GCA_936936565.1 uncultured Nocardiaceae bacterium | reverse complement strand
CTTCCGATCTCGGCGTATTGGGCCTTTTCACGGCGATCCGCCGGATGCGCGCGGTGGTCGGCCGCATCGCCGACCGCATCGCCGCAAGCGCCCGATAATCGCGACTCGCGACTACGCGCCGAGGTAGCGCGCCAGCACCGGGCCGATCGTGGCCAGCGCGTCCGGGGCGGTCATCGCCGAGTGCTCGCAGTCGACGCCGTAGTCGAGGATGCCGCCGCCGACGAACGGGCGCCAGGCCGAGGCCGTGCGCTGCGGTGTCGTGCGGTTGATCGCGTCGTCGGTGGCGGTGAAGAAGAGCACGTCGCCGTCGAAGTAGCCGGGTTCGAACGCGCACGCGAGCGTGGTGCCGTGGGAGTAGCTGCGGTACAGCCGCTCCAAGTGGTCGTCGGTGAGTGCCGAGAACGCACCCGGTTGCTGCCGCACGGCCGCTGCCGCGTCCTGGATCGTGGAGACGTTCGCGGCGTCGACGCCGAGCTCGCCGAGCACCTCGGACAGTTCGGGTTGTGCGCGCTCCGCGAGATCGGCGGTGAGGGTGAAGCTGTCGAGCATGCTCAGCAGCGCCACCTCGGCACCGGATTCGCGTAGCTGTACGGCCATTTCGTGCGCGATCAGACCGCCGAGCGACCACCCGAGCAGGTGGTAGGGCCCCTCGGGCTGAACCGCGCGGATCTCGGCGACGTAGCGTCCGGCGAGCTCGCAGATGGAATCCAGAGCGGTCTCCTCGCCCGCGACGTGCGGCAGCTGCAGTCCGTACACCGGGCGGTCGGTGTCCAGATGCGGCAGCAGGCCCGAATAGCACCAGGACAGCCCGATGCCGGGGTGCACGCAGAACAGTGGCGGCTTGGCCCCGTTCGGCCGCATGTGCAGCAGCGTGTCGAACGCGGCGGCCCGGGCGTCGGCGCTGCCGAGCCGTCGCGCGATCGCGGCGGGGGTCGGGTCGAGGAACATGGTCTGCATCGGGATGCGCAGCCCGTGCCTCGATTCGGCGGTGGCCACCACCCGGGTGGCCAGCAGCGAGTTGCCGCCGAGCTCGAAGAAGTTGTCGTCGGTGCCCACCGAGTCGACCGCGAGCGCCGTGGCGAACGCGTCGCAGAGTGCGGCCTCCACTGGGTTCGCCGGCGCGCGATGGGTGCTCTGCGCGAAGACCGGCTCCGGCAGCGCGCGGCGGTCGAGCTTGCCGACCGGAGTCAACGGCACCGTGTCCAGCAACGTGATCGATTGCGGCACCATGTAATTCGGCAGCCGATCGGACAGGTGGGCACGCAGGTCGGCGACGTCGGCGTCGCCCGCCTTGACATAGGCGGCCAGTGCCTGGGCACCGCTGGGCAGCCGGTGGCCGATCGTGACGGCGTACTCGACGCCGGGATGCGTCACGAGCGCGGCATCGATCTCGCCGAGTTCGATCCGGAAGCCGCGGATCTTCACCTGGTGATCCGCGCGCCCGACGTATTCGAGCTCGAGTTCGTCGGTCCAGCGGACCAGGTCGCCGGTGCGGTACATGCGTTCGCCCGGCTTGCCGAACGGGTTGGCGACGAACCGATCCGCGGTGCGGGCCGCCCGATTCCGGTAGCCGCGTGCCAGTTCGGGTCCGGCGAGGTACAACTCGCCCGCGACGCCGATCGGTACCGGGTGCATGCGCGTGTCCAGCACGACTGCGCTCACGCCCCGGATCGGGGCGCCGATCGTGATCCGCGCCCCCGGCGACATCGCCGGGCTCATCGTGGTGACGATGGTGGTCTCGGTCGGGCCGTAGACGTTGTGCAGGCAGCGCCCGGGCGCCCAGCGCGCGACCAGGTCCGGCGGGCAGGCTTCGCCGCCGACGAGCACGTGCTCGAGCTCGGTCACGCCCGACGGATCCGCGGTGGCCAGCGCCGCGGTGGTGACGAAGCAGTGCGTGATCCGTTCCGCGATCAGCAGCCGGCTCAGGTCGGCGCCGCCGTAGGTGTGCGGCGGGGCGACGACCAGCGTGCCCGCGCCGCCGAGCGCGAACAGCAGATCCAGCACCGCGGCGTCGAAACTCGGTGTCGCAAAATGCAATACCCGTGAGCGGGTGCTGACGGCGAACCGGTCGGCGGTCTCGTAGGCGAAGTTCGAGATGCCCGCCTGGCTGACCACCACACCCTTGGGCAGGCCCGTGGAGCCGGAGGTGTAGATCACGTACGCCGGATGGCCCAGCCGCAGTGGAGTGGTCCGTTCGGCGTCGCCGATCGGGCCCGAGGACAGGTCCGCGAGCCGCCCGGCGAGCTCGGCGTCGTCGAGCACCAGCCACCGCACGTCCGACGGCAGCTCGCCGGCGAACTCCGCGTTCGTCAGGCCGAAGGTGACCCCCGAATCGGTGACCATGTGCTGTTTGCGCGCCGCCGGATAGCCCGGATCGATCGGCACGAACGCGGCGCCGCACTTGGCGACGGCGAGCATGGCCAGCACCGAAGTGATCGAGCGCGCGAAGCCGAGCGCGACGAACTGCTCGGGCCCGACGCCGTGCCCGATCAGCAGCCGGGCCAGCTGATTCGACCGGCGGTCGAGCTCGGCATAGGTGAGTTCGGTTCCGCCGGAACGGATTGCGATTCCTTCCGGGGCCGATGCCACCGCTCGTGCGAACACGTCGGGCAGCGGCACGGCGTCCCCGGGGTGGCGGCCGTGCACCGGTGCCAGGCGGGTGGTCTCGGTGGGCGAGAGCAGGTCCAGGTCGCCGACCGGGCCGTCTTTGGTGACGACGGCACGCAGCAATCGCAGGAACCGGTCACCGATGTCGTCGACGGTCGCCGCGTCGAACACGTCGGTGGCGTAGTTCAGCGAGACGAGCAATCCGGCGTCGCCGGGGCGGACGGTGAACTGCAGATCGAATTTCGCGGTCTCGGTGTCGACGTCGACGATCTCGCAGTCCAGTCCGGGCAGCGTGACGGCAGTCGGGGTGACGTCGTGTACCGACAGCATCACCTGGAACAGCGGGTGATGCGCGGCGGAGCGGGCCGGCGCCAGGAGGTCGACCAGCCGCTCGAACGGCACGTCGGCGTGGGCGAACGCGTCCAGATCGCCGTCGCGTACCTGCCTCAGCAATTCGCTGAACCGATCCGCGCCGGCAACCGCGGTGCGCAGCACGACGGTGCCGACGAACATCCCGACGAGCGCGTCGAGCTGGTGCTCGCCGCGCCCGGCCACCGGAGTGCCGACGACGATGTCCGAGCTACCCGACAGCCGGTGCAGCAGTACTGCCAGCGCCGTGTGCACGACGGTGAACAGGGTGGCGTCGTGCGCGGCCGCCAAGTCCACCAGCGCCTGGTGCGTCGCCGGCTCGAGGCAGAACTCGGCGGTGCCGCCGCGGTAGGTGGGCGCGGGCCGGTGGTGCCGGTCGCGGGGCAGTTCCAGGCAATCGGGCAGCCCGTCGAGGCGGCGCCGCCAGTACTCGATCTGCGTTGCGGCAACGCTGGTGTCGTCGGATTCCGCGCCCAGCAGTTCGCGCTGCCAGGTGGCGAAATCGGCGTACTGGACCTCGAGTTCGCGCCAGCCGGGCGCCTGCCCGGCCTGTCGGCTCGCGTAGGCGGTCATCAGGTCGGCGGTGAGCGGGGCCAGGGACAGCCCGTCCATCGCGATGTGATGCACGACCAGCAGCAGCACGTGCTCGTCGGGCCGCACCTGCAGTAGCGCCGCGCGGACGGGCGGCTCGTCGGTCAGGTCGAAGCCCCGTGCGGCGAAACTGCGCGCGAGTTCTGCGGGCGGTCGCGCGGCGGCGTCGAGCCGGGTGAGCTCGACACCGGCCGCGGCCAGGTCCCGGATCTGCTGGTGCGGTCCATCCGGCGCATCCGGGAACACCGTGCGCAGCGGTTCGTGGCGCTGCTGCACGTCGTGGAGCGCCCGCTCGAGCGCGGCCACGTCGAGGACGCCGCGCATCCGCACGGCGACGGGAATGTTGTACAGGCCGGACTCGGCGTCGAGCCGGTTGAGCAGCCACAGCCGGTGCTGGGCCGGAGCCACCGGCACCCGCTCCGGGCGCGAGCGAGTGAGGGCGGGCCGGGCCGCGGCAGCCGCGCCGAGCAGCCTCGCCAGTCCGGCGACGGTCGGGTGCTCGAACACGTCGCGCACCGCCAGCCGGCGCCCGCCGCGCGCTGCGACCCGGGCGACGACCTGAGTGGCCAGCAGCGAGTTTCCGCCGACGGCGAAGAAGTTGTCCTCGGCGCCGACGTGTTCGCGGTCGAGCACCTCGGCGACGATGTCCGCGACGAGCTGTTCGTCGGGCGTTTCGGCCGGTCGTGACGTCTTCGGGGAGTCGTACACCGGTTCCGGCAAGGCCCGGCGATCCAGTTTGCCGACGGGGGTGCGCGGAATCGTGTCCAGCGCGACGAACGCGCTCGGCACCATGTGCATCGGCAGCCGTTGCGCGGCGTGCGCGCGCAGCACCTCGGTGTCCAGGCCGGTGCCCGAGGGCAGCGCGTAGGCGACGATCCGGTCCGAACCGGTGCCGTCTTTGCGCACCTCGACGTGCACGAAGCGCACCGATTCGTGGGTGCCGAGCACGGCGACGATCTCGCCGAGCTCGATCCGGAAACCGCGCAGCTTCACCTGGTCGTCGCTGCGCCCGACGAAGACGAGTTCCCCGTGGCGGTTCCAGCGCACCACGTCGCCGGTGCGGTACAACCGGGTTCCGGTGCCGAACGGATCGGCGACGAAGCGCCCGGCGGTGAGCGCGGCCCGGCGGTGATAGCCGCGGGCGAGCCCGCCGCCGCCGAGGTACAGGTCTCCGGCGACGCCCGGGTGCACCGGGCGCAGCCGCTCGTCGAGGACCACGGCGTAGACGCCGCGCAGCGGACGTCCGATCGCGATCTCCCGCTCCGCCCGCAGCGGCGCGGAAATCGTTGCCACGATGGTGGTTTCGGTCGGACCGTAGGCGTTGTGCATGGTGCGCGCCGGCGCCCAGCGCCCGACTAGTTCGCGCCCGTAGGCCTCGCCGCCGACCAGCAGGCGTCGCAGCTTGGGCAACGGCCAGCGGGCGGTGTCGATGCTCGCCAGCGCGGCGGGCGTGACGAACGCGTGCGACACCTGCTCGCGGTCGAGTAGTTCGGCCAGCTCGTCGCCGCCGTACACGTCGGGCGGGGCGATCACCATGGTCGCCCCGGCGCCCACCGCCAGCAGCAGCTCGAGCACCGCGGCGTCGAAGCTGGGCGAAGCGAAATGCAAGGTGCGGGAATCGGATTCGACGGCCAGATGCTCGCGCTGGCTGTCTGCGTAGGCGGACAGCCCGCGATGGGTCACCGCGACGCCCTTGGGTACGCCGGTGGAACCGGAGGTGTAGACGACGTAGGCCAGACTGTCGGCGCGGACCAGGCGGGGGAGCTCGGCGGCCTCGATCGGGCGGTCGGAGTGGCCGTCCAGATCGGTTTCGGTGAGCCAGCGGATCGTGTCGGGTAGCTCGGGCAGGGCGTCGGTGGTGGTGACGCCGATCGCCGCGGCACTGTCGGTGAGCATGTGCCGGATGCGTTCGGCCGGATAGCGGCGATCCACCGGAACGTAGGCGGCGCCGGTCTTGGCGACGGCCAGCGCCGCGACCACGGATTCGATCGATCGGGAAAGGCACAGCGCCACCATGTCTTCGGCGCCGACACCGCCGGCGAGCAGGGCGCGCGCCACCCGGTTGGCGGCGGCGTCGAGTTCGGCGTAGCTCAGTTCCCGGTGACCGAAGCGAACCGCGGGACGCTGCGGGTGCCGGGCCACGGTGGCCGCGAACCAGGCGGCCAGCGGCACGGCCGGGTCCGCCGGGGCACCGTATGCCGCGGCAGGCAACGCGGGCGCGCCGTCGCGCAGGTCCAGATCGCCGACCGCCAGCTGTGGATCGGTGGTCGCGGCGGTGGCGGCGGCGAGCAGCCTGC
>CAKZIX010000220.1 GCA_936936565.1 uncultured Nocardiaceae bacterium | reverse complement strand
AGCACGGGCTCCGCACGTCGTGCGCATCGCCAGCCCGGACAACGAGATCTCCCGCAACCACGTGGAGATCGTCCTCGACGGTTGGCACGTGCTCGTGCGCGATCTCGGGTCCACCAATGGCACGACCGTCGCGCTCCCCGGCTCCTCACCGGTGCGGGTGCGCCCCGGCGAACGCATCGCCCTGGACGGCGAGCTGCTCACCGGCATGCGCAGCGGGGGCGGCTTCCTGGTGCGGGCGCGCTTCCCGGAACTGAACGCGCAGCAGGTGATCGACCGCATCACCCGGACCGCGCACGGGCCGGGCAGCGGTCGTGACGACCGGATTGGGCACGGGATCATCGACCCGGTCGCCGCACTCACCGCGAACCTGCCCGAGCGGCCCGTCTCGCACAACGCCGCCGTCGGGCACGCGTTCCCGGTGCCACCGGGTCCGCCGCCGGTCGACCCGTGGCCACGCCGCATCGCGGTCGTCGGTTCGCTCACCTTGCTCGCCCTGCTCGCAGCCGGCATCGCGGTGTCGATCCCGTTCCGGCGCGAACACAATCTGACCGAGGACACCGACTACTGATGGCAACCGACGGCTTCGTACGCAGACCACGCATCGCGCCGCCGCGCGCGCCGGGCGGCGAGGTGAACCTCAGCCCGCCGCCCGAGCTGACCCGGCCGATCCCCGGCGGCCTGCTCATGAAGTTGCTGCCCGTCATCATGGTGGTCGCCATCGTCGGCATGATCGCGCTGATGTTCACGGTCGGCGGCACGGCGATGCTGTCGAATCCGCTGTTCCTGATGTTCCCGATGATGATGCTGATGTCGATGGTCGGCATGCTCGGGATGAACCGCGGCGGGCCGAAGAAGGCCGGCGAACTCAACGAGGAACGCAAAGACTACTTCCGCTACCTCGACCAGGTCCGCAAAGACGTCCGCCGGACCGGGAAAACGCAGCGCGAGGCGCTCGAATGGAGTCATCCGGATCCGGCGGACCTGGAATCGCTCGTCGGCACCCGCCGCATGTGGGAGCGCCGAGTCAACGATCCCGACTTCGGGCATGTGCGCGTCGGCATCGGCAGCCACCGGCTGGCCACCAAGCTCGCGCGCCCGGAAACCGGGCCCCTGGAAGACCTCGAACCGGTCTCGACGGTCGCGTTGCGCCGCTTCGTGCGCACTCACTCGGTGGTGCACGGCCTGCCCACCGCGCTCTCGCTGCGCGCCTTCCCGGCGATCAACGTCGAGGGCCAGCGCGCCGACACCCGCATGCTCGTGCGGTCGATGCTGATGGAGCTCTGCACTTTTCACGGACCCGATCACGTCGCCGTCGGGATCGTCTGCGCGGACCCGGACGGTGAGGCGTGGTCGTGGACGAAGTGGCTGCCCCAGCTGCAGCACCCCAGCGACCGCGACGGCATGGGCTCGGCGCGCATGCTCTACGCCTCGCTCGGTGAGTTCGAGGCGGCCCTGGCCAACGAATTGCTCGAGCGCGGCCGGTTCTCGCGCAGTGCACCGCCCACCCAGGGCCGCACGCACATCGTGGTCGTCATCGACGACGGCTACGTCAACGGTGCCGAGCGGCTGATCAGCGAGGCCGGTCTGGATTCGGTCACCGTGATCGATCTGACGGCACCGCAGACCGGGCTCGCCGTGCGGCGCGGACTGCGGCTGGTCGTCGAAGACGGCACCGTGTCCGCGCGCAGCGCCGCCGGAGTCGAGCCGTTCGCCACGGCCGATGCGGTCACCGTCGCCGAGGCGGAGTCGTTCGCGCGCGCCATCGCCCGCTACCGCATCGCCACGGCCGCCCAGATCGTCAGCCTCGGCGACGAAACCCGCAGCGACCCAGGGCTCATGGCGTTGCTCAAGATTCCGGACGCGGCCACCATCGACCCGTCGGTGGTGTGGCGCCCGCGCAGCGCGCGCGAGCGGCTGCGGGTGCCCATCGGCATCAGCCCCGACGGCTCGCCGGTCGAAATCGACATCAAGGAATCCGCCGAGAACGGCATGGGTCCGCACGGGTTGTGCATCGGCGCAACGGGTTCGGGCAAATCGGAGTTCCTGCGCACCCTGGTGCTGTCGATGGTAACTACGCACTCACCCGACCTGCTCAACCTCGTGCTCGTCGACTTCAAGGGTGGCGCAACGTTTTTGGGGCTCGATCCGCTGCCGCACGTCGCCGCGGTCATCACCAACCTCGAAGAAGAACTCTCGATGGTCGACCGCATGAAAGACGCGCTCGCCGGTGAGATGAACCGCCGCCAGGAATTGCTCCGCGCCGCAGGCAATTTCGCGAACGTCACCGACTACGAACGAGCCCGGGCCAACGGTGCGCCGCTCGACCCGCTGCCCGCGCTGTTCATCGTGGTCGACGAGTTCTCCGAATTGCTTTCGCAGAAGCCGGATTTCGCGGAGCTGTTCGTGATGATCGGCCGCCTCGGCCGCTCGCTGCGGGTGCACCTGCTGCTCGCCTCGCAGCGCCTCGAGGAGCAGAAGCTGCGCGGCCTGGACAGCCACCTGTCCTACCGCATCGGCCTGCGCACGTTCTCCGCCAACGAATCTCGCACCGTGCTCGGCATCCCGGACGCCTATCACCTGCCCAGCGTGCCCGGCTCGGGCTACCTCAAGACCGACGCCGACGATCCGCAACGGTTCAATGCGACCTACGTTTCGGGCCCTTACGTGGCGCCGCGCGGCGGCAGCGTCGGCACCCACGGCGGGCGCGTCGTCGCGGGGCAGGAGCCGATGGTGTTCGCAGCCGGCCGCGTCGAGCGCCGCGAGCCCGAACCCGAGGTCGTCGACGGCCCGATGAGCTTCGACGAACTGCTCGCCGAGCCCGCGCCGGTGCCCACCGAGGGCGCCACCCCGCCGTCGCTGCTCGATGTGGTCGTGCGGCAACTCACCGGGCACGGCCGCGCCGCTCACGAGGTGTGGCTGCCGCCGCTGGACGAATCGCCGACCGTGGACATGTTGCTGCCCGACCCCGACTGGCGCTCGCCGGCCAACGTGCACGGCCAGCTCTGGATGCCGATCGGTGTCATCGACAAGCCGTACGAGCAGCGCCGCGACGTGCTCACCGTCGACCTGTCCGGCGCCCGCGGCCACGTCGCGGTGGTCGGTGGCCCGCAGTCGGGCAAGTCGACCACGCTGCGCGCGATCGTCATGGCCGCGGCCGCCACGCACACGCCCGAACAGGCCCAGTTCTATGTGCTCGACTTCGGTGGCGGCACCTTCGCGAGCATGGCCGGCATCCCCCATGTCGGTTCCGTCGCAACACGTTTGGAGAGCGACCGGGTACGCCGCACGGTCGCGGAGCTGACCACGCTGCTGCGGCAGCGCGAGGAACGATTCCGGGCGCTGGGCGTCGAGTCCATGCGCGACTTCCGGCGCCGCAAGGCCGATTCCGCGTCGCAGCCGCCCGACCAGCGGCGGCTGCTCGACGAGGATCAGTTCGGCGACGTGTTCCTCGTCATCGACGGCTGGCCGGTGATTCGCGCGGAGTTCGACATGCTCGAAGATCCGCTGGCCGCGCTGATCAGCCAGGGCCTGTCGTTCGGCATTCACGTCATCCTCTCGGCGTCGCGCTGGATGGAAATCCGCCCCGCGGTGAAGGATCTGATCGGCACTCGGCTCGAGTTGCGGCTCGGCGATCCGTCCGATTCGGACATGTCGCGCCACATCGCACCGCTGGTGCCCGTCGGTCGCCCCGGCCGCGGTCTCACCCCGGACCAGTTGCACATGCTCGTGGCGCTGCCTCGCCTGGATTCCGATTCCAGCGCCGACTCGCTGCCCGACGGCGTGGCCGCGGCCCGCCATCAGCTCAGCGAGCTCTACGAAGGCCGGCGCGCCCCGGAGGTGCGCATGCTGCCGCTGCAGATTCCGCGTGCCGAGGTGCTGGCCCGGGCCGCCGCCGACGGTATCGAGCAGACCGCGACGAAGGTCGTCGTCGGCCTCGGCGAGGCCGAACTCGAGCCGCTGGTGCTGGACTTCAACACCGAGCCGCACCTGATGGCCTTCGCCGACGTGGAGTCCGGCAAGACGATGCTGCTGCGCAACATCATCGACGGCATCATGTCCTACGGCGACCACGACGACGCGCAGTTCATCATCGTCGACTACCGGCGCACCCTGCTCGGCGTCGTCGAGGGCAAGCGGCTGGCCGGTTACGCCACGTCCTCGCAGACGGCACCCGGTCTGTTGAAGGGTGTGGCCGACTACTTCAAGTCGCGATTGCCCGGCCCCGACATCACGCCGCAGGAGCTGCGCGATCGCAGCTGGTGGAGTGGACCCGAGCTGTACGTCATCGTCGACGATTACGACATGCTGCCCACCGGATCATCGAATCCCTGTGTGCCCCTTGTGGAATACCTACCGCAGGCGCGCGACATCGGGCTGCACTTCATCGTCACCCGGCGCACCGGCGGCGCCTCTCGGGCGTTGTTCGACCCGGTCCTCGGCACCATGAAAGACATGGCCGTCGAGACGATCCTGATGAGCGGCCCCCGCGACGAGGGCAAGCTCATCGGCGACGTCCGCCCCTCCAAGATGCCGCCCGGCCGCGGCACGCTCATCTCCCGTAGCCGTGGCCAGGAGTTGGTACAGGTCGCCTACATGGAGCCGCACCTATAGCGGTGTGCTGCCCACGAGTGTCGGCGGAATCTGGCGATTGCACTCCGACTATGAGGGTTCGCATCGACATTGTCTGCGGCATCGGGTGCTTTTGCACGAGTTGCGTCTGCGGCACCGGATCTGGACGCCGGGCTCATGCGCCGCCGCCGAAATCCCGAAACGCTGTGCCCGGAATCCGGGCACAGCGTTTCCGAATTTTGCGATCGTGCGCGAACGCCGAGGTCTACCGCGGTCGGTAGCTTCCCCCGGCGAACTGGAAGTCGTCGGACACCGTGGCGGCCAGCTGCAGGAACGCGCGCCGGGTCTTCTTGTCGAGCAGGTCGAGGTCGATCTCGGCGCCTTCGGAGAGGTGGTCGTCGAAGGGGATGATGTGCACGGCCCGGCAGCGGCTCAAGAAGTATTGCGTCAGCTGCGGCAATCCGATGTTCGGGGAACCTGGGCGCGCGGAGCTGATGACGACGACGGCGTTGCTCACCAGGTGTCCGTAGCCGTGGATGCCGAGCCAGTCCAGCGTGGCGGCGGCGGAGCGGGCACCGTCGATGGCGGGGGAGCTGATGAGCACCAGCGAGTGCGCCATGTCGAGAACGCCGCGCATGGCCGAGTGCATCAGTCCGGTGCCGCAGTCGGTGAGGATGATGTTGTAGAACCGCTGCAGGATGCTCACCACCTGGCGGTACTCGTCCTCGCTGAAGGCCTCCGAGATTGCCGGATCGCGTTCGCTGGCAAGAACTTCCAAGCGGCTCTTGGCCTGCGAGGTGTGCGCCCGCACGTCGGCGTAGCGATGCACCGACGGTGCCCGCAGCAGGTCGCGCACGGTGGACCGGGTTTGTTGCGGCACCCGCGAGGCCAGCGTTCCCAGGTCCGGGTTGGCATCTACCGCGATCACGCGGTCGCAGCGCAACGAGGCGAACGTGGAGCCCAATCCGATTGTGGTGGTGGTCTTTCCGACACCGCCCTTGAGCGACAGCACGGCGATGCG
>CAKZIX010000219.1 GCA_936936565.1 uncultured Nocardiaceae bacterium | reverse complement strand
CCAAGTGGTCGGGGCTGTATTTCATCGCGTTCTTCGGCATCGCGTGCGTGGTGTTCGATCTGCTCGCGCGCACGTCCTACGATGTGCGAAAGCCGTTCCTGGGCACGATCGTCCGCGATATCGGGCCCGCCCTGTACGCGCTGGTGCTGATCCCGCTGCTGGTGTACCTGGGCAGTTACGGTCCGTGGTTCGCCAGCGAGACCGGCGTGGACCGGCACGCGGTCGGCGTGGACATCGGGCGCGACGGAGCGTTCTCGTTCGTCCCGGACGCACTGCGTTCGCTGTGGTTCTACAGCGGCAACGTGCTGCAATTCCACGAGGATCTCACCAACTCCGCCGGCAACCGGCACCCCTGGGAATCCAAGCCGTGGACGTGGCCGATGGGGCTGCGCCCGATGCTGTACTACTTCGCCGAAGGCGAGCAGGTCACCGGCTGCGGCGCCACCCGGTGCGTGAAGGCGGTCATGCTGGTCGGCACCCCGGCCATCTGGTGGCTGGCAGTTCCGGTGCTGGCGTGGGCATTGTGGCGCTGGATCGTCAAGCGGGACTGGCGTTTCGGTCTGGTGCTCGTCGGCTACGGGGCGGCGCTGCTGCCGTGGTTCCTGACGCTGGACCGCCAGATGTACTACTTCTACGCGGTGCCGCTGGCCCCGTTCCTGACGATGGCGATCGCGCTGGTCGCGGGTGACATCATCGGCCGGGCCAGCAACGGCGACGAACGCCGCGGCACCGGACTGTTGCTGGTCTGCATCTATCTGGGCGTGGTCGTGATGAACTTCGCGTGGCTGTGGCCGATTCTCACCGGCATGCCGATCACGCCCTCGGAGTGGAACAACCAGCTCTGGCTGCCGAGCTGGCGTTAACCGGAGCGCTGGGCCAGCCGCACCAGTTCCACCGCGTCGGCGTCGGACAGCCCGAGCCGGCGCACCAGCGCGACGTAATCGGCGGCCGCACGCCCGGCACGGTCGCGCGACGGATCCCCCGATTCGGCGATGAACGTACCGTGGCGACCGCGTGTCTCGAGTACCCCGTCGGCCTCGAGCTCGCGGTACGCCCGCGCGACGGTGTTGACGGCGAGCCCGAGCTCGGCGGCCAGCGCGCGCACGGTGGGCAACTTGGTGCCGGCGACGAGCTCGCCGCGGCGCACCCGCTCGGCGATGCCCAGGCGCACCTGCTCGAACGGCGGCGTCGACGAACCAGGCTCGATCCGGACCAGCACCATAGCGCTCAGCTCCTCGGCAAGTCGGGCAGGCACAATGAATGCCCATGGCCCCCGTGACGATCTATCACAACCCGCGGTGCAACACCTCTCGAACCGTACTGCGTACCCTCACCGACGCCGGCATCGAGCCCACGGTCGTGAAGTACCTGGAGACGCCGCCGACGCGCGCACAGCTGACGGGCCTGCTCGCCGATGCCGGGCTGCGCCCCAGCGAAGCGGTGCGCACGCGCGAAACCCTCTACAAGGAGCTGGGTCTGGCCGGCGCCGACGAAGACACCATCCTGGACGCGATGGTCGCCAACCCGATCCTGATCGAGCGCCCGATCGTGGTCACCACCAAGGGCACGGTGCTGGCGCGTCCGGCCGAGAAGGTCAACGAAATTCTCTAGTCGCTAACCCCGGCTGATCGGGCAGGACATGCACCGCGGGCCGCCGCGACCGGAGCCCAGTTCCCCGCCGGCGATGCGCAGCACCTCGATGCCCGCGGCCTCGAGCCGGGCATTGGTCTCGACGTTGCGTTCGTAGGCCACCACCACGCCCGGCGCGACGGCGAGGGTGTTGTTGCCGTCGTCCCACTGCTCACGTTCGGCGGTGACGTGGTCGAGCCCGGTGTCGATCACGCGCAGCTTGCCGATGCCCATCGCGCGCGCGGCCGCGCTGAGGAAAGGCTCCGGTCCGTCGATCCCGTCGGGACGAATCGTGAACGCGGACAATGTGTCTCGTACCGCGGGATACATGACCACCGCGTCCACGTCGACCATCGTGCAGACGGTATCCAAATGCATTGTGGCCCTGGATTGTTCGATCGGGACCACGAGCACGGTACGGGCCAGATCGTCGTCGAACAGGCTGCGCGCCAAGGCCTCCGCGCCGGCCGGGGAAGTGCGCTCCCCCACCCCCACCGCGACGACACCGGGGGCGAGCAGCAGCACGTCGCCGCCCTCGATCGGCGCCTGATGCGACTCGTAGGCGCGCCGAGTGCCCAGAAAGCGCGGATGGAACGCGTAGATCAGGTCGGTGAGCGAGGTTTCGCGGGCCCGGGCGGGCATCGCCAGCGAGGTGATCGCCACCCGGTCCCCGATCCAGAACGACGAGTCGCGGGTGAACAGCAGGTTCGGCAGCGGATCGATCACGAAATCGCTGCCGTGATGCATGCGGCGCACCAGCGAGGTGCCGCTCGGCGCGATCGGCAGCTCCTCGAATGTCATGCCCGCGGTGAGGATCAGCGCGAGCTCGGGCGCCGCGACGCCGCGCAGGTGCGCCGACAGTTCTTGTGCCAGGCCGTGTCCCAGTTTGCGCGGGTTCACCGCCGCCGAAATGCCCTGGATGCGCGCGGCGCCGCTCTGCGCGAGCGTCGCCGCGAGCACGTCGCCGAGCAACAACACTTCGACGCCGCGCCCGCGCAGCAGTTCGGCGAATGCGTCGTGCTCGTCCTGCGCCCGGTCCACCCAGGGCAGCCCGTCGAACAGCAACTGATCGTTGTTGCGCGGGGTGAGCCGGCGCAGCTCGTCGCCGGGGCGGTGCAGGAGCACTGTGTTCAGTTGCCGGACTTCGGAATCGACGCTCACGCTGCCTCCACGAGCCGATCGACGATGAACTCCGAGATCGGTAGCGCCGCGGTGGCCGCCGGGGACGGCGCGTTGAGCACGTGCACCGAGCGCGGCGTCTGCTCGATCAGGAAATCGTGCACCAGCGTGCCGTCGCGCAGCACCGCCTGCGCGCGGATGCCCGCGGTCCGCGGGCGCAGATCGTCCTTGGTCAGCTCCGGGCAGTAGCGTCGGCAGCGTGCCAGATAGCCGCTCTTGAACAGCGAGTCACGCAGCTCGCCGACGCCGGTGCGCAGGTTCGCCCGCGACACCTTGTAGAAGCCGGGAAATCGCAAGGTGTCCAAGGCATCTCGGCCCTTGATACTGAACTTTCGGTAGCCCTCGCGGGACAGGCCCAGCACCGCGTTCGGTCCCACCGTGAGCGAGCCGTCGATCATCGGGCTCAAATGCACACCGAGGAAAGGCAATTCGGGATCCGGGATCGGGTAGATCAGGTGATGCACCAAATCCGAACGGTGCTTTGGTAATTCGTAGTACTCGCCGCGGAACGGGACGATCCGCGCCGTCGTTTCCACGCCGGCCGCGCGGGCCAGCCGGTCTGCCTGCAGGCCCGCGCACACCACCAGGCGGCCCGCCGACCACGTCACGTGCTGGGAGCCGACGGTCACCCGCGCCGCGGTTTCGCGGATGCTGTCCACCTCGACGCCGAGCCGGATCTCACCACCCGCGGCGCGCACGTCGTCGGCCATGGCCTCGGTGATGCGCTGGTAGTCGACGATGCCGGTGGACGGCACGAACAGCGCGGCCAGCCCGGTGACGTGCGGTTCGCGGCGGCGCAACTCGGCGGCATCGATGCGCTCGACCTCGATGCCGTTGACCCCCGCCCGCTCGTGCAGCGCGGCCAGGCGCGGCAGCTCGGATTCCTCGGTGGCCACCAGCAACTTGCCGCGCACGTCGAAGGCGACGCCGTGCTCGGTCGCGAACTGCTTGGTGGCCGCGGCGCCGCGCCGGCTCAGCTCGGCCTTCAAACTGCCTGGCGGATAATAGATTCCGGAGTGAATGACCCCGCTGTTGTGACCGGTCTGGTGGGTGGCCAGCCGCTGCGCCTTGTCCAGCAGCACCAGGCTCGCACCCGGGCGGCGGCGCAGAATTTCGCGCGCCGTCGCCACCCCGACGATGCCGCCGCCGATCACGCAGTAGTCGTACACCTGTCTCCTCGCTCCCGCCGTCCGCTCCGGCAACCTCGAGTAAAGTCGAGGTGTGACTCCGATGCCAGATTGGACGGCGAAAGAACTTACCCCCGGCCAACTGTCCGAGCGTAGCGGCGTCGCGGTGTCCGCGCTTCATTTCTACGAGCGCGAGGGGCTCATCGCCAGCCGCCGCACGGGCGGCAACCAGCGCCGATACGGTCGCGACACGCTGCGCCGGGTGGCGTTCATCCGGATCTCGCAACGCGTCGGGATCCCGCTGGCCGAGATTCGCGCCGCGCTGGGCACGCTGCCGGACAGCCGCACCCCCAACCGCAAGGACTGGGCGCGGCTGTCGGCCAACTGGCGCACCGAACTCGACGATCGCATCGTCCAATTGCAGCGCCTGCGTGACGATCTCACCGGATGCATCGGGTGCGGCTGCCTGTCGCTGGGCAGCTGCACCCTGGTCAACTCCCACGACCGGCTGGCCGACTACGGTCCCGGCGCCCGCGTGCTGGACGTCGAACTGAACCGCCCCCGCAGCTAGCGCGATCCACCGCACAGCCGCACCTCAGCTGTTCTCCGCACCCCGGCGTGCCGACCGCTGGCGGTGCGTTCGGCGCGGTGCGGTGCGGCTAGGTGGACTCGCAGTTGGTGCGGTCGGCGACCGCGGTGCACTTGTCGAAACCCGTTCCGCCGTTGAGGAAATCGGTGCCGCTGCCGCTGAGCGTGTCGTTGCCGTCCTCGCCGAAGAGGAAGTCCTTGCCGGAATCGCTGCCGATCAGCTGATCCTCGCCGCCACCGCCGCGGACGTCGCTCTGCACACCGTTGGACTGGCGCAGCCGCACCGCGTCGTTGCCGCCGCCGGCGAAGATGCGCAAGGTGCCGGTGACGCCGGTGCAGCGCACCGAGGTGTCGCCGGTCTTGGTGCAGCCCGCACCCGCACTGATCCCGTTGGCGGTCACCGCGAAGACGCCGCCGCCCTGGCCCGTGACGAAGATCGTGTCCGCGCCCCCGCTGCCGTTGACGAACAGGCTGCCATTGGAAACCTGAACGCTTGCACTGGCATTCGCCGTCGCCGGCGCCACGAGCGCGAATGCCGCGGCGGCCAGGCCGGCCGCCGCGATGATGTGAACCTTTGCCATCGTCGAGTACCTCATCGGGTCGTGGGCGGCCCCGGTGGCCGCCCTTCGACACGACAAACGATCTCGGCGCCCGCCCGGACTGGGTACTCGCTACCCAAACTTTTCGCGGCGCTACCTAAGGTTCGACCGACAGTACTCCCGCCGGCTGGTCAGGCCGGTGGGAGGAAGCGAGAGAAACGGTCGTTGGCCTTCTGCATGACGAACTCGTAGGGCGGCGCGAACTTGCGCGCCCACCAGTACCCGAAGCGGATGTCGTTGGAGGTGTAGACCATGAAGCGATTCCGCTTGATGCCCTTGATGATGCACTCCGCGGCATGCTCGGGGGTGGCCGCCCGCTTCTCGAAGTGCTCGGTCCACTTCTTGATGCGCGGATCCTCGCGATCCACTCCGGCCACCTCGACCGACTGCACCAGCGGAGTGCGCACCGCGCCCGGCACCACCAGGTGCACGGCGATGCCGTGCCGCTTGAGGTCGAACCGCAGCACCTCCGACACCCCGCGCAGGCCGAACTTGCTGGCGCTGTAGGCCGCGTGCCAGGGCAGTGCGAGCAATCCTGCCGCCGAGGACACGTTGACCAGATGACCGCCGCGACCGGCCTCGATCATCGCCGGCACGAATCGCTCGATGATGTGGATCGGGCCCATCAGGTTGACGTCGATCATCGAGCGCCAGTGCCGGTGCTCGAGGTTCTCCACCGTGCCCCACGCCGAGATGCCGGCGACGTTCATGACGATGTCCATGCTGCCGTGCTGGGCGTGGATTTCGTCGGCGAAGGCGCAGACCGCGTCGAAGTCGGAGACGTCGAGTGCCTTGAAGAACGGCACCGACCCGCCTGCGGCGATGATCTGCTCGACGGTTTCCTTCAGCCGTTCCTCGTTGATGTCGGTGAGGAACAGCTGCGCGCCCTCGGCAGCGGCCGCCACCGCTGTTGCATGCCCGATGCCGCTGGCGGCACCGGTGATGAGGGTCTTCTTGTTGTCGAGCGTTTCGGACACGTGCTCCCCTGCTCCGGGTAGTTCTGGACTACGGTACCCGTCACTATTGAGCCAGGACAGCAAGCATTCCATCAACCGACGCGGGCCACCCAAATTGTTCGGCCCTACTTCTGGCGGCTTGACGACGATCGTCGGCCGGTCGTTCCAGCACGGTGGTGACGGCGCTGGCGAAGGCTTCCCCGTTGTCGTCGGCGACCGCCCCACATTCTTCGGTGACGATCGCGCCCAGCGCCGAGGACCGCGACGCCACGACCGGCGTGCCCGCCGCCAGTGCCTCCAGTGCGGCCAGCCCGAACGTCTCGTGCGGACCCGGCGCCAGCGACACGTCGGCGGTGGCGAGCAGGGTCGCAAGCTTGGTGCGATCGCCGATGAAGCCCGTGAACTGCACCGGCAAACCGCGCGCCCGCCGTTCCAGCGACTCCCGCCGCGGACCGTCGCCGGCGATCACCAGGCGCACATCCGAGCCCACATCGCGCAGCGCGGCCACCGCCTCGATGCTGCGGTCGACTCGCTTTTCCACCGACAGCCGGCCGCAGTGCACGAGCAGCGGGCTGGTGGACCCGGCGAGTGTGGAACGCAGCACCGCGTCGCGGCGGCCCGGCGAGAACAGTTCGAGGTCCACCCCGAGCGGGACCTGACGCACATTTCGGGCACCGATGCGAGTGAACTCCTCACGCGCGAACTCGGTGGTGCACACGACGGCGTCGTAGCTTTCCGCGGTGCGCCGGTTGGCGATGTCGGCGGCGCGGCGGGCGGTGGCGTTGGGCATGATCTGGCCGAGCAGCCGGTCGAGGCGCTCGTGGGAGATCATCACGCTCGCGACATCGCGCTCGCGCGCCCACTTGCCGAAGCCGCGCAGAGTCAGCCGGTCGGACACCTCGAGCGAATCCGGGCGCAGCCCCTCGAGCACGTCGGCGACCCGGCGCGGATCCGCCAGCCGGTACCCGCCGGTGAACGGAATGGACAGCGCCGGCAGCGTGATGCGCACGACGCCGTTGGGCAGGACCTCCTCGACGTGGCGCGGACCGGGCACGATGAGCACCACCTCGTGGCCACGCTTGGCGTAACCGCCGCCCAGTTCGTGCAACGCTGTCCGCAATCCACCCGAGCGAGGCCCGTAGAAGTTGGCCAGCTGAATGATCCGCACCGGCAGATCGTGCCCGCAACCGTCCCTTTTATGCCAAACAGCGGGTTAACGACATTCGAATACCTCTCAAAAGCCCAGTTCGCGGCGCGCCGAACATGACGAAAATCACGTTCACATCGGCGCTACAGCTTTATCGAGATGAAGAGCTCGATGCGCCCGGGATCGTGCCAGACCTCGATCTCCTCGGCGTACGCGCGCTCGATCTCACCCGCCGCCGTCGCTATTTCAGCTTGCGCCCAGACATCTTCGACCGGATCGGAGTACTCCCCGTTCGGCGTGAACACCGCGAACGGGCCGCGCGGCACGTACACGAACACCTCGCCCGCGGGCACCGCGCCGACGGCTGGATACGCGTGCGCGACGACAGCGTTGTAATTGCCGCCGGGATCACGAACGTAGACCGTGTAGACGGCGCCGCCGTTGGCGCCGTCACGCAGTCGCCCGCGCAGGAATTCGAACAGGTCGCTGCCGCTGACCTTGAAACCCGGGCGCACCCCCGGCACCACGAGCCCCCCGAATACCTGCGCCTCGCGGCCGCGGATGGCAGCCGTCATCGGCGCTCGGGCTGCGGTTCGACCGAGAGGTACAAGTCGATCTTGTACGCGTTCGGATAGCACTCGAAGTCTCCCGTGTAGAGGCGCCGGATCTGCTTGTGGTCCAACGCGTAGTCGATCTGCGTCCACAGGTCGATCATGATCTGCGGGAACTCGCCGATGGCCGAGAACCGGGCGTAGGTGCCACGCGGAATCTTCGCCACGAGGTGACCGCGCGTGACGTCGTCGAGCGAACGGCAGGCGTAGCCGACGATTTGCGTGTTGTACGAATCGATGTCGCACGAGTAGTCGGTGTACGCCGAGGCGAGCTCACCGCCGAGATCGTGGTGCAGCACGGCGTTCCAGGCCGATTCCAGTGCCGAGTCGCGCAGTTGGCCGAGCGCCCGTTTGGGGCTGCGCACCGGGAGCCCGGCAACCCAGGTCTCTTCGCGCTCGACGATCTGGAACTGCATCCCCGTGGACTCTTTCGCCGGTCGACACAACGTGCAACGAGTTCGCCAATGCTATCAACGCGCCTTGACGTCCGTGGTGTTGACTCAGCCATCGACCGATGAGAGGTTTAGGGTGCAACCATCTCAACTTCTCGGAGAGTGGGGTCAACGGTGACCAACACACTTCCAACCGACAGCGATGTCGAACTCGGCGATTACATCGACGGGATAGCCGCGTTCCTCGGCGGCACCGCGAACGTGATCATGCAGTTGGCGCTGCCGCCGGTCGGCTACGGCGTCGTGGAAAGTCCGGTCGAGAGCGGCAAGGTCACCAGACATCCGGTCAAACGGCTGCGCACCACGCTGACCTTCCTGGCCGTCGCCTTGCAGGGCACCCCCGCCGAGCGCGCCGCCTATGCCGCGGCCGTCGACGCCGTGCACCGGCAGGTGCACAGCCGTCCCGCCAGCCCGGTCCGCTACTCGGCGATGGACCCGCAGCTACAGCTGTGGGTGGCCGCGTGCCTGTACTGGGGCGTCGACGACATCTATCGGCGCATGCGCGGCGCGCCCGATCCGGCCGTCGCCGATGCCTTGTATCGCGCGGCCGAACGCTTCGGCACCACGCTGCAGGTGCGCCCCGGAATGTGGCCACCGGACCGCGCCGCGTTCGCGCAGTATTGGACGGACAACCTCGCGCGCACCTCGATCGATCCGGTGGTGCGCGCCTACCTCACCGAGTTGCTCGAGCTGCGGGCGCTGCCGTTCCCGATCCGGGTGTGGGCCGCTCCCCTGCAGCGATTCACCGCGACCGGCCTTCTGCCGCAACATTTTCGGGACCAGATGCAGCTACGCTGGTCGGCCCGCGAGGACCGGGTGTTCACCGCGCTGCTGCGCGGCATCGGCGCCGTCAACTCCCGGCTGCCCGGGCCGATCCGGCGCTTTCCGATCAATTTCTATCTGTGGGATCTGCGCCGCCGCGTCGCCAAAGGTCGGCCGCTGGTGTGACCACCTCGCCTGGTGCGCACACGCACAGCGCCGGGGAGCGGCGCGCGTACTGGTTTCTGTCGACCGCCGGCAATCGAGTCTGGTACCGGTCGATGTAGAGGTCGAAGTAGTAGGCGCGGCTGGGCGTGAGAATCGGGCTCAGCGCAAAGCGCAGCATCGACGTCACCCGCCGGGGCAGTTCGTCCTGCGTGACGGTGACATCCGACAGGAACCGCGCACCCGTCCAAGCCGCCAGGAAGAAGTCGGCGAAGGCCGCCACGTCGACGTCCGCACGGATGTCGCCGGTCTCCTGCGCGTGCTGCAGGATGCCGTCCAGCACGTTGCGCCACCGGTCGAAGTCCGAGGAATCGCACATGTCGCGGCCGATTTCGGCCTGCACCAGCAGGGCGGCGTGAAAACGCGGCGTGGTCAGCAGGTAGGCGGTGGACTCGAACACCAGCGCCACCAACAGTTCCAGCGAAGGGCCGTGTGCATCCACCCGCGAGCGCACCACCTCGTAGGCGCGCTTGAACTCGGCCTCGAGGAACCCCGCCGCCAGGTCGTCGATGCCGCGGAACTGGGCGTAGAACGCGCCTTTGCTCACCCGCGCCGCCGTCACCACGTCGACGAGATCGCACATCGCCATCGGACGGGCGAACACGAGTTCGCCGAACGCCGCATACAACGCCTCACGAGTCGCCTCGCCCCGACGATTCACAGCCAACCCTTCTGCCACACAGCTACCGAAGAGCCCCGACTCCTTCGCCTGAATGCGGCAGATTACCAGCTAACCGACAGTTATGAAATTGTCATAAACCGACCCGCACCACGGTGCACTCCCGCCAGCGCCACCGGATCGCAGGTGACACCGGACTTTCGGTTGACCGCGTGCCGGAGCCCGTCTGCTACGCGCTGCTGCGCCCATGGTTCCGAGCCGAGCAAAAGGCGTTGACGCGCCAGCTTCAGCCGAAAAACAAACCGCCCCGGATCCCATTCAGGATCCGGGGCGGTACTCGTCTCAACCACGAGGAGTGGAGCTAAGGGGAATCGAACCCCTGACCTTCTCGATGCGAACGAGACGCGCTACCAACTGCGCTATAGCCCCTGGCCGTTGTCGTGCTGGAGAACTGTAGCAGATCTGTCCGAGCGGCTCCGAATCGCCTATTCGCCGACCGCGCGGGGCAGATCCTGCTCCTCCTGCAGCGGCTCCGCGAACGGGTCCAGATGCTCGAAGGCCGGGTCTTCGTCGTCGATCTCGAGGACGACGGCTCCCGGGCGCCGGTGCGGCCCGGGGTCGTCGCCGGTGTCCTCGCCGTCGTCGTCTTCGTCGCGATGCGCGGTGCGTCGCCGCGCCAGCCGGGCCGCCCGCTTGCGCCGGATCTCCTCTTCCAGGCGCACCTGGTGACGCAGGTACGCGAGGAAGACACCCAGCGCGAGCACCGCCGCACCGCACGCCCACCAGGCCACCGGTGCCGCGAGCAGCGCGACGGCGGCGCTGACCACGGTGGCCAGCACCAAGCCCAACGCCACGCGTTGCCGCGCGCGGTAGCGCATCGCGCGGGCGATCGCGTCGGCTTCGGGGTCGTAGCCGCCGCGGCCGCGCCGGTCGGGCACGAAGTCGTCGTCGAGAGGGAATTCGGGAGCGTCCACAATGTCCTCCGCTCGCCAGTTCGGGTCGCTGTCGTGACCCGTTGCAGGGCCGCGAACGTGGCGTGGCGCGCCATCGCCGCGGTGCAGCACGCGCGTTGCCAGTGCCGCGTCGGTCGTGCGGCGAATCCGCGGATGGCGGTCCGCCAACATCGGGAACAACACGAAGAGCCAGAGCACGACCAGGCCGATCCAGAGCATCGAGTTCGGCATGGACATGCACCTCCCTTCACTCCCGTAACAGCGCCAGGTTAATCGGGACGGGCGTGCAGGTCACGCAGGCGCGCGGGGGCGTCACACCGGCTGCGCCTTGCCCGCGCGGATCAGGCGGTCGACGACGGTGCCGGCCACCTCTTCGACCGTGATCGCGACGAGCAGATGGTCGCGCCACGCACCGTCCACATCGAGGTAGCGCTTGAGTACACCTTCTTCGCGGAATCCGACGTTGCGCAGCACCGCCTGACTGGCCAGATTCTCCGGGCGCACCGTCGCCTCCACCCGGTGCAGGCCGACCGGACCGAAGCAGTGATCCAGCCCCAGCGCCAGTGCGGCCGTGGCAATTCCTTGTCCGCCAACATCTTTGGTGACCCAATAGCCGATCCACCCGGAGCGCAGGGCACCACGGACCAGATTGCCGACGGTCAGTTGGCCGCTGAACTTGCCGTTCAGCTCGATCACGAGCGGGATCATGTGCCCCTTGCGGGCCTCCGCGCGCAGGCTCGACCACAGCCCGGGCCAGTTGGCCGCGGCGTGGCGCTGCTCCCACGACACCGAGCCGGTGGGCTCCCACGGCTGCAGGTGATCTCGGTCACGGATGCGGGTGCGGCTCCACACGCCGGCGTCGAGCAGTCGAATCGGGCGCAACGTGACCACGCCTGCCGCCACGCGCAGCGGACCCAACCGGGCGGGCCAACCGGGATGGTTCGACACGCCTCACCCGCGCTGGGCCAGGAACGCGACGTCGACCTCGTCGCCGGTGCGGATCTCGGTCACGTCTTCGTCGACCACCACGAGCGCGTTCGCCTCGGCAAGCGTGGCCAGCAGGTGCCCGGACCCGCCGCCCAGCGTCTGCACCAGGTACTCCCCGGTCGCCTCGTCACGCATCAGCTGGGCGCGCAGGTAACCGCGGCGGCCCGGCAACGACTGGATCGGCGACACCGTGCGCGCCGTGACGATCCGGCGCATCGACTGCCGCCGCCCCAGCGCGATGCGAATCAGCGGGCGCACCATCACCTCGAAGGCGACCAGCGCGCTCACCGGATTCGACGGCAACAGGAACGTGGGTACCTCGTCGCGCCCGAGCTGCCCGAATCCCTGCACCGACCCGGGGTGCATCGCCACCCGGTCCACCGCCAGATCACCCAGGTCGGCCAGCGCGTCGCGCACCTGCTCGGACACGCCGCCGCCGACCGCACCCGCGATCACCACGACCTCGGAACGGATCAGCTGTCCTTCGACCACCTCACGCAGCCGCGACGGATCCGTCGGCACGATGCCGACCCGGTTGACATCGGCGCCGGCGTCGCGCGCGGCCGCCGCCAGCGCATAGGAATTGACGTCGTAGACCTGTCCGGCGCCGGGCGTGCGGTCGATGTCGACGAGCTCGCCGCCCACCGAGATCACCGACAGCCGCGGGCGCGGATGCACCAGCACCTTGTCGCGGCCGACCGCCGCGAGCAGTCCCACCTGGGCCGCGCCGATGATGGTGCCGCCTCGGACCGCGACATCGCCGGGCTGCACGTCGTCGCCGGCGCGCCGGACGAAATCACCGGATCGCACCGGCTTGTAGACCTTGATGCGCGCGCGGCCGCCGTCGGTTCGATCGACGGGCAGCACCGCGTCGGCGAGCGTCGGCATCGGGGCGCCGGTATCCACCCGGACGGCCTGGCGCGGCTGCAGCCGCGTGGGCTGGCGCGAACCGGCCGTCACCTCGCCCACCACGGGCAACGTCAGCTCGGTCGGTTCACCTTCGTCACCGCGAATGTCGCCGCCGGCGTGCGCGACGTCGACGCTGCGCACCGCATAGCCGTCGATCGCGGCCTGATCGAAGCCCGGCAACGGCCGTTCGGTGACCACATCTTCGGCGCACAACAGGCCCTGCGCTTCGGAAATCGCAACCCGCACCGGCTGCGGCGCCACCGCCGCCGCCGTCACCCTCGTCAGCTGCTCTTCGACCGAGCGCAACCCGCTCCCTTTCTGTTACTCCGCATTCGTCAGTTGAGGATGCCAGTCGCCGCTGAGCCGATGGTTCAGCCAATCCCGCAGCGACGGTCCGTATTCCTCACTGTCCAAAGCAAAGTCAACCGCAGCACGCAAGAAGCCACCCGGATTTCCCAAGTCGTGTCGAGCACCCCGGTGGACCACCACGTGCACCGGGTGGCCGTCCTTGATGAGCAACGCAATGGCGTCGGTGAGCTGGAACTCCCCGCCCGCACCGGGCTCGATGCGGCGCAGCGCGTCGAAGATCGCACGGTCCAGCAGGTAGCGACCCGCCGCGACGTAGTTCGACGGCGCCTCTTCCGGTGCCGGCTTTTCGACCATGCCGTTGACCTTCAACACGTTCGGGTTCGCCGCGTCGGGCACGATCTCGGTCTCGAAGACGCCGTAGGCACTCACCTGATCGTTGGGCACCTCGAACGCGCACAGGACGCTGCCGCCCCGCTTGGCCCGTACCCGGCACATCACTTCCAGCACGCCGCGGGGCAGCACCAAATCGTCTGGCAACAGCACCGCAATCGCATCTTCGTCGTCGTCGAGCACCGGCTCGACCTGGGCCACCGCGTGCCCGAGGCCGAGCGGCTCGACCTGGACGACCGACTCCACCTCGAGCAGACCCGGCGCCTTGCGCACCTTCTCGAGCAGCTTGAACTTGCCTTTTTCCTCGAGCTTGCTCTCCAGCACCAGGTCTTCCACGAAGTGCGCGACGACGCCGTCTTTGCCGGGCGAGGTGACGATCACCAGGCGTTGCGCGCCCGAATCGGCCGCCTCGCCGGCGACGAGCTCGATGCCCGGCGTATCGACTACGGGGAGGAGTTCCTTGGGAACCGTTTTTGTGGCCGGAAGGAAGCGCGTTCCCAGGCCCGCCGCGGGCACGACTGCTGTTCGGAAGCAGGTCTGCTTTACGGCTTCTGTCATAACCTCACCCTATCCATGTCCTACCGGGTCGGGCTCGAGCATAAGGTGGCCCGGCTAACTGTGCGCGTTTGCGGAGAAGAATTGCCATCCGAAGCTTGGACCAAACCGCAGTGGCGGCGCTGGATCATCGATCAGCGGCGCTCACGTACGGCTGCCGAACGGGAGCTGCCGCTCGTCGCCGGCGTTGTCGCACCCACAGTGTGCGCGTACGTTCCCGTCGGTTCCGAACCGGGGACCGTCGAATTCCTCGACCGGCTGCGTGCTGCGGGCGCCACGGTGCTGCTTCCGATCGCTCGGGCGCCGGGACCGCTCGACTGGGCGCGCTACGACGGCGAGCTGGTGCCCGCGCCGTTTCGGCTGCGCGAACCGCCGGGCCCGCGGCTGGGCATCGAGGCCGTCGCGGCGGCCGACGTGGTGCTGGTGCCGGCGCTGGCCGTCGATCGCCGCGGGGTGCGCCTCGGCCGGGGCGCCGGACACTACGACCGCACCCTCGCCCGCGCGGGCGGGCGGCTGATCGCGGTGGTCTTCGACGACGAAGTGGTCGAGCAGCTGCCCGCCGAACCGCACGACGTGCGCGTGGGCTGGGCGCTCACGCCGGGGGGCGGACTTTTCGAACTGGGCACATGACGCGCCCGGGAATGCCGCGCAGATTCGCGCTGTTGGCACTGTCGACGGTAGAGTGCCAGCACTTGGATCAAAATCTTGCGGAGGTTGCGATGCCCACCTACTCGTACGCGTGCACGCAGTGCGACAACCGGTTCGACATCGTGCAATCGTTCGCCGACGACGCGCTGACGGTATGCAACGAATGCTCGGGCAAGTTGCGTAAGCTGTTCAACTCCGTCGGCATCGTGTTCAAGGGCAGCGGCTTCTACCGCACCGACAGCCGCGGCGGGTCCGTGTCGTCGGAGTCCAGCTCGAGCACCAGTTCGGACAGCGCGGCCAGGTCCACCGACTCCGCGTCGTCGACGGCCGCCGCCTCCTCCTCCCCTGCGGCCGGCGCCACGCCGGCACCGGCGGCTGCGGCGAGCTGATCCCGGCGCGGCGCTGTTGCCTGCGCACCGCCGCCATCCCTGCGACTGCATGCGCGCTGACGCCCTCCCCGCGGCGCATTCGCCGCGCCCGGCACACATTCGCCGCGCCCGGCACATCCGGCCGGCGGCCGCGTGGGCGCGAAATCTCGTCCGGCCCAGACCGCGCGGTTGTCGAAGGTTCGCACTGTGTGAAGAGTCCGGTGTTCACATGGCTGCCGTTTGTCCACAAGCGGGACGGATGACCTTCCTTGCCGG
>CAKZIX010000218.1 GCA_936936565.1 uncultured Nocardiaceae bacterium | reverse complement strand
GCATCGGGACGCCGGAGACCCGTGTCAGCAGGAAGGTGACGAACACGGGGGAGAGGACCGCCACCCACTGCCATCCGCGCAGCACCGGCGCCGCCACGAGGAACACCCCGACCCACAGGGTGATCTCGCCCAGGTAGTTCGGGTGCCTTGACCACGCCCACACCCCGTCCCGGATGAACCGCCCCTGGTTGGACCGGTCCTCCTTGAAGCGCCACTTCTGCAGGTCCGCCGTCGTCTCCAGCGCGAACCCGGCCACCCACAGCACGAGCCCCACCCACAGGCACGCCGCCGCCAGCGCCCCGCCGGGGCGCACCGGAGAGCTGATCGCCACCCATGCCGCCATCGCCGTGAGGCTCACCCACAGAGCCTGGATCGTCCACGTGGCGCAGAAACGCCAGAAGCTCGGCTTGATCTCGTCGAAGCGCTCGGTGAAGAACTGCAGGGCCTCCTCGGGCGTGCCCGGCGGCGCCCTCCATCGCCAGCTGCCACGTCGCCGCTATCGCCGACAAACGACGCTGCCGGCGGCGCCGGCTTCTCCTTCGACGTCAAGCGACTCAAGCTGGCGGACTACGTCGGCCAGCCGGTGGTGCGCGAGCAGATGGAGCTGTTCATCCAGGCGGCCCGTGGGCGCAACGAGTCCCTGGACCACACCTTGATCTTCGGCCCGCCCGGCCTTGGCAAGACCACGCTAGCCAACATCGTCGCCAACGAGATGGGGGTCAACATCAAGACCACCTCGGGCCCCGTGCTGGAGAAGGCCGGCGATCTGGCGGCGCTGAAGCGCCGGTGCTGGACGATCGCCCCCGCGACCGTCGACAAGATGTACGCCGATGCCGACGGCATCACCGCCGCATTGGCCGCGCCCAACTGGGCCGGTCCACGCAAAACGCTGCAGCCCGGGAATCCGTGCCCGACGGTCACCGACACGGGAGTGGCCCTGCAGTACACGGGCGCCGACGCCCGGCACGTGGTGCGCCGCTACCTGTCGCGGTTCACCGGCAAGCCCCTGAACCCCGCCGACGTCGAAGGCACGTACCCGGTCGTGTGCAGCGCCAGCGTGCTGGCCAACAACCCGGGCGTGCTGACCGGCGTCACGGCCTTCCGCGACGCCGAGATCGCCAGCGCCAGCCAAACGTTGGTGACCGCACCGGTCACCAACGCCGCCGGCGCGGTGCGCTTTGCGGAGTTCACGATGCAGCTGCGCCCCGACGGCTACTGCATCGCCAACGTCGTGCTGTAGGTGGGCACCGCCTACCCTGGGTAGCTGCAAGACGTCTATCAGGAGGCAGCGCGTTGCAGGTCACGAGCGTCGGACACGCCGGGTTCCACATCCAGACGAAGGCTGGATCGATCCTGTGCGACCCGTGGGTGAACCCCGCCTACTTCGCGTCCTGGTACCCGTTCCCGGACAATTCGCAGCTCGATTGGGATGCCCTCGGCAACTGCGATTACCTGTACGTTTCGCACCTGCACAAGGATCATTTCGATCCCGAGCACCTGGCCAAGCACGTCAGCAAGGACGCCACGGTGCTGCTGCCGGACTATCCGGTGCCGGACCTGCAGCGGGAGCTGCAGAAACTCGGGTTCACGAAGTTCTTCGAGACCGAGGACAGCGTCAAGCACCGGGTGGGTGAGCTGGACGTCATGATCATCGCGCTGCGTGCCCCGGCAGACGGCCCGATCGGTGACAGCGGCCTGGTGGTCTCCGACGGCGAAACCGTCTGTTTCAACATGAACGACGCGCGTCCCGTCGACATGGACGTGCTGCACGACGCCTTCGGCAAGGTGGACATTCACCTGCTGCAGTACTCGGGCGCCATCTGGTATCCGATGGTCTACGACATCCCGAACCGCACCAAGTCCAACTTCGGCAAGCAGAAGCGCCAGCGCGGCATGGACCGCGCGCGCTCCTACGTCGAGCAGGTGGACGCGACGTGGGTGGTGCCCTCGGCCGGGCCGCCGGTGTTCCTGGACTCCGAGCTGCGCTACCTCAACGACGACCGCGGTGACGAGGGCAACATCTTCCCCGACCAGATCGTCTTCCTGGAGCAGATGCGGCTGCACGGGAAAGAGAACGGCATCTTGATGATTCCGGGGTCGGTAGCCGACGTGCGGGGCTCGGAACTGACGCTGACGCACCCGGTGGATCCGGACACCATCTATGCGGACAAGGCCGCCTACATCGAGGCCATGGCCACCCGGCGCGCACCGGAGCTTGCGGCCGAAAAGGCTTCGTGGGCGCCGGCGGCAGGCGAGCCGCTGCTCGAGCCCCTGCGCGAGCTGTTCGAGCCGCTGATGCGCCAGAGCGATCTGATCTGCGACGGCATCGGCTACCCCGTCGGGCTCGTTGTCGGCGACGAAACCGTGGTGCTGGACTTCCCGCGGCGCATCGTGCGCACCCCGCAAGACGGAGACGGCAAGTACCGCTTCGGCTTCCGGATCGCCCCCGAGCTGGTGCGCACCGTGCTGCGCGACAACGAGCCGGACTGGGTGAACTCGATCTTCCTGTCCACGCGGTTCACCGCATGGCGCATCGGCGGCTACAACGAGTTCCTCTACACCTTCTTCAAGTGCCTCACCGACGAGCGCATCGCCTACGCCGACGGCTGGTTCTCCGAAGCCCACGACGACACCGCCTCCACCGAGCTGGCCGGCTGGGAGGTGCAGCGCCGCTGCCCGCACCTCAAGGCCGACCTGTCGAAATTCGGTGTGGTGGAAGGCAATACGCTGACCTGCAACCTGCACGGCTGGCAGTGGGACCTGGAGTCGGGCCGCTGCAAGACCTCGAAGGGACATGAGCTGCGCTCACGCAAGCTGTAGCCGGGACGCCGCGTACGCAGCGGGAAGCGCTCAGTCGACCCGGGTAGTGCTACTCATTCGGGCCGGCCGCGCCGCACGCGAGCATGGTTGGCAT
>CAKZIX010000217.1 GCA_936936565.1 uncultured Nocardiaceae bacterium | reverse complement strand
TCACCCACGACCAGGTCGAGGCGATGACCATGGCCGACAAGATCGTGGTGCTGCGCGCCGGGCGGGTCGAGCAAGCGGGCGCGCCGCGCGCGGTGTACGGGTGGCCGGCCTCGCCGTTCGTCGCCGGGTTTCTGGCAGGGATGTCGGCGCTGACGGGTGTGGTCACCGGCGACTCGGTGCGCGCCGGCGGGCACGATGTCGCCCAATTGCCGTGGCGTCTCCGGCATCTCGACGGGCGCACGGTGACGATCGGCGTCGCGCCGGCGGCCTGGCGGGTCGGGGTGCCGGACCCGTCGGACCTGGTGGTGCCGGGCGTGGTGACGGCGGCGGAGTATCAAGGCGGCGAGCAGCTGCTGCTGGTGCGTGTCGGTGCCCAGGAGCTGTCGTATCGGGCGCCCCACGACGCACCCGCCGGCGGGCCGATCCGCTTGCTGGCCGCGCCCGAGCACGTGCATGTTTTCGTCGACGGGCAGCGGGTCGGCGTACCCGCCGGGCGGGGCGTGCGGGTCGACGGATGAGGGTGCTGCAGATCTCCGACACGCACCTTTCGGCGGCCTCGCCGGAGCCCAGAGCTTCCTGGGCCCAATGGAATTGGGAGCACATGGCGGCGCTGATCGGCGCCGAGCGCCCGGACCTGGTGGTGCACACCGGCGACATCGTGCTGGCCGATCCCGACGCCACCGCCGATCATCTGCATGCGCGCGCCGCGATGCGCCGGGTGGGCGTGCCGATCCGGTTCGTGCCGGGCAACCACGACGTCGGCGACCATGTCGTGCGGGCGGGGCTGCCTCCGGAGTGGCGATCCAAGCCGGTGACCGCCGCGCGCTGCGCGCACTATCGCGGCATCTGGGGCCCGGACCACTGGGCCCTCGAACGGGGCGGCTGGCTGCTGGTCGGGCTCAACTCCATGATCATCGGTTCGGGCCTGGACGGCGAGTCCGACCAACTGCGTTGGCTCACCGAGACGTTGGCTGCCTGGGACGGCGACGTTGCCGTGTTCACCCACGAGCCGTTGCGGCTGCGCGACGTGGCCCGCTCGGCCGAATCGTGGGCGCTGCCACCGCAATCCGCGCGCGAATCGCTGCTGGCCCGGCTCACACGCAGCCGGGTGCGGGTCCTGGCCAGTGGTCACGTGCACCGCTATACCCGTTTCGATTCCGGGCCACGGTGTTTCGTCACGGCGCCGAGCACCGCCTACGCGATCCCACCGCGCGCGGGGATGCGGCACCCGCCGGGCGATGCGGCCGTCGGTTTCGTCGAGTACACCTTCACGAGCGGATTCACGGTGCGTCCGCGGCGGCTGCTCACCGATATCGGCGCAGGTCCCAGCGAGCTTCCATCGGCGTTAGCGTGAAGGCGCCGTCGCGATGAGTGAGCCAGCCCAGCTCGCGGGCATGTCCGGCGTCGTCGATGTCCAGCAGCAGGGCACTGAACTGGATCGGCGTGTCGCACAACTGATATCCCGGCATCCCGCGCGCCGCGCCGCCCAGGTCGGCGGCTATGAAGTGTGCGGGCTCGAACCCGCCGATCCCGCCGACCGGTCCGATGTAGCCGATGTCGGCGACGAACGCGGTACCGCCGCGCAAGATCTGCAGGTCGCGGCTGGCCACGTGGGTGAGGCTGCCGAACACCGCGGCGCACGAACCGTCCACGGCATGCGCGAATTTCATTGCCGCAAAAGGAGTTCCGACAAAATGCAGCACGGTGGGGTGCACCCCGGCCAGCGAGCGCCAGGCGTCGTGGGCGGAGTTCACCCGGGTGTTGGGGGCCGAGGCGTCGGCCAGCTGCACGATGCGCAACCGGCGCCCGCCCACGTCGACGGTGACCACGCCTTTGCCCGGGCGCAGCGCGTCGTCGACGATGTTGGCCGTGCGCACCACCCGGTCGTGGTCGACCACCGACACCCCGTGCCCGCCGTCCCACACATGTGTGCCGGTGAGCACCAGATCCACACCGCCGTCGAACAATTCGTCGCGCTGGCGCATCGTCATCCCGCTGCCGTCCCGCGGGTGGCGGCCGGTGACCGCCACATTGTCGGCGACGGTGACGACCGCGTCCACAGTGAACGTGGCCCGGATTTCCGGCAACGATTCGAGCAGAAACGTCATCCCCCGGACACCGACCAGTTCCCCGGTGAAAAGAACCCGCATCAGCTGTCCCGCCCGAACTTCCGCTCGCCCGTGACCGTCACGACCGCACGATACTGAGGACCGATATGAGTGACAACATTTCCCGTGCCCGCGCCGCCGCCGCCGAGATCTTCGGCCACGACCACGCCGGACACGACATCGACCACCTGGACCGGGTGCACGGTCTGTGCACCCTGCTCGCGGCCACCGAAGGCGGCGATCCCGAGGTGCTCGGCGTGGCCGTCTACGTCCACGACATGCACCGGATCCTGGAGAAGCAGGGCAGCAGCGCCGGCGTCGAGGACGCGATCCTGGACCTGTTGCGCCGCGCCGGTGTCGATGCCGAACTGCACGACAAGGTGCTCGAATGTGTCGCCTGCACCGGCAGTTACAGCTTTTCCTCGGCCCCGCGCACCGGTGCCGACCGGATCCTCGAGGGCCGCATTCTGCGCGATGCCGACGTGCTGGACGCGCTCGGTGCGATCGGTATCGCCCGGGCCTTCATGTACGGCGGGATGATCGGCGAGCCGATCTGGGTGCCGGGCATCCCGGTGGAAGACACCTACACCCGCGGCAAGACCACCTCGATCGTGCATCACTTCCACGAGAAGCTGCTCAAGATCGCCGGTGACATGTGGACCGACAAGGGGCGCGAGCTCGCCGTCGAACGCACCGAGTACATGCGCGGCTTCCTGGACCGGCTGCTGGCCGAGTGGGATCAGCAACGCTGACGCCGCTGTCGGTGCGACAGCCACACGGCCACGCCGAGGCAGCCGGCGCCGAGTCCGGCCGCCAGCGGTAGCCCGCCGCCCAGCTGCCCGCCGCCGCCGAATTGTTCTGCGGCGGCGATACTCATTGCGGGACCGAACAATTCGAGTACGTAGAGGATCGACGGTGCGGTCCCGCGGGCGGCGTGGCCGATCGCGCCGAACGCTGCCGCCGACGTCGCGGCGTTGGCCAGGCCCATCCCGATGCTCACCAGCACCCACGTCACCGGCGCGGTGCCGGGCCAGATCGTGAGCACGCACAGCCCGCCCGCGAGCAGCGCCGTGCCACCCACGGCCGCGTGGTGCCCGGCCCGGCGCAGCAGCAGCGTGCCGACGGTCCACGCGGCCGCTCCCGCGCCCACCACCAGGGCGGGCGCGACGGCACCGGTCCGCGCCACCACCGCGACGACGAGCACCTGCGCGAGGAAGTAGGCGGTTGCGAGCAGGCCCTTCGCGCTAGCCGCCGGTAGCAACACGGGGGTGCCCATGCTCGCCAGCCGGGCCAGCACGACGGCCAGCGCGGCCGCCGACAGCACGGCCGCTGTTCCCGCGACCGTCTGGTCCGGGCTGGTCAGCGCGGTTGCCCCGGCGAGCGCCATGACGATCGCCGCGGGCATCCAGCGGGCGTCGCCGGATACGCCGACGGGCGCTCGAGGGGTGGCGCCGGGAGCGCCGGGCGGCACCGGAGCGCTCGTGCGGGCCACCGCGGCCAGACAGATCAGGGCCAGCGCGATGAGCGCGACGGTCAGTGCACGCCACCCGAACTGTGCCGTCAGTACCTCGGCAAGCGCGGGACCGCCGATCGACGGGGCGACGAACGCGGCGCTGAACACGCTCAGTGCACGCGCCCGCCCGGATTCGGGAATCCGTTGTGCGAGCACCGAATACACCCAGGTGATGAGCCCGCCCGCACCGAGCCCCTGCAAGGCCCGCCCGGCGCCCAGCCATACGGGAGTCGGCGCGCCCGCGGTGACCGCGAGCCCGATCGTCACGAGCACGCAGGCGCCCGCGTACATCGTGACCGGGCGTCCGCGGTGGACGAGTTGTCCGGCGAGCAGCGCCCCGGCCACCTGCCCGATGAGGAACCCGGTGAAGAAGAGCGTGTCGAAGCGCGCGGACGGCAGGTCCGCGGCGATCCGCGGCACCACCGACACGAACGCCGTCTGTTCGAGCGCAACCAGCGTCGCGGTGACGGCGATGCCGGTGAGCAGCCCGGTCAGGCGCGGGGGCGCCGTGCGGGTCACGGCACCTCGGCGAAGAAGCTCTGCTCGAACAGCTCCGAAATCCGGCTCTCCTGCCAGGTCCGCAGACCGGCGACGGTGCCCGTGTTCCGTTCGCCCAGCAGCAGTTCCGCGATGCCGAACAACAGCGCGGCCTGCGTCAGATGCACGAACGGGCGCATCTCGGCGCCGTGCACGAAGTTCAGCGCGTTGCCGTCGTTGGCGAGGAAGAAGTAGTGCGACCCGCGCTGCAGCCGAACCAGGTTCGCCGACACCCGGTGGCGGGCGTAGTCGCCGAGCGCCGTGAAATCGAACTCGTCGTCGGCCGAGGTCACCGACACCACCAGGGTGCCGGGGCGCAACGCGGCGAAGTCGGCGCCGGCCAGTGCCCGGTTGCCGGTCGCGCAGAACACCAGGTCGGTGCCGGCCAGCGCGGCGCGGGTGCCCGACACCGGGAAGTTGTCGCAGCGGGCCAGGACCCGCTGGTTGGCGTCGACGTCGGACACGGTGACCGCCAGGCCACGCCCGCGCAGGGTATGGGCGATGCTCTGGCCGATCTTGCCGTACCCGATCACCAAGGGGCGCTGCAGATTCAGCGTCGCCCCGTTGCACCGCAACAGCGACTCGGCCGAATACACGATGGACTGACCGACCCAGCGGTCCTCGTTGCGTTTGGCCAGGCTGCGTGCCACCGACACGCATCGCAACGCCTTCGACGTCGTCGCGAGGTAGCGGCGGTGCCCGTTCTCGGTGTCCTCGACGACGCCCCGGAAGCGGGCGCCGAACCGCTGCGTCAGTTGCGGTCCTACGGGCGCGAAGTAGCCGCCGATGTCGAGAATCGCGAACTGCTGGGCACCGACCACCGGCGCCAGCTCGGTGTCGACGAATCCGGGCGTGCGGATCTCGGCGCGCGACCACGGCGCCACCGCGTAGCGGGCGCGTGCCCACTCCAGGATCCGCGGATCGATCGAGCGCGGCTTGGGCACCAGCGCCACCACCGCCCCGACCTGCTCCAGTGCCTCGAGGAACGGCGGCAGCGTGGGCAGCAGATGCGCCACGACGACGAACGCACAGTCGTGCGTACCGACATCGGTTGCCACCGAACGGAAGTAGAGGTCCGTGGCGTCCTTGCGGTAGAACGGGTGGCCGGACACGTGCAGTGCCACCGGTTGGGTGTCCATCTGAATGGTCATGTCAGCGCACCGGATTCGCATACCAGGCGCGCCAGAGCCGCTTGGACTCCAGCGCGAGCGCCGAGGTGAGTGGGTTGGTGTAGAAGACCACCTTCCACGTCGGCCACTGGTCGTAGCGGCGCGTCGACGGGAACACCGAGATGTCGGTGATCATCGTTGCGGCACCGGGGAATTCCCGGTGCGCGCGGCGGTACAAGTCGGTGTCTTCGGCCATCATCTTGGATTCGTCGTAGCCGCCGAGGGTTTCGAACGCCGACGTCTCGAAGAACTGGCAGACCCCTTGGGCCACCTTGAATCTCGGTGCGTACCAGCGCCACAGCGCGAGCAGGGCGCGGATCGCGATCCGTTCCGAGGTGTAGTGCGGGGCCACCGCGCCGGCACGGATACCCATGTCGACGGCGGTGACCAGACGGCGCAGCAGGGCCGGCGGCACCCGGGTGTCGGCGTCGACGAACACCAGCAGTTCGCCGCGCGCGGACTTGGCGCCGAGATTGCGGGCGGCGCCGATCCCGCTGTGGTTGCCGGAGACCACCCGGCAGCCGTGGGCGGCGGCGATGTCTGCGGTGCGGTCGGTGGAGACATCGTCGACGACGACGATCTCGACGCCGTCGTGTGGGTAGGCACCGACATACTCGGTGACGGCTGCGGAAATGGCGCTCAGGGTGGGCCCGAGGTATTTCTCCTCGTTGTAGGCCGGAACGACGATGGATATCTGCGGCGTGGAGAGCATGCGCGATCACGTCCTGCGATGGAACCGATGGTTGCCTTCAAGCCTCGTTGCCGCACTCGAGCACTTCGACTGCACTCCGATGACGAACAGATCAACGGTCGTGCGGCGGCGCGCGGTTCTGTTAACGCCGAGTTGGCCTCGAGCAGGTTTCGGCGTCGCGGGAGATCGGTTCGGCGTTCGAGCACCGATCGCCGGGATCGCGGTCAGGACGACCGTTGCCGGCTGCGACTGCGTTCGTGGGCGGCGGCGGCCAGGTAGTCGCCGAGTTCGGCGCGCAACGTGGTGTCGAGCGCGTTGGCCAGGGTGGCGTGCACCGCGGAGACACCGAGCTCGCGGAAATTGTTGAGCATGGCGGTGAGTTCGTTTATGTCGTCGTCGGTGTCGGGCAACCAGCCGTGGCCGTGCTGCTCGGTGATGTGCGTTTTCGCCGCGCGGATCATCAGCTGCGCGATGTCGGTGGCGCGCGCGTTGATCGCAACGAACAGTTCGATCAGCGGACCGAGCTGCAGCCCGTAGGTGTGCAGGGTGGCGAAGGTTTCCAGCAGCTGCGGCTGGACGAAAGTGACTGTGTCACCGTCGATTCGGATGAGCCCGAGCTCTTCGAGCTGGTCGATCCGGGCGGCGTCCTCGGAGCCGAGGAAGGTTTCGAGGAGTTCACGCGGTGCGTCGATGGCGTCGGTCTTCGGGCTCCAGGAGGCGGTGACCGCATGCTGCAGGCCGAGCACCTCGGCGAGGTCTTTGCCGGTTTCCCAGCTGGTGATGAGGTCGGCGATGTGCGCGGTGGTGAAGCCGCGTTGCAGGAGTGCGTCGATGATCTTGAGCCGCTCGAGATGGGACTCGTCGTAGATGGCGGCGCGGCCCTCGCGCCGCGTCGGCGCCATGAGCAGGCCGCGCTCCTGGTACGCGCGCACGTTGCGGACCGTGGTGCCCGCGGCTTGTGCCAGCGCGTCGATCCGGTACTCGCCGGTCACCGGGCTCCTCTCGAGTTCGTTTCTCCGTCCGGCCAGATTATCCACCCGGGCGGCGAACCCGTATACGGGCGAGAGCACTCGAGGAAATCCCGGTAGCCGGACGCGCGGGTTCCCGGTGCGGTAGGACCGTTCGGGAACCCGGCGCGTCACGACTACTCGATCAGTGGTGTGCCACGACGGCAGGCCTGCCGTGCGCTGCCGCGTCGGCGGCCGGCACCACGCTGAAGTCCGCCAGATCGACGGACTCGAGCTGCTTGACGTACTGCGTCGCGAACCCGGGGAACATGGTGGCGTTGAACCCGTCCTCGGTGAGATACCAGCTCTGGCAGCCGGAATTCCACGTCGTTGCCCGCAGGCGCCGCTGGATGCGCGCGTTGTAGCGGTCCTGGCGGTCGCGGCGCACGTCCAACATCCGCAGGTCGCGGTCGAGAATCACACCGATCGCGTCGGTCAGGTAGTTGATCTGCGCCTCCATGTAGACCAGCGCCGAGCTGTGGCCGGGACCGGAATTGGGGCCGAAGGTGATGAAGAGGTTGGGATAGCCCGACACCGCCACGCTCTTGTAGGCGTATGCGCCGCGCTGCCATTCCTCGGCGAGGACCCGGCCGTCGCGTCCGGTGATCGGAATCGGGGTGCCCGTCTTCGACACGTCGAACCCGGTGGCGAACACGATGCAGTCGAACTGGTGCTCGATGCCTTCGACCGTGCGGATTCCCTTTTCGGAGATGCGGGCGATCGGCCAGGTGACGAGCTTGCAATTGTCCCGTTGCAGCGCCGGGTAGTAGTCGCTGGTCATCAGCAGTCGCTTGCAGCCGGCCCGGAAATCCGGGGTGAGCTGGCGGCGCAGCCACGGGTCGCGGACCTGGGCCCGCAGGTGTGCCTTGCCGACCAACTCCACGACCCGGGTCAGCGGAGAATCCCAGACGACCCCGAGCGCGACCGATTCGTGTGCCCAGAACCAGGCCTCGCGGGCCAGCGATTCCACCGCCGGAACCTGCCGGTACACCTGTCTGGTCAGCCCGTTCGTGCGCTGATTGAGGCGTGGCAGCACCCAGCCGGGCGTGCGCTGGAACACTTTCACCGACGCTGCCTGCTCGACCAGTTCGGGAATGATCTGGACCGCGCTCGCCCCGGTCCCGACGACCGCGACTCGCTTGCCGGCGAAATCGTAATCGTGATCCCAGCGCGCGGAATGGATTTTGTGACCCGCGAAGTCGTCGATGCCGCGGATCTGCGGAAAGCTCGAATTCGCGAGGGGCCCCGACGCGAGAACCACCGAACGGGCCTTGATTCGCTGCTTGCGCCCCTCGACCGAAATCTGCCACAGTCCGGCGGCTTCGTCGAAGACGAGCCCGGTGATGTTGTGTCCGAATCGGATTGCCGGGCGCAGCTCGAACTTGTCGACCATGTCGTCGATGTAGCGCAGGATTTCCGCGCTGCCGGAGTAGGTGTGCGACCAATCCGGGTTCGGCGCGAAACTGTAGGAGTACAGCCGCGACGGAATATCGCAGGCGGCGCCCGGGTAGGTGTTGTCGCGCCACGTGCCGCCGACGCGGGTGCCGCGCTCGAAGATCGCGAAGTTGGTGATCCCCTTCTGCCGCAGCCTGATCGCGGACCCGATGCCCGCGAACCCGGCGCCGATGACGGCGACGTCGAGCGGGTCCGCCGCGCGGCGCGCGCGGGTGGGCGCGCTCATGCGGCCGGCTCGTAGGTGAGTTCCTTCGACCAGCTCGGCTGGCTCGGCAGGAGGCTTGCGGGGATGCGTGCGGTGATCTTGACCAGGGCGTCCGCCAGCAGGTGATACGGGTGGTTGCGGTTGATCACCATGGAACCGTGGAACTTGACGATCTGGTACATCGGCAGCCGCCGCGCCCACTCGCTGCGCTCGCCCACCGCCTGGAACCGGCGCATCGCGCCGTAGAGGCGTTCCTCGTCGACACCCATTTCGACGACGTTGTCGCGCATCTTGTTGAGCAGCGGAACGTAGCTCAGCACGCCGATCAGCAGTGTGGGATTGAGCCAGCCGCCGACCAAGTCGATCGCCAGCTTGCGGACCCGCGCATGGCCGAGGAGGTCCATCACCGCGTAATCGGTTGTCAGATGGCGGGATTCGTCGGAATTGATCCGCTTGAACACCTCCTGCGCGACCGGGTCTTCGATCTCGTCGGTGATGAACTTGATCAGCGCACCGTCGAGCGCCACTTCCAGCATCGGAATCACCGTGCCGAGGAACGACAGCGACATTCCGTCGGAGTACTTGTCGAGAAAGTCGATCACCAGCTTGACGTTGATGTTCGGCTCGGGGATCTCGTCACCGTCGAGCATTCCCCACCGTCGCATCAGGGCCAGCTCGGCGTTGGCGTGCTTCTGCTCTTCGGCGTGGAAGTGCCGGTAGATGTCCTTGAGCGTCTCGGTCGGGGCCTTCTTCGCCATGGCGGCGAAGCCACGGGCACCGACGTTCTCGATCCACATCAGGTCAGCCATGAACGGCTTCAGTTTGGCCCACAGCTCGGGGCCGATCGTGTCGGCGCCGGGGGCGTCCCAGTCGATGTCGGCCAGTGCCCACTGCTTGTCCTTGATCCTGGCCAGCATGTCATCGAAGTCGAACGACATCGTTCACACTCCTGTCTTCTGTTGCGTCGGTAGTTCGGTGGACTCGTTGTGGTCCTGGGGGAGTAGGCGATTCAGCAGTCCGAGGGCGAAGGTGTACTGCGTCGGGAAGAGTCGCTTCGCGCGCCAGACGAGGTTGGCGTCCAGTTGCGGCAGCACGTACAGCCGGCCCTTGTCGTGGGCGTCGAGCGTGGTGCGCGCGACGCTGTCGGCCGAAAAGCCGGTCCAGCGCATGAGGAATTCGGCGAGCCGCGAGGACTTTTCGGTGATCCGGCCGTCGCGAGCCACGTTGGTCTTGACGAATGTCGGGCACAGCACGGTGACGGCGACGCCGTGGCCGGCCATTTCCGCTGCCATCGTTTCCGACAGCGACATCACGGCCGCCTTCGACACGTTGTACGCGGCCATGCCCGGTGCCGCGGCGAATCCGGCCGCCGAGGCGACGTTGACGATGCCGCCGCCGTGCGCGCGCAGCAGCGGCGCGAACACCTCGCAGCCGTAGACGACGCCCCACAGGTTGATGCCGAGCGCCCACTCCCAGTCGTCGACGCCGATGCTGCCGACCGGCTGGCCACCGATGCCGACCCCGGCGTTGTTGACGACGAGGGTCGGCGGGCCGCCGAAGATCAGCTCGGCGTGCATCGCCAGGCTCTCGATGTCTTCCCGCTTGGCGACGTCGCAGAGGACGGCGTGCGCCGTGCCGCCGTGCACGCGTTCGATGTACCGGACGGTTTCCTCGGCGCGGTCCTTGTCGATGTCGGCGCAGACGACGTCGCCGCCGCGCGCGGCGATTTCCACCGCGAAGGCGCGGCCGATGCCGCTGCCGGCGCCGGTCACCACCGCTTTCGCGTTGTGCGAGCGTGGGTTTCGGCTTCCGAACACGAGATCGAGCGGGAACATCAGCTCACCTTCTTCAGGGCCGCGGTGGCGGCGAATGCGTCGTCGACGAACGCCGCCGTGCGCGCCAGCGCCATCGACGCTTCGGGGATCAGCAGCGGTAGGGCCTGGAACACGTGCATCTGGCCGGGCCAGATTTCGAGATCGCACCGGCCACCGGATGCCTGGACGATGTCGCGGAAGTAGCGCGCGTCGGCGCTGAGCATTTCGCCGCCACCTGCCTGCACGAGGATCGGCGGCAGCGCGGCGCCCGGCGGCAGGGCGAGCCGCAGCCGGGGGTGGTCGGCGGGGATGCCGTCGGTGTAGAGGCTGACGAGGTCGCGCGCGGCCCGGGCGCTGATCATCGGGTCGCGACGCTGCCGCTCCTGCTGGGCGGCCAGGCCGAAGGTCAGGTCGATCAGGGGCGAGAACAGTGCGACACCCGCCGGCTGCGGGGTGTGGTTGCGACGATTGTCGATGAGCAGATCGAGGATCAGATGTCCGCCGGCCGAGTCGCCCGCGACGACGAGATCCGTGGCGGCGAACCCACGCGACAGCAGCCACCGGTATCCCGCTGCGATGTCGTCGGCGGCGGACGGGAACCGATGTTCGGGAGCGAGCCGGTAGTCGCTGAGAAACACCGGCAAACCGGTCCGCTTCGACAGCCGCGACGCGAGCCCGCGATGGGTGCGGGCCGAACAGACGACATAGCCGCTGCCGTGCACGTAGTAGATCGCACGGTCGGCGTGCTGCACGCCCGGTGCGAGCACCCATTCACCCCGGACCGCGCCGTCGCGGACCGCAACCACGGTGCTGCCGCGCAGCGGCGGACCGAGTGCCGACATGAAGCCGGCCACGATTCCGCGGCCGACCGCGACCCCGAAGTTGTTGAGCGGCAAGGAGTTGTGGACGGGGCGCAGCGTCCGTTGGGTGACGGCTGCGGCGGCCACCGAAAGTGCGGATGCGGACGCGGGGACCCTGGGAGGCGAGGTCGTCGTTGACCCTCTGTGCGGCATGAACCAAAGCATCAATTATCAATGTGCCACTTGTCAATGGCTCATTAAGTACCGATACTTGCCGACGTGATCGATACCAGCGCCGGCGTGCACCGGATGACCGTTCGTTCGGTGGTGACCGAGACCGCGGATGCGGTGTCGATCGTCTTCGACGCCGAACCTGCCGATGTTCGGTACGCCGCGGGGCAATTCCTGACCATCCGGGTGCCGGGCGACGCCGGCCCCGTCGCGCGGTGCTACTCGCTGTCGAGTGCACCGTGCGCCGACCCGCACCTGCAGATCACGGTGAAGCGCGTCGACGGCGGCTACGCCTCGCACTGGTTGTGCGACAACGTCGTTGCCGGTACGGAGCTGGAAACGCTACGCGCGGCGGGCACCTTCGGACCTACCCGCTGGGACGTCGACTTCCTGCTCGTCGCCGGTGGTAGCGGCATCACCCCGATCCTGTCGATCCTGAAGACGGCCCTGATCGAGCACCGCAACAAGGTGACTCTGCTGTACGCCAACCGGGACGCGGCATCGGTGATCTTCGGCGACCAGCTCGCCGATCTCGTCCGGCGCTATCCCGAGCGGCTCGAGGTGATTCACTGGCTGGAATCCGATTCCGGTCGTCCGACCGTATCCGGGCTGCGTTCCCGTCTGCGCAAGCGCCCGCGCGGCCACGTCTTCGTCTGCGGCCCCGGGCCGTTCATGAACGTCGTCGACGAGTACGTGCGATCGGAGAAGATCGCGCGCGATCGCGTTCACAAGGAAGTGTTCGTCTCGCTGACCGGAGACGTGTCCGGTGCGCCGACCGCGGCCGCCCCCGGCGCGGAAGCGGCCCACGTGGTTGCCGAACTCGACGGAGCCGAGCACCGGCTGCGGTGGCCGAAGGAGACACCGCTGCTGGACGTGCTGCTCGCCGAGGGCCTCGATCCGCAGTACGCCTGCCGCGAAGGTTCGTGCGGTGCGTGCGCCTACACCCTCCGCGGCGGCGAGGTGAAAATGCTCGCGAACGACACTCTCGACAGTCACGAACTACGCAAAGGCATCCGGCTGGCGTGCCAGTCGGTGCCCCTCACCGACGACGTGCATGTGGTGTTCGACCAATAGGTGGCACCGATTCGGCATTCCGCAGCCTGCGCTGGGCGCGCCGGCCCTGGGCGACGACCAGCGGCACCGCGGCCAGGCCGAGTCGCGGCAATGCGTCGGCGAGCCGGGCAACCGCCCCGCGCCAGCCCGGAACGGCGGTGACCAGGGCGGGCCTGTCGAGCACCTTCGCGACCGCGGCGACGACCTCCGCGGGCTGCAGCAGCTTGCCGGAGAACGACAGTGCCGACGCGGGATCGTCCAGTTTGTCGTACAGCATGGGCGTCCAGACCCCGTCGGGGCACACGCACGAGATGTCGATGTTCGACGTTCCGGCCGCCTTCAGGTCGGCCATCGTGCTCAGGCTGAATCCGATCGCGGCATGCTTGGAGGCGGCGTATACGGCCTCGCCGGCCACGGCCGTCAGCCCCGCGAGGGAGACGATGTTGACGATGTGCCCGCCGTCGTCGCGCATCGATTCGATCGCGGCGACAGTGCCGTTCATCGTGCCGATGGCGTTGACCTCGATCATGAGCCGGCGTGTGGACTCGTCCTGCTCCCACGCCGGCCCGGTGACGAGCACGCCGGCGTTGTTCACCCACACGTCCAGGCGTCCGGCCCGCGCGAGGGCGGCGTCGCGCGCCGCGGCGATCTGGCTGTAGTCGCGCACATCGACCGGCATGGCGACGGCGCCGAGCTCGTCGGCGGTCCGCTGTGCCGCGGCCGCGTCGACGTCGGTGACGAGCACCTGGTAACCGCGATCGACGAGCAGGCGCGCTATTTCCTTGCCCAGCCCCCGGCCGGCGCCGGTGACCACGGCGCCCGCTGGGCTCACCGCAGCCCGCCGGTGATCTCGCCGTACTCGATACCGCCGTGGTCGTAGGTCGGCACCACCGGCCAGAAGCGTTTCCACGGCGCCAGTTCGGTGGACGGCAGGATCTGCAGCCAGCGCGGGTCGTCGCGGCACGGGTCGGCCAGCGTCTTCTCCTTGACCATCGAGTCGTACTGGTCGAGCGAATCCTCGAGCGTGTTGGCGTTCGGGCAGATTTCGCGCCCGAATTGCTCGTGGTAGCGGCGTACGCCCGGGATCTTCGACAGTTCCGGCTGCCAATTGTCCAGCGCGATACCGTTTTCCGAGGACACCCAGACGCCGTCGGGGGTGTTGAGCACCAGCGAGTGGTTGCCGTCGGTGTGGCCGGGCGTCCACAGCAGCGCGATGCCAGGGCCCAGTTCGATGTCGCCGTCGAAGGTGGCGAACTTGCCGGGATCCACGCCGCGCAACCCGTCCTCGACGTACCAGGCCCACTGCATCGGGTGCAGCGACTGCAGGGTGGCCAGCTCCCGGCTGTGGACCAACAGCTTCGCGTCGCCGAACAGCGGTGGGCGCGGCGCGGTTTCGCCGTCGATGACCTCGGTGGAGCCGAGGATCATCCGCGGATCCTGCACGTGCAAGTGATCGAAGGTGCAGAAGTCGATGTCCTGGGCGGTGAGCCCGACCTGTGCGAGCGCGTCGGCCGGCTCGTTGTAATACGCGAGGATGACCCTCTCGAGCAGGCCGCCGAACGGAATCTTGCCCGTCAGATGCTTCAGGTTCCGGTAGAACGGCGCCTCCGCCGAACCCGCCGGCACGGTCGGCTCGAACACCAGGGTGCGCGGCGTGCCGTTCCAGTCGTCGTACTGCACCACGATCATCCGGTTGATCATCGAGATCAGCGGCAACGTCGGCACCGAGACGGCGTCGTTGAACGCGTACTTGACGGGGTAGGGGGCGGCGGCGATGTCGACGGACTTCACGGCGCGCACCTGCCCCTGCGCGGTGAACCGCCGCTTGTAGGTCGTGGCCGCCGCCCGCACCGCGTCCAGACGTGCGCCCCGCGGCCACACGTCGTGCACACCGTCGAACTCGGGGATCGGGCGCGCGCCGATCGCGGCGAGGCCGGTTGCGGACTGCTGTTCGAGCATGAGTCACTCCTGTCGGACGTCGTTGGCTGTTCCCAGGATGCGGCGGCGTCCGGCGCCTTACTTGTTTTCGGACGACAACTTCGGCGGGCGGCTCCGGTTGCGTAGTTGCCGCGGACTCACGCCGAACCAGCGACGCACCGCATGGCTGAGCGTGGACTGCTCACTGAATCCCACCAGCGTCGTGACCTGGCTCAGCGGCAGGTCGGTGGTGGTGACGTAGCGATGCGCCGCCGCGCGGCGCACGTCGTCGAGCACCATCTCGAACGAGGTGCCCTCGGCGGCGAGCCGGCGCTGCAACGTGCGCGGATGCACCGACAGCAGCCGCGCGATCCCGGCGATCGACGGCGGCGCGCTGCCCACACTCTGCGACAGCGCGCGCCGTACGTGCGTGGACACCCGCGCCGCCGGATCCGGGTAGTGGCTGGCCAGATACTGCACGGCGAGTTTCCGGATGGTCTCGTTGGCGCGGGAGAAGTGCTCGTCGAGCAGCCGCCGGTGCACCCGCAGCGCCGCCGTCGGGCTGCCGAACGCGACGTCGGTGCCGAAGAAGTCGGTGTAGCGGCGCACCGGCGACAGCGGCGCGTGCGGGATCTCGACCGACAGCAATCCGTCCCGGCTCCCGATCAGCATGACGGCGACCTGGAAGAACAATCCGAGTCCCAGTTCGATCGCCTGCGGCGAGTACGGAGATTCGAGAAGTTCCTTGCGGTAGGTGAGGGCCACGACGCCGCGGCGCCCACGAAAGTCGTCCTCGACGCCGATGTGCAGCGCCGGACTGTGCACGAACATGTATTTCGATGCGAAGGCCAGTGCCTCGGCAGTCGTCGACGACGCCTCGAGCACCACTGCGAGCGGCCCGAGGATCGTCACGTCCTGGGTCTGCGCCAGCCGCAGGCCCAGATCCGGGCAGTGCAACTGCGCCGCCGCCGCGTCCAGCACCAGATCGTTGGCGGTGATCGAAATCAGGCCCTCGTCGGCATCCAGGTCCGAGCGCGCGATGCCGAATCGGCCGAGCAGCGCGTCGGCATCCCCGCCGAGTTGCTCGATGAGCGGCACGAATCCGCGCAGGCTGGCGGCGCGAATCATCGGTTCCATCAGCGCCGAGCGTGCCCTACTCGCGGGCGCCGCGGAAGGGGCCCACCATCCGCAACACCGCGGCAACAATGTGGGGCTAGCGTCTGTGCATGGCGCCTGGAAACGAAGCCGAGATCGTCGCGCTGCGGCCCCAGGACGGGATCGACAAATCCGTCCGCTTCTACACCATTCACGGCTACCGGCGTGCCGTGCGCATGGCAGGCGACGGGGAAGTCGTGGTGCTGGTTCACGGGTTCGCCGAGAACGCGTTGTCGTGGCGCTCGGTGTTCGCGAAGCTGGCGGCAAAATACCGGGTCATCGCCCCGGACCTGCTCGGCCACGGATTGTCGGACAAGCCGCGCGCCGACTACTCCGTCGCCGGCTACGCCAACGGACTGCGCGACTTGCTGACGGTGCTGGGCGTCGAGCGGGCGACTGTGGTCGGGCACTCGCTCGGTGGTGCCGTCGCCGCCCAGTTCGCCTACCAGTTTCCGGAGCGAGTCGATCGGCTGGTGGTGGTCAGCGGCGGCGGGTTCGGCGCCGACGTGCATCCGATGTTGCGCCTGATGTCCGCGCCGGTGGGCGGGGAGTGGATGCGGCTGCTGTGGGTGCCGGGCGTGCAGCACCTGGCGCGGCCGGCGGCCGGGGTGTTGCGTGCGGTGCGCAAGCAGACCGGCCTCGGACCGGCCGTGCTGGGCGACCTGCCGCAGATCGTCGCGTGCCTGTCCGGGCTGCGCGACCCGAAGGCGTATCGCGCTGCGCTGCAAATCATTCGGAACTCGGTGGACTGGCGCGGCCAGGCGGCCTCGGCGCTGGACCGGTGCTATCTCAACGAGCAGTTGCCGGTGCAGATCGTCTGGGGCAGCAAGGATGTCGTCGTGCCGGCGCGCCACGCGCACAACGCCCATGCGGCGATGCCCGGTTCGCGGCTGGAGATTTTCGACGGTTCCGGGCACTTCCCCTACGACGACGATCCGGATCGGTTCGTGCGGGTGCTGTCGACGTTCATGGATTCGACACAGCCGCGGGTGTTCGACGCCGACCGCTGGCGGACCACGCTGGCCGCGGGTGCTCCACAGGCCACCGGCGCCGCAGCGATGTACGCGACCTAGCGGGTGTGCGCGGCGATCAGCTCGCACACCTCGCCGGCGCGCTCGATGTTCACCAGGTGCGCTCCCGGATCCAGCACATGCAAGGTGCTGTTCGGGATCGCCTCGGCGATCCCCACCAGCAGCTCCGGCGGCGTCGATGGATCCTGTGCTCCGGCGAGAACCATTGTGGGCGCGGTGATTTCAGGCAACAGTTCGGCCCCGTCCCAGACGGCGAGGGCCTCGCAGGAACGTGCGTAGGCTTCACCGCTCATCGCGGTCACCATCGCGCGCATCCGCTCGACCAGCTCCGGCCCGGCCGCGGTGAACCAGCGCCCGACCACCGCGGTGGCGAGCGTGCCGGTGCCCTCGGCGCGGGCGAGCGCCGCGCGCTCGCACCACATGTCGGGATCGCCGAATCGGGTGGCGGTGCACAGCAGGGTCAGCGTGACCACGCGCTCGCGGGCGTGCGCGGCCAGCCACTGCGCGACGGCCCCGCCGAGCGACAGCCCGACGAGGTGGCACGCTCGGACGCCGAGTTCGTCGAGCGTGTCGAGCACCTGCGCGGCGAAATCGGCCACCGTCGAACCGCGCGGCGGCAGCGGCGACGCGCCGTGACCGGGCAACTCGACGACGATCACGTCGGTAGTGGGCGCCAACCGTTCGACCTGCGGATCCCACATGGACCGGTCCGACGCGAGCGAGCCGAGGAACACCACCGGCACGCCGCCGCGCGGACCCGCACGGTGGGCGGCAAGCAGCACGTTTGGCACGGAATCCTCCGGTTGGCAACCGCTGCAACGGGATTCGCAGCGCGTCCCGCTCACGATACGGCGCCGCCGCCGACGCCGCACGGTGACCGACGAGCGCCGCCACCGCGGCACATACTCTGAAAGGGCGCGGCTTCGGGACGCGCGTGATTCCGCTGTG
>CAKZIX010000216.1 GCA_936936565.1 uncultured Nocardiaceae bacterium | reverse complement strand
CACACGTGGCCGAAACCTTGATGCCCATCTTGTGCTCGACACCGGTGACGAACACCCCGTTGCGCTCACCGAGCTCGAACGTCTGCGGATCGAAGCGGAACTTGGGGACGTAGAACAGCGACAGGCCCTTGGTGCCCGGGCCCGCGCCCTCGGGGCGGGCCAGCACCAGATGCACGATGTTCTCGGCGGTGTCGCCGACGTCGCCGCCGGAGATGAAGCGCTTGACGCCCTCGATGTGCCACGTGCCGTCGGCCTGCGGCACCGCTTTGGTGCGGCCGGCACCGACGTCGGAGCCGGCGTCGGGCTCGGTGAGCACCATGGTGCCGGCCCAGCCGCGCTCGATGGCCGCCGTCGCCCACTTCTTCTGCTCGTCGGTGCCCTCCATCCAGGTCACGTAGTGCATCAGCGCGCCCATGTTGAAGAAGTTGGCAGCCGCGTTGGCGCCGAAGAGCATTTCGTTGACCGCCCAGGCGAGCACGGCGGGCGCCCCGGCGCCACCGATCGACTCGGGCAATCCGACCAGTCCCCAACCGCTGTCCTGCAACGCGACGATGCTGCGGCGCAGTGCCTCGGGGACGACGATCTCGTGGTTGGCGACGTCGAACTCGACCGGGTTGCGGTCGGCGTCGGCAAAGGACTCCGCAAGGGGGCCCTCGGCAAGGCGGGCGGCCTCGGACAGGATGCTGCGCGCGGTGTCGCTGTCGACGTCGCCGTAGGCGCCGCCGTCGAGCAGCTTGCCGATTTCGAGCACCTCGAAGAGGTTGAACTCGATATCCCGCACATTGCTCTTGTAGTGGCCCACTTGCGTTCCCTTCGTCGTCGAACCGGCCCGGTCGGACAGACTGCCTTACACGGTAAAACGTACGCAACCGTAGGTGGTTACCGGCGCACCTTCTGCAGTACCTGGCGGGCCTGCGCCTGCGCGGTTTCCTCGAGGTCGGACAGGCTCGGCGCGGTTCGACCGTACGCGGACAGGCGCACCGAGAAAATGAGATTGCCGTCGATGACGGTGATCTCGTAGCTGGCCCGACTGCTGCCCTGGTCGGATGCGAACACGGCCTTGGCGCCGATGCCGGGCACGTCGCCGCTCGACTTGCCGGTGCCCGTGGTGCCCTTGACCGACTGCTCGCGGATCTTGAACAACTCGGCCGGATCGGAGTACTTGCTCTCGGTGATGTTGGCGTCCAGCCACAGGCTCGCCGAGCGATAGTCGCTCGTGGAACCCTCGTTCTCGGCCCGGCAGTCGTAGGAGCTCAAACTGCCCGGGCTCTTGCGCTCGGTGTGCTCCGGCGCCTTCTTCTGATTCGGCGCCCACTTGGCGAGCACGCTCGGATCGATGAGATCGCACGTGTTGGTGATGGCGTTGGCGGTGTACTTGGCTTTCGCTCCGTCGCCACCACCGCCGGCATTGCTGCTTCCGGAATCGTCGCTGCCCACCGCGAGCGCGATCACGACCACCAGCGCCACCACCACGAGCAGCGCGACACCGCCGACGACGAACCACAGCGCGTTGGGCCCCGACGCCGGCGGGCCCGGCGGCGGATACTGCCCTGGAAAGGGCTGCTGCGGGCCGAACTGTTGCTGGTACGGCTGGGCGCCGGCGTACGGCTGCGATGCGTACCCCGGCGAATCCGGCACCGGCGGGGCATAGGACTGCTGCGGGTACGCCCCCGATTCAGGCGCGGGCGCGCCCGGGTACTGATTGGGATCCACGTTCGCCCCACCCGCAGGCGGATTCCACATGACCGTCGGATCCGGCTTCGATTGGCTCGGATCCGGCTGACCGTATGGCCATTGCGGACTCGTCATCGGCACACCCCTTCGCGACCCTGTGCGGCAAGGTCAATCTAGTACCGCCCCGCTTCACCCGAGCCGCGGGCGCCGCGTGATCAAGGATTCACGCCGCCGTAACGGGGGACACAAACTCGTCATCGACAGACATTCAGGGGCAACAGAGGCGCTCTAGCGTTCCCGATCACGAATACGTCTCCGTATACAAACAGCGGATACGGAGCCGTTTCGCATCGAAGAGATCGACGAAAGGCACGCCCCCATGCCAATTTCCACGTCGCACCGATATCTGCGACTGCTCGCCGCTCCGTCTGCCGTCGCGCTGGCACTGGTGCTCACCAGTTGCGGCTCCAAGGCCGGCGACGACGTCGCGGCCAGCGCGGCCTCGTGTGTGGACACTTCCAAGGACACGATCAAGATCGGTTCCCTGCACTCGATGTCGGGCACCATGGCGATCAGTGAAGTGACCGTTGCCAATTCGACCAAGCTTGCCGTCGACCAGATCAACGCGTCGGGGGGCGTGCTGGGCAAGAAGCTCGAGATCGTGCTCGAAGACGGCGCCTCCGACCCGAAGACATTCGCCGAGAAGGCCGAGAAACTCATCTCCAGCGACTGCGTCGCAGCGGTTTTCGGCGGCTGGACCTCGTCGAGCCGCAAGGCCATGCTGCCCGTGTTCGAGGACCGCAACGCGCTGCTCTACTACCCCGTCCAGTACGAGGGCCTGGAGGCGAGCAAGAACATTTTCTACACCGGCGCCACCACGAACCAGCAGATCATTCCGGCCCTGGACTACCTGAAGGAAAAGGGCGTCAAATCGCTGTATCTCGTTGGCAGCAACTACGTTTTCCCGCAAACTGCCAACCGTGAGATCAAGGCCTACGCGGCCGCCAACGGTATCGAAATCAAGGGCGAAGACTACGCGGAGCTGGGTTCGACGGAATTCTCCACAATCGTGAACAAGGTGCGCGCCAGCAAGGCCGGCGCCGTGTTCAACACGCTCAACGGCGATTCCAACGTGGCGTTCTTCCGCGAGTACACCAACGCCGGGCTGAAGGCCAACGAAATGCCTGTCGTCTCGGTGTCCATCGCCGAAGAGGAAGTCGGCGGTATCGGCGCGCAAAACATTGCGGGCCAGCTGGTTTCATGGAACTACTACCAGACCACCGACACCGCCAAGAACAAGGAATTCGTCACGGCGTACAAGTCGGCGTTCGGCGCCAACAAGCCCACCTCCGATCCGATGGAAGCCGCCTACACCTCGGTGTGGCTGTGGAAGAACACCGTCGAGAAGGCGAAGTCCTTCGCGGTCGGCGACGTGCAGAACGCCGCTGACGGAGTCACTTTCGAGGCACCCGAAGGCACCGTCACGATCAACGGCGACAACCACCACATCGCCAAAACGGCGCGCATCGGTGAGATCCGCCCCGACGGCCTGATCTACGAGGTGTGGAGCTCCGGCAAGCCGATCGAGCCGGACCCGTACCTCGAGACCTACGACTGGGCCAAGGACTTGGGCCAGAAGTAGATCCGGCGGCCATGGCGGTGCCTGCACCGACACGCCGGATCGGCGTCGGCGACAGGCACCGCCCATCCGAGGCGAGGGAATGCGAAATTGAGTGTCGAAGTTCTTGTGGGCCAGCTGTTCACCGGCCTGAGCATCGGTTCGATCCTGCTGTTGGTGGCGCTGGGCCTGTCGCTGACGTTCGGCCAGATGGGCGTCATCAACATGGCCCACGGCGAGTTCATCATGGCCGGCTGCTACACCGCATACGTTGTGCAGCAGGTCATTTCGGATGCCGACAGCTCGCTGCTGGTGGCGCTGCCGATCGGCTTCCTGGTCGGCGGGCTGATGGGCGCACTGCTCGAGGTCACGCTGATCCGGCGCATGTATCACCGCCCGTTGGACACCCTGCTCGTGACCTTCGGCGTCGGGCTGGCGCTGCAGCAGGCCGCGCGTGACATCTTCGGGGCGCCGGCAAAGAACGTCGTTGCACCCGAATGGCTTTCGGGCGGCGTCGAGATCTTCGGCGCGGTCGTACCGAAGACCCGGCTGTTCATTCTCGTGCTGGCGATCGGCTGCGTGGTGGCGCTGGCGCTGGCGCTGGCGCGCACCTCGCTCGGGCGCCGCATCCGCGCCGTCGTGCAGAACCGCGACCTCGCCGAGACGAGCGGCATTTCCAGCCGCACCACCGACATCAGCACGTTCTTCATCGGCTCCGGGCTGGCCGGCGTGGCCGGGGTGGCACTGACGCTGATCGGCTCGACCAGCTCCACGGTGGGCCAGAGCTACATCATCGACGCCTTCCTGGTGGTGGTGATCGGCGGCCTCGGACAGATCCGCGGCACCGTGATCGCCGCCTTCGGCATGGGCATCGTCAACTCCTTCATCGAATATTCGACGACGGCCTCGATCGCGAAGGTGCTCATGTTCGTGCTCATCGTCGTCGTGCTGCAGGTGCGCCCACAGGGTCTGGTCACGGTCAAGACAAGGAGTTTGGTCTGATGCAGCGAATTGTCAGTGGTCCGTGGCGGGCGGGACTCGGGTTCGCGCTCGCCGCAGTGATCTTGTTCGCGGTGGCGCCCGCGATGCTCAGCGACTTCCGGCTGAACCTGCTCGGCAAGTTCTTGTGCTTTGCCATCGTCGCCGTCGGCATCGGACTGGCCTGGGGCCGCGGCGGCATGCTGGTACTCGGCCAGGGCGTCTACTTCGGGATCGGCGCCTACATCATGGCGATGCACCTGCAGATGGCCGACGCCGCGCTGCGCAATCGCGAGGTGCCCGACTTCATGACCGTCGCGGGTATCAACTCGCTGCCCGCGTATTGGCAACCGTTCCAATCGGTTCCGGTGACGCTGCTCGGCATCCTGGTGCTGCCCGCGCTCGTCGCCGCGCTGCTCGGCCTCGGCGTGTTCAAGCGCCGTGTCAAGGGCGCCTACTTCGCGATCCTCTCCCAGGCCCTGGCCGCCGCCTTCGCGATCTTCCTGATCGGACAGCAGAGTATCGGCGGGTTCACCGGGCTCAACCGGTTCCGATCGTTCTTCGGCTTCAGCCTCAGCGATCCCGCCAACAAGCGCATGCTGTTCTTCATCGCGGCCGCCACGCTGCTGGTCGTCGTCGCGATCACCCGCCAGCTCATGCACAGCCGTTACGGCGAACTGCTGGTGGCCGTACGGGATCAAGAGGAGCGCGTACGGTTCCTCGGCTACGACCCGGCCAACGTCAAGGTGGTCGCCTACACCGTGGCCGCCTTCTTCGCCGGCATCGGCGGCGCCCTGTTCGTCCCGATCGTCGGCATCATCTCCCCCGCCGACGTCGGCATCGTGCCGTCGATCGCCTTCCTGATCGGCGTCGCGATCGGCGGACGTGCCACCCTGCTCGGGCCGGTGCTCGGCGCCATCGGGGTGGCGTGGGCGCAAAGTGCCTTCTCCGAACGGTTTCCGTCCGAATGGACCTACCTGCAGGGCTTCCTCTTCATCGTCGTCGTCGGATTCCTGCCGGCCGGGCTGGCGGGCCTGCCACAGTTGCGGCACCGCTTCGCACGGCGCCGCCGCCCGGAACCCGACCCGCAGCCGCTCGACGACCTCCCCGTGCTCGAAAAGGAGCCCGCACGATGAGCACCGCTTCGCACGCACCCGCGTACGGCGGCAACGCCGGAATGAGCAGCGAATACCTCGAAGTTCGCGGCCTGACTGTCGATTTCGACGGATTCAAGGCCGTGTCGGGCGTGGACATGACGCTGCTGCAGGGCGACCTGCGCTTTCTCATCGGGCCCAACGGCGCGGGCAAGACCACCCTCATCGACGCGATCACCGGGCTGGTGCCCGCCACCGGTTCGGTGACGAAATCCGGTGTCGAGCTGATCGGCAAGAAGGTGCACCGGATCGCGCGCCTCGGCGTGGGCCGCACCTTCCAGACCGCGAGCGTGTTCGAACAGCTCACCGTGTTGCAGAACCTCGACATCGCCGCGGGCGCCGGGCGCTCGGTACTCACCTTGCTGCGGCGCCGGGGCACGGTGCTGCCGGCGATCGAGGAGGCCTTGGAGACAACAGGATTGAGCGCACACCGGGACACGCTTGCCGGGGTGCTCGCGCACGGCCAGAAGAAGTGGCTCGAGATCGGCATGTTGCTGGTGCAGAACGCCTCGGTGCTGCTGCTCGACGAGCCGGTCGCGGGGATGAGCGCCGACGAGCGCGAGGAAACCGGAAACCTGTTGCGGCGCATCGGCGGTGAGCGCACCGTCGTGGTCGTCGAACACGACATGGAGTTCATGCGCAAGTACGCCACCTCGGTCACCGTGCTCGCCAACGGCAAGGTGCTCAGCGAGGGCACCGTCGCCGAGGTACAGGCCGATCCCAAGGTGCAGGCCGTGTACCTGGACCGCGCAGTCAAGGAGGACGCCGATGCTTGAGTTACAGGACCTGCGTTGCGGTTACGGCCGCGCCGAAGTGATTCACGGCGTGTCCGTGACGGTTCCGGCCGACGGCGTAGCAGCCGTGATGGGCCACAACGGGGCCGGCAAGACCACCCTGCTGCGCGCGGCGGTCGGGCTGCTGCCGCTGCAGACGGGCAAGGTGCTGCTCGACGGCGACGATGTGAGCAAACTGCGGCCCAGCGCCCGGGTCAAGCGCGGCCTCGCCTATGTGCCACAGGGTCAGCAATCGTTCGGCCAGCTGACCACCGCCGAGAACCTGCAGGTCGTGGCCGACGGGCGCAAACGCGGCAAAGCCCTCGTCGACGAGGCATTGGACCTGTTTCCCGCACTGCGCGAACTACTTTCGCGTCGCGCCGGACTGCTGTCGGGCGGCCAGCGCCAGCAACTGGCGATCGCGCGGGCGCTCATCACCGAGCCACGCGTGCTCATCCTCGACGAGCCGACCGAGGGCATCCAGCCCAACGTCGTCGCCGAGATCGAGCACACCATCACCCAATTGACCCAGCGTGGCGGGCTGTCGGTACTGCTCGTCGAGCAGCACATCGGTTTCGCGCTGCAGACCGCACAGCAGTACTACGTGCTCGAGTCCGGCCGGGTCACCTCGTCGGGTTCCGGCGGCGCCGCGTCCGAGAGCACCGTTCGCGCGGCGCTGGCCATCTAGGGCGAGCCGAGGTGTCGCGCCGGTCGCCCGCGGAACCGCTGCGCGACGCCGTCTATCGCGCGCTGCGCCGAGATCTCATGTCCGGCAATTTTTCTCCCGCCGCGCGGCTCGGCGAGGAACGTCTCGCCGAGCTCTACGGCGTCTCGCGCACTCCGGTGCGCGAGGCGCTGGCCCGTCTGCTCGCCGACGGACTCGTCCAGCGCGGCGAGCACGGGCTGTACCCGTACCGGCCCCGGCTCGACGAACTGGGCGCCCTCTACGAGCTGCGCATCACGCTCGAGCTGCGCGGCATCGACCGCGTGCGCGAGGGTGCGGCCCTGCGCCACGACCGCACGCTGCTCATCCCAGAACTCGGGCGCTGGACCGCCGCGCGCGACACCCCGCCGGCCCCCGCGGAATTTGTCGGGCGTGACGAGCACTTCCACCTGCTGCTGCTCGACTCGTCGGGCAATCACGCACTCACGGAAGCACTTTCGGCCGTCAACGCACGCATCCGGCCGGTCCGCATGTTCGACGACATCACCGCCGACCGGCTCACCACGACGATCGCCGAGCACATACACATCGCCGAACTCGTCCTCGCGGGCGACCTCGAGCACGCCCGTGACGCGTTGCGCAGCCACATCGCCGACTCCCGCGACGTCGTCATCGAACGCGCCGAACAGGCTTTGGCGCTGTCGCGCATCGCCGCAGCCGTCCGCGACTGACCCGCCCGTCAGGCGGTGATCTGCTCGACGAGCATGGCCAGGCGCTTGCGCTTGCCGTGCTCCGGCAGCCGCCCGCCGCGGGTGAGCAGTATCTGCCCGTGCAGTGCGCTCCACACGACCTCGGTGAGAATGTCGAGATCCCGGGTGCCCGACACCGGCGCCAACGTGGCGCGGATCGCTTCGAAGCAGTCTTTGAGCGGCTGCGGCGTCTCCTGCACGGCGAAGCGCAGCGACGTGGACATGGTGAACATGGCGTCGTAGAGCGCCGGATTCGCCTCTGCGAAGCCGAAATACGCGCGTAGCACCGGTTCGAGGCCACGACGGCGGCGTAGCGCCGCCGCCATTTCGGCGAATCCTTCCAGCGCGACGGCCGCAACGATCTCGTCCTTGCCCGCGAAGTGGCTGTAGAGGACCGGCTGACTGTATTCGATCAGTTCGGCGAGCCGGCGGGTGGTGACCGCGTCCCAGCCTTCGCTCTCGGCGAGTTCGCGTGCCGTGCGCACGATCAGCTGCTGCCGTTCGGCACGTTCACGCTCGCGACGGGTCTGCACGGTCATGGCTTCATCCTAGCATCGCTAGCACTTCGGCCAATGCTCGTGTTAGCGTCGATCCTGTATCTAGCAGCGCTAGGAGGACGACATGCATTTCACCGCCGCCGCCATCACCGTGCTCACCGGGCTCGGCATCATCTACATAGGGATCCAGTACGTGTTCGCACCGCTGAAGTCGGCGCAGACGTTCGGGCTACCGACGTGGCCGACCCAGACGGGCTGGCTCCAACTCAAGGGTTTCCGTGACATCGCGTCCGGGCTGGTCGTACTGATCCCGTTGGCACTGGGCGAGTTTCAGGTGCTCGGCTACCTGATGCTCGCCGCATCCGTCACCCCGTTCGGCGACATGCTCACCGTGCTGCGCCACGGCGGCAGTCGCACGGCCGCGTACGCGATCCACGGGCTGACCGCCGTGGTGGTCGTGATCGGCGGCATCGCCGCCCTGCTCGCCTGAGCCGCATGCGTCACCCCGACCGCGGCAATCGATCGTCTAAATCCGTTGTGCACCAAACATTCTGAATGCACGCCTGCGCCGAGCGCACCGCTTCCCTGCAGTTCCACGACGACGTCCAGAACTGCAGGGAAGTGCGCACTCAGAAGTTGATCATGTGGCCCGCGAGCCCGTGGAAGCCTTCCTGCAGTGCCTCCGACAACGTCGGGTGGGTGTGCACGTTGCGGGTCAATTCGTTGACCGTGAGGTCCCACTTCTGGGCCAGGGTGAGCTCGGGCAGCAGCTCGGAGACATCCGGGCCGATGAGGTGCCCGCCGATGAGCTCGCCGTACTTCTGATCCGAGATCAGCTTGACGAAGCCAGTGGCGTCGCCGAGGCCGTGCGCCTTGCCGTTGGCGGTGAAGGGGAAGGTGGCAACCTTCACGTCGTAGCCCTCGGCGCGCGCCTGCTCTTCCGTCAGGCCGAAGGAGGCCACCTGCGGCTGGCAGAACGTGGCGCGCGGCATCATCCGGTAATCGCCCAGCGGCACAGTCTCGGCGCCCGCGATGGTTTCGGCCGCGACGACGCCCTGAGCCTCGGCGACGTGCGCGAGCTGCAGCTTGCCGGTGACGTCGCCGATCGCGTACACGCCGGGCACCGAGGTGCGCATGAACTCGTCGATCTCGATGGCCTTGGGCCGCTCGGACAGCTTGACGCCCGTCTTCTCCAGGCCGTAGCCGTCGAGGCGCGGTGCAAAGCCGACGGCCTGCAGCACCTTGTCCACGGTGACCGTTTCGATGTCGCCGGACTTGTTGTTCTTGATCGAGACCGTGACCTTGCTGCCGTCGTCCTCGATGGACTGCACGGCGGCGCCGGTGGTGATCGTGATGCCGAGCTTCTTGTACGCCTTGGTGATTTCCTTCGACACGTCGGCGTCCTCGTTGGGCAGCGCGCGGTCCAGGAACTCGACGATGCGCACGTCCACGCCGTAGTTCTTGAGAACGTAGGCGAACTCCATGCCGATCGCACCGGCGCCGACGATCAGGATCGAACCGGGCAGCTCGCGCGTCAGGATCTGCTCTTCGTAGGTGACGACGTTCTTCGACAGCGACGTGCCGGGCAGCAGCTTGGTGGTGGTGCCCGTCGCGATGATCACGTTGTCGAACGTGATGGTCTCGGTGCCGCCCTTGGTGAGGGCGACCTCGAGCTTCTTGGCGTCGACGAACGTGCCCTTGCCGTCGAACTCGGTGACCTTGTTCTTCTTCATCAGGAAGTGCACGCCCTTGACGCGACCGTCGGCGACCTTGCGGCTGCGATCGAACGCCGCACCGAAGTCGAAGCTCGCGTCACCGGAGATGCCGAAGGTCTTGGCTTCCTTGGTGAAGATGTGCGCCAGTTCCGCATTGCGCAGCAACGCCTTCGACGGAATGCAGCCCACATTGAGGCACACCCCGCCCCAGTACTGCTGTTCCACGATGGCTGTTTTCAGCCCGAGTTGTGCGGCGCGGACCGCGGCGACGTAACCGCCGGGACCGGCTCCGAGAACGACGACGTCGAAGTGTGAAGTCACGTCGTCGAGCCTAGCGCGGGGGCCGAACCCCGCGCTGGCTCACCGCCGAATCGCGCGCACTCAGCGCAGCGCGGGATCAGTGGACAGGAACGAACTGCCCACCGCACCGAAGATGGGGTCGATCGCGTCCAGAATCGGATCCGCCGGGGCCACCTCGACGAACCGCTCGTCGAACAGCGACGTACCGCCGCTGCCGCGGGTGCACACCACCCGCACCTTGCGCGGGCCCGCGGCGACATCTTCGATGACCAGCTTGCCGGCGCCGGCGGCGGGTACGAACACGGTGCCGCGCAGGGCGTCGTCGATGTAGGCGTCGCAGCTCATCATCACGGTCTCGTTGGTGTTGACCGCGACCTTGACGCGCTCGCGGCCGCCGACGATGTCGCCGTTGGCCTGGGCGTTCGCCGCGCCCATGCCGGCCAAGGCCAGCGCCGAGGCCGCCGAAGCGATCGCCGCAATACGGATGACGCTCTTCTTCATGCTTGTGTTCCCGCTCGTCTGGACTGCAACTCCGAGGTCCATGATGCCCGTATCCGGGTCGATCGGCTGACCGAGGTGCCCGTCGAACCGGTAGAAATGCTGCATGGAGGATCCCTACCTGTGGCTCGAAGAGGTCGAATCCGATGCCGCTCTGGACTGGGCGCGCGAGCGCAACGAGCAGGTCCGGGCGCAGTTCGCGGCCTCGGCGCAGTTCGCCGACCTGCAGACCGGGATTCGCGCGATGCTGGATACGGACACCAAAATTCCCTACGTCACCCGCCGCGCGGAATGGCTCTACAACTTCTGGCGTGATGCTGCACACCCCAAGGGGCTGTGGCGGCGCACGACCCTGGATTCCTACCGCACCGACAGCCCCGAATGGGACCTGTTGATCGACCTCGACGCGCTCGCCGCGGCCGAGGACGAGAACTGGGTGTGGGCCGGTGCTGCCGTGCTGCGCCCGAGCCAGCAGCGGGCTCTGGTGAACCTCTCCCGTGGCGGCGCGGACGCGACCGTCGTGCGCGAGTTCGACTTGGATACAAAGACTTTCGTCGCCGACGGGTTCGGGCTCGCCGAGGCGAAGTCACAGGTGTCCTGGATCGATACCGACCACATCTATGTGGGCACCGACTTCGGCCCCGGTTCGCTCACCGAGTCGGGGTACCCACGCATTGCAAAGCGGTGGCGGCGCGGCACCGCCCTCGACGCCGCCGAGACGGTGTTCGAGGGCGAACCCACCGACGTATCGGCCGGCGCCGGCTACGACCGGACTCCCGGTTTCGAGCGCCACTACGTCTACCGCTCGACCGACTTCTTCAACAGCACGGAGTGGCTGCGCCACGACGACGGCACCCTCGAACACCTCGACGTACCCACCGACTCCGACAGCTCCTGGTACAAGAACTGGCTGCTGGTGCGACTCAAAACGCCGTGGGAGCTGGCGACGACCTACCCGGCCGGGGCACTGCTCGCCATCCCGTTCGACGAATTCCGCAGCGGTGCACGTGATTTCGAGGTGCTGTTCGCCCCAGACGCGCATTCGTCGCTGGTCGGGTACGGCTGGACCGAACACCATCTGGTGCTCCAGACACTCGTCGACGTGCAAGCGCACCTGGAGGTGCTCACGCCCGGCGCGGACGGCTGGACACGCCGGCCGCTGGCCGACGTGCCGCCGATGGCCACCGCCCAGCTGTTCAACCTGGATCCGCTCGACAGCGGCGACGCGTACATGCTCAACGTCAGCGGATTCACCATGCCCGCAACGGTGTTGAGCGGCGACATCGATTCCGGCGCGGTACCCATCAAGCAGGCACCGGAGTTCTACGACGCCACCGACATGGGCACCGAACAGTTCTTCGCGACGTCGCTGGACGGCACCCAGGTGCCGTACTTCGTCGTGCGCCGCAAAGGGCTCACCGGGCCGACGATCCTCTACGGCTACGGCGGTTTCGAGAACTCGGAGCTGCCCGGCTACAGCGGCGGAATCGGAATGGGGTGGCTGGCCGCGGGCGGCGTGTGGGTGAGCGCCAACATTCGCGGCGGCGGCGAATACGGGCCGCAGTGGCACACCCAGGCCCAACGCGCCGGACGGCACCTGGCGTTCGAGGATTTCGCCGCCGTGGCAACGGATCTCGTGCGCCGCGGGATCACCACGCCCGCACAACTCGGCTGCCTCGGCGGCTCCAACGGCGGCCTGCTCACCGGCGTGATGCTCACCCGCTACCCGGAGCTGTTCGGCGCGATCGTCTGCCGGGTGCCGCTGCTGGACATGCGCCGCTACCACCTGCTGCTGGCCGGCGCCTCCTGGGTGGCCGAGTACGGCAACCCCGACGACCCCGCGGAATGGGCCTTCCTGCAAGAGTATTCGCCCTACCAGAATGTCAGCGCCGAGCGGCCGTACCCGCCGATCCTGCTCACCACGTCCACCCGCGACGACCGCGTGCACCCCGGCCACGCGCGCAAAATGTGCGCCCGGCTCGAGGAATCCGGCCACGAGGTCTGGTACTACGAGAACATCGAAGGCGGCCACGGCGGCGCCGCCGACAACGCCCAGCAGGCGTTCGTGAGCGCGCTCAGCTTCGAGTTCTTCGCGCGCAAACTCGGCCTGCGGGACTAACGGCGCAGCCAGGCCTCGATGCGGTCGACCGTCGAGACCGGGTTGCGAATCCAGCCGTTGTGGCCCGGTGGTTCCGCCAGCGTTTCGAGGGTGACCTCGGCGTTGGGCAGCTTTGCCACCAGGTGCTCGACGGCCGCCCGGGGCGCGAGGTCGTCGCCGTCGATGGTCATGGCGAGCACCGGCAGTTTCAGCCGCGCGATCCGCTCCTCGTAGTCGATGTCGGCGCCGACCGGCTCGAACCGGCCGGTGCGGGCCAGCCGGGCCCAGTCGCCGATCAACACCTTGGACTGTCTTCCGAAGCCGCCCACGGTGATTCGGTCGCCCGGCCAGAAGCCGGCGAGATTGGTGGTCAGCGACAGGGCCGCGGAGCCGACGAACAGACCCGGCCCGCGCGCCCCCGGGTAACCGCGGTAATACGGTGTGCCGCTTGCGATCAGGATCAGACCGCCGAGCCGGCCGCGGATCCGGGCGGCATACAGCACGCCCAGTTGGCCGCCCAGGCTGTGCCCGAGCAGGTACGGAGTGGATTCCGGAAACCGGTCGCGCACCACCTCGAACATCGCCGGGAAGTCGACGGACACCAGCTCGTGATAGCCGTAGCGGCTCGACGCGTCCGGGCGCGGACGGCTGTCGCCCTGACCGCGCAATTCGCCGATGGCGGCGTCGAATCCGCGGCGCGCGAGCTTGGCCGCGACGAGTTCGTAGTAGCCACCGGGCACGCCCATGCCGGGGATGATCACGAGCACCGGACGCGGCGTGTCCGGGGTGGACGGGTGCCGGTGCGCCGGATCGGCCGGGAACAGCCGAACCGGCGCGGTCGAACCGTCGGGCAGCTGGATCGGAACGGTATCCACGACTGCCGAGAGTACTGCGGGCCTAGTCTCCGATGACGTCCTTGGCGCGGCCCACGATCAGCGGGTCGGCGGTGCCGACGATCTCGTGGTCCTTGTTCTCGTATTCGAACAGGCCGAGCACGTGACGCATCGCGTTGATGCGGGCGCGCTTCTTGTCGTTGCTCTTGACGACCGTCCACGGCGCGTGATCGGTGTCGGTGGCGCGGAAGTTCTCTTCCTTGGCCGCGGTGTAGTCCTCCCATTTGTCCAGGGAGGCCAGGTCCATCGGCGACAGCTTCCACTGCCGCACCGGATCCACCTGCCGGATCGCGAAGCGGGTGCGCTGCTCGAGCGGGGACACCGAGAACCAGAACTTGACCAGCGAGATGCCGTCGTCGACGAGCATCTCCTCGAAGTGCGGCACCTGGTGCAGGAACCGCTCGTGCTGCTCGGGGGTGCAAAAGCCCATCACCCGTTCGACACCGGCGCGGTTGTACCAGGACCGGTCGAACATGACGATCTCGCCGGCAGCGGGCAGGTGCTCGACGTAGCGCTGGAAGTACCACTGCGTCTGCTCGCGCGTGGACGGCTTCTCGAGTGCCACCACACGCGCACCGCGCGGGTTGAGATGCTCCATGAAGCGCTTGATGGTGCCACCCTTGCCGGCGGCGTCGCGGCCCTCGAACACGATGACGATGCGGCCGCCGTTGGCCTTGGTCCACTTCTGCAGCTTGAGCAACTCGATCTGCAGCAGACGCTTCTGCAGCTCGTACTCCGGGCGGGTCAGCCGCTCGTTGTACGGGTAGTCCTCACGCCACGTGTCGACGACGCGCCCGTCCAGCGCGGTCAACAGCACCGGGTCGTCGTCGTCTTCGTTGTCGTCGACGACGAATCCTCGAGTGTTGGCCAGATCGACCGCCGTCTTCAGGTCGGCGATCTCGCTCAGGTCGCGAAGGTTGGTAGCTGCCACATCGGTCACGTCTCGGAATCTAATCCCGGCGGGCAACCTCAGGGTAAAAGAGCCGTTAATTCGCCCGGTGTCAGGCAAGTGCGGCACCGATCAGGACCCGGGTCAGCACGCTCGTGACATGGTCCAGATCGGGCCGGGCCTCTGCGATGGCCCATTCGTACACGGCGTAGTTGACCGCGCCGATGATCGCAATGATGCGCAGTTCGAAATCCCCGCCGGGGATCTCACCGGCGGTCGCGGCCGCTTCGGCGAGCACTGCCATCTGATCGGTCCAGCGCGCGCGCTCGAGCGCGCGGTGTTCTTCCACCCGTGGGCTGGCGCCCACAGCCTCGACGAGCGCGACCCGGGCGCGGCGCGCGTCGGTGCCGATGCTCTTGATGTAGCCGCGCAGCCCCTCTTCGACGACCCGGCGGATGCCGCCTTCGGCGTTGGCGGCGGCAGCGGCGAGCACGGCCTCGCGCGCCTCGGTGTTGATCACATCGACCAACTCGATGAGCAGCGCCTCACGACCGTTGAATTCTTCGTAGAACTGGCGTGACGACAGTCCGGCTTCGCGGCAGATGGTGCCCACCGAGCTGTTGGCATAGCCGTCGCGCGCGAACACAGTAAGGCCCGACTCGAGGAAGCGGGAACGCCGCTCCTTCTGCCGGTCCTCGATCGCCTGGCCCGCGTACGTGCGGCCGCCCGAACTACGTGACATCGCGCTGACAATACATAACGTGGGTCACATCCCGCGACGGGACGCCCAATCGTGACCTTAAGTTTTCGACTCTAAGACTAGGCTGGTCGTTTGTCCAGCTAACCGACTCCGGACAGACCTCGGGGCCCGGCGCTGTCAGCGCCGAGCCCCGAGATATCCCGACCGAACTCGTTACTCCGACGAGCCGCTGCTGAGTTCGTTGAGGAGCTGCAGCAGTTCCAGCAGGTTGGCGAGGTCCGAGCTACCCATGTGACTTCCAACTTTCTTTCGTGTGGTGCACGTCTCTTTGTGAGGCGCGCCGGAAGCCTAACCCGTTGACACGGCAATATGGAACAGCTATCGGCAAATCTGAAGCGATAACTTTTCGCGTGTCGGCCGGCGAGCGGGTGTCAGGCCGCCGAGCCCGAGCCTTCGAAGAGCTTGGCGAGCAGGCCGATGACGGTGAGCAGGCCGACGATTTCCGCGCTTCCCATGACATTTCCCTTCGAGTTCGTGGTCACCCCGACGATCGCCGCCGGCGCGAACGGAGCGTAACGAGACCCGGACACCGTCTGGAAGACGCACGAAAATAGTTGGGGCCGAATCACATCCGGGCGCAAAACGTGGCATCCGTCACCGCCGGGCGAAGCCTTGGCGAACTCCAGGCAAACAAAAGACCGGCGCACCCGCTACGGGTGCGCCGGCCTTCGGTGAATCGAGCGCGCGGACTCAGAAGTCCATGCCGCCCATGCCGCCGGTCGGGTCGGCCGGAGCGGCTGCCTTCTCCGGCTTGTCGGCGACGACGGCCTCGGTGGTGAGGAACAGCGCCGCGATCGACGCCGCGTTCTGCAGCGCCGAGCGGGTGACCTTGACCGGGTCGGCAACGCCGGCCGCGAGCAGGTCTTCGTACTCACCGGTGGCGGCGTTGAGACCCTCGGACAGGCCCAGGCCGGACACCTTCTCCGCGACGACGCCGGGCTCGAGGCCGGCGTTGAACGCGATCTGCTTCAGCGGCGCCGAGAGCGCGACGCGAACGATGTTCGCGCCGGTGGCCTCGTCACCGGTCAGCTCCAGCGCGTCGAGCGCAGGCGCGGCGTGCAGCAGCGCGACGCCACCACCCGCAACGATGCCCTCTTCGACCGCGGCCTTGGCGTTGCGCACGGCATCTTCGATGCGGTGCTTGCGCTCCTTGAGTTCGACCTCGGTGGCGGCACCGGCCTTGATCACCGCAACACCGCCGGCCAGCTTGGCCAGGCGCTCCTGCAGCTTCTCGCGGTCGTAGTCGCTGTCCGAGTTCTCGATCTCGGCGCGGATCTGCGCCACGCGGCCCTTGATGGCCTCGGCGTCGCCGGCACCCTCGACGATGGTGGTCTCGTCCTTGGTGACGACGACCTTGCGAGCGGTACCGAGCAGCTCGACGGTGGCGGTCTCCAGGGAGAGGCCGACCTCTTCGCTGATGACCTCGCCACCGGTGAGGATGGCGATGTCGGCCAGCTGCGCCTTGCGGCGGTCACCGAAGCCGGGGGCCTTGACGGCGACCGACTTGAAGGTGCCACGGATCTTGTTCACGACCAGGGTCGACAGGGCCTCGCCCTCGACGTCCTCGGCGATGATCAGCAGCGGCTTGCCGGCCTGAATGACCTTCTCCAGCAGCGGCAGCAGGTCCTTGACCGAGGAAACCTTCGAGCCGACGAGCAGGATGTACGGATCCTCGAGGACCGCTTCCTGACGCTCCGGGTCGGTGACGAAGTAGCCGGAGATGTAGCCCTTGTCGAAGCGCATACCCTCGGTGAGCTCCAGCTGGAGGCCGAAGGTGTTGCTCTCCTCGACGGTGATGACGCCTTCCTTGCCGACCTTGTCCATGGCCTCGGCGATGAGCTCACCGATGGACGAGTCGCCGGCCGAGATCCCGGCGGTAGCGGCGATCTGCTCCTTGGTCTCGACCTCCTTGGCGGTCTCGAGCAGACGGGCCGTGACGGCCTCGACGGCCTTCTCGATGCCGCGCTTGAGGCCGAGCGGGTTCGCGCCGGCAGCCACGTTGCGCAGACCCTCGCGAACGAGCGCCTGAGCGAGCACGGTGGCGGTGGTGGTGCCGTCACCCGCGACGTCGTCGGTCTTCTTGGCAACTTCCTTGACCAGCTCGGCGCCGATCTTCTCGTACGGGTCCT
>CAKZIX010000215.1 GCA_936936565.1 uncultured Nocardiaceae bacterium | reverse complement strand
TGATGGCGCTAAGGGAAAGTTGGCCAGAGTTGCCAACCGAAATGGTCCAGATGGCTTGGGTGTGAACGTTAGCAGGTTCTGCGGTGTAGCGGGATGATCGTCGTGTCTGGCGTCGGGACGTTCGGCCTGGCGGCTTCGGGTGTGGTCAACAGTGCGACGATCGTGATCGATTCGCCGCAGTGTGGGCAGCTGCGTGTGGCGGCTGGTCGCGGATCGTGCGGCGGCGAGGTTGTTTGCTCGGCCGGTTGATGGTTGCGGCGGCGCGATGCGGTGTTCTTGCAGCGTGTGCTGCAGTAGATGTTGTTGGACCGCTGCGGGGTGAATTCCGTCCAGCACACCCGGCAGCCGCGAGGTTCCAGGCCGGGTTTGGGGTTGTCAGGAGACACGAGCATTCACCGCCTTGCGCAGGTTCTCGGCGGTCTCCTGGTGGTGGCGTAGCCGGTAGCTGGGTCCGTCGATGCCGACCACGGTCGCCCGGTGCAGCAGCCGATCGAGCATCGCGGCGGCGACCGTAGCGTCGCCGAAAACGTTTGCCCAGTCAGCGATTCCGACGTTTGTCGTCAGAATCGTACTCGATTTCAGGTAGCGCTGGTTGATCACTTGGAACAGCGCCGACGCGCCGTCGCCGGGCAGTGGTAGGTATCCAAGTTCATCGATGACCAAAAGCCGCGGTCCGGCGAAGAATCGCATGCAGGTGTGCCAGCGCCCTTCGAGTGCGGCCTTGTGGCATTTGGCGGCCAGTTCGGCGGCGGTGGTGAAGTAGACGCGGTGTCCGGACTCGGCGGCGCCGCGGGCGATGGCGACGGCGAGCATCGTCTTGCCGACGCCGGGCGGGCCGACGAGCAGCACGTTGGCTGCGTCGTCGAGGAAGCGCAGGCTGGCCAGATCCCGGATGAGCTTCTCGTCGACGCCGGGTTGGGCGGCGAAGTCGAAGTCGCCGAGCGTCCAGGGCTCGGGCAGGCAGGCGAACCGCAGCCGCGCTGCGAGCCGGCGGTCTTCGGTGGCGTTGACCTCGATTTCCAGCAGCCGCTCCAAAGCGGCTGTGAGGGAGAGGTTTTCGGATCGGGCGGCGTCGAGCACGCGAGGTAGGGCTTCGGCGGCGTCGCCGAGTTTCAGATATGACAGATGTGCGCGCAGTTGCTGGTAGCGGCGTGCCTCGCTCATCTGCGGGACGGACTTGGTCAACGGGTTCCTCACTGTTGTTGTTCGATTGGATCATGTTGTGGTGCAACGGAAAGCCGTGCGGCGGTGGCCGAGTAGACGGCGAGATCGATCACCACTTTGTGGGCGGGATCGGCAGAACTGCCGTGTCCGCGCAGCCGCGCGGACTCGGCGAGCGCGGCCTCGGAGATCGGCCGGCGGGTCTTGTGGTTGCACGGTCGGGCGGTGTCGAAGCTGGCCAGTACCGACCGCTCCAGCGCGACGACATGGCCTTCGTCGCGGATCACCTGGCCAGCGCCGTCGAGCGCCCGTCGGTGCGCGGCGATGATCGCGCCGGAATCGGTTGCCAGCTCGATGATTTCGCCGCCCAAGCGATGGATCACCGTCACCGTCGCGCCGGGCATGCCCGGCGGTGTCGAGTACTGGTTGCCGCGCCAGGACACCAGGCCCTGTGCGGTGACCTTGCGCGGTTCGCGGATCTCGACCGGGTAGGAGTTTGCGGGCGCCACACGAAGGCGCTCAGCGTCCGCCAACGCGCCGACGGTCGTCTTCTCGCCCTCGCGGACGCGGCGCCGGTTATCGAGGCGCCCGCACAGCCGATCCAGCGATGCTTGCGCCACGCCGATCGTCGTGTCGTCGCCGACGGTGCGCCACCATCGTTGCGCCGCAGCATGATTGGATTTCTCGACCACGCCCTTGCGGTTGCCGCGTCGCGGCGGGCAGATATCGACGCCGACGCCGTAGTGCTTGGCCACCGCGGCGAACGAGGCCGTGATCCGACCCGACTCGGGATAGCACACGGTAGCCATCCGGTCGAACCGCCAGCGCCGGGTCACGCCGCCCAGGCGGTCGGTGACCAGCTCGAGCGCTTCGATTAGGTGGGCGAAGTCCTCAGCGGGCGCAAGCACGCCGCGCCATTTGCTCGAGTGTGCCAACGCCCCGACCAGCAGGTGGGCGTGCCTGCCTGCGCCCCACGCCGTCGGCGGATCCGGCAATTCCAGCCAGTCCCACTGGGTTTCCTCGCCCGCCGGGTGCTCGATGATCGCCGAATCGCGGCCCTTCGTCGCGTGGCACGGCTCGCAATGCGGTCGCAGGCCCAGCTGGCGGATGGCCAGCGTCAGCGACTGATACGAACCGCCGAACCCGAGCTCGACGAGCTCGTCGAACAACGTCGACGCCCACAAATGCGGGTCGTCGCTCAGCCGCATCCGGCAATAGTCGACGAACGGCTCGATCAGCAACGGCGCGGACCGTTTGCGCTGACCGGCCACCCGTTCGCCGTTCAAGTACGCGCGAACCGTCTTGCGATCTACCCCCAGATGCCGGGCGATCGCCGAGATCGACCAGCCTTGTTCTCGAAGCGCGAACGCTTCCACATCGTCGTCCAGCGACAGCATCCACGACCTCTCTCACCTGCACGGAAACCAATTCCGCGCGGAGGATGAGCGAGATCAACAGCAACGGCGCATCAACACGCCGAACGGGATACCAACTGGCCCAATTCGACTAACGACTCTGGGGACTTTCAGCTAGCTCCATCAG
>CAKZIX010000214.1 GCA_936936565.1 uncultured Nocardiaceae bacterium | reverse complement strand
GTGCAGGAGCGTCCGGACCGGGTGCCGTTGTCACTGGCCCAGCAGCGGATGTGGTTCCTCAACCGGTTCGAGCCGGAGTCCGCGGTCAACAACATCCCGGTCGCCATGCGCTTGTCCGGCTTGCTCGATCGGCAGGCGTTGCAGATCGCGGTCGCGGACGTGCTCGCCCGCCACGAGGCGCTGCGCACCGTCTACCCGGAGACCGAGGGTGTCGGGCACCAGGTCGTCGTCCCGACGTCGAAGGTCATTCCCGACCTGTCACCGATCGAGACCACCGAGGCCGAACTGGTCGGTGAGATCACCGAACTCGTGCTCGGCGGATTCGACGTGACCGAACGGGTTCCGTTCCGCGCCAAGTTGTTCGAGCTGCGCCCGACAGAGCACGTGCTCGCCTTCGTGGTGCACCACATCAGTGCCGACGGCTTCTCGATGGGGCCGTTGACCCGAGACATCATGCTGGCCTACGCCGCCCGCGTCGACGGTGGCGAACCGGGCTGGACGCCGCTGCCGGTGCAATACGCCGACTACACGCTGTGGCAGCGCGACGTGCTCGGCGACGAGCGCGACCCACGCTCGCTCATCGCGCGGCAGATCGGCTACTGGCAAGACCAATTGAACGGTCTCCCAGAGCAATTGGATCTGCCGTCCGATCGTCCGCGCCCGGCGATCGCGACAAACATCGGTGCCGAACACACCTTCGTCATCGACCCGGCGGTCCATCGTGCCGTGAGCGACCTCGCACGCAGCCGCAGTTCGAGCGTGTTCATGGTGGTGCACACCGCCCTCGCGGTGCTACTCGCGCGGCTGTCCGGAACCGACGACATCGCGATCGGTACGCCGATCGCCGGCCGCGGCGAACAGGCCCTCGACGACCTGATCGGCATGTTCGTCAACACCCTGGTGCTGCGCACCCACGTGGACGGCGCCGTCACGTTCGCCGACCTGCTCGGATCGGTGCGCGACACCGATCTGGCCGCGTTCGCCAACGCCGACCTGCCGTTCGAGCGGCTCGTCGAGATCATCAATCCGGAACGCTCCACCGCCCGGCATCCGCTGTTCCAGGTCATGCTGTCGCTGGCCAACCAGCAGCAGACCCGGCTGGAACTCGACGGACTGACGGTGACCGGGCTGCCCGCCGGAGATCCGTTGGCCAAGTTCGATCTTCAGCTCACCCTTGTCGAAACCTACAACGATGCAGGCGATCCCGCCGAGATCCAGGCGACGGTCACCTATGCGACCGACCTGTTCGACGCGTCGACGGTCGAGCGCTTCGGCGCGCGGTTCGCGCGTGTGCTCGCCGCGTTGGCCGAGGATCCGTCGGTCCCTGTGGGCGACGTGGTCATCAGCGACGCCGACGAACTCGCCCAGGTGCTCGAACAGTTCAACGACACCGGCGTCGACTTCGGTGATATCGACACCCTCCCAGCGCTTTTCGACGCACAGGTGGCGCAGACGCCGAATGCTGTCGCGGTGGTCGCGGACGAGCAGTCGTTGACGTACCGGGAGTTCGACGCCCGCGCCAACCAATTGGCGCGCTGGCTCATCGATGCCGGTGTCGGACCGGAATCACTGGTGGCGCTGGACATGCGGCGCACGCTTGCGATGGTGACCGCGATGTACGCGGTGCACAAGGCCGGCGCCGGATACGTGCCGCTGGATCCGGATCATCCGGCGGACCGGCGTGCCCACATCGTCGAAACTGCGGCACCGGTATGCGTGCTGACCGAAGCACTGCCGGACACATCGTCGTATTCCGATGCGCCGGTGATGGACTCGGAAAGATTGCTGCCACTGCGGCCGACCCACCCGGCATACGTGCTCTTCACGTCCGGATCCACCGGCCGGCCGAAGGGTGTCGCCGTTCCGCACGCCGCCGTGGTGAATCAAGTCCGCTGGATCGCCGATCGGTTCGCCATCGGCACCGCCGACACGGTGCTGTTCAAGACGCCGGCCACCTTCGACGTGTCGGTGTGGGAGCTGTTCGCGACGCTGGCGACCGGCGCGCGCATGATCGTCGCGGCGCCGGACGGACATCGTGATCCGGCCTACCTCGCCGATGTCATCGCCGAGCACAGCGTCACGCTCACCTCGTTCGTGCCGTCGATGCTGTCCGTATTCGCCGGCGCAGTGCCGCCCGGATCGGTGAACTCGTTGCGCGCCTTGCTCGTTGCCGGTGAGGCGCTGCCGGTCGAAACCGTTGCGGCGACCCGCGCAGTGTCCAACGCGGTGGTCCACAACCTGTACGGCCCCACCGAATTCACGGTGCACGCCACCGAATGCGAGCTGCCCGCGCAGCTGCGGACACCCGTTTCGATCGGCGGCCCGGTGGCAAATGCGCGCGCCTACGTGCTCGATGCGCGTCTGCATCCGGTTCCGGTGGGTGTCGCGGGTGAGCTGTATCTTGCGGGCGCCCAAGTGGTCCGCGGGTACCACGGGCGTGCCGACCTGTCTGCCGAGCGCTTCGTTGCCGACCCCTTCGGTACGGCAGGCAGCCGGATGTACCGCACCGGCGACCTGGTGAAGTGGCGCACCGGAACCGACGGTGCGCCCGGCATCGACTACATCGGCCGCACCGACTTCCAGGTGAAGGTCCGTGGTCTGCGTATCGAACTCGGCGAAATCGAATCTGCGCTGCTCGCCGCCGGCAAATCCGGTGCCGAGCCGTCCGTCACGCAGGCCGTGGTCGTGGTGCATACCGATGCGCGTTCGGGTGCGAGCATCGTGGCCTACGTCGTACCCTCCCGGACAACGTCGGTCGACGCCGCGGCGCTGAAAGCGGCGGTGGCCCGCCAGCTTCCGTCGTATATGGTGCCCGCCGCCATCATCGAGTTGGATGCGTTGCCGCTCAACGCGTCCGGCAAGCTGGATCGCAAAGCGCTGCCCGCCCCCGTGTTCGAAGCGCGGGAATTCCGCGCACCGGCGACGCCGACCGAGGAAATCGTGGCCGGCGCGTTCGCCGATGTGCTCGGCCTCGCCGACGACGGCGCGCGCGTCGGCGCGGACGACAACTTCTTCGACCTCGGCGGCAATTCGCTGATGGCCACCCAGGTTGTCGCACGGCTCGGTGCGGCGCTCGACACCAGAATCGCCGTGCGCACCCTGTTCGAGGCACCGACCGTCGCGGCGCTCGCGGCGCGTGTCGAATCGCACGCCGGTGTCGGCGACCGGCACGCGCTCGTGGCCCAGGTCCGCCCCGAACGGTTGCCGCTTTCGCTTGCGCAGCAACGCATGTGGTTCTTGAACCGCTTCGAGGCCGGGGCGAGCGAAGCGACGGGAGGGCGGCGAGAGTCGGCGGTCAACAACATTCCGGTCGCCATCCGGCTCACGGGTGCGCTCGACGTCGACGCACTGCAGGCTGCTGTGGCCGATGTCGTCGGACGTCACGAGTCGCTGCGCACGGTGTACCCGGAGGTGGAACCGGGAGTGCCCGCACAGGTGATCGTGCCGGTGGCGCAAGTGGTCCCGGATTTGGCGCCCAAGGACGTCGCGGCCGACGAACTCGAACGCAAGATCGCCGACCTGGTGCTCGTCGGGTTCGACGTGACGGCCGAAGTGCCGGTGCGTGCTCGCCTGTTCCGGATCGCCGCCACCGAACACGTGCTTGTCGTTGTGGTGCACCACATTTCGGCAGACGGGTTCTCGATGGGCCCGCTGGCTCGCGACGTGATGTCCGCGTACCTCGCCCGCGTTGCCGGAGACGCGCCCGCGTGGGCGCCGCTGCCGGTGCAGTACGCGGACTTCGCGATTTGGCAGCGCGGCGTGCTCGGATCCGAGGACGACCAGGAATCGCTTGTCTCGCAGCAGGTTTTGTACTGGACCAGCCAGCTCGCCGGGCTCGCCGACGAACTCGACCTGCCGACCGACCGGCCGCGGCCCGCGGTTGCCAGCTATCGCGGCGGACGGCACGACTTCACGATCGCGCCCGGACTCGCGCAGGCGATCTACCGGCTCGCGCGGGCGCAACAGTGCACCCCGTTCATGGTGGTGCACGCCGCGCTCGCCACGTTGCTCGCCCGGTTGTCCGGCGGCGACGACATCGTGATCGGGACACCGGTCGCCGGACGGGGCGAGGCCGCGCTCGACGACCTCATCGGGATGTTCGTCAACACCCTCGTGCTGCGTACGCCGGTCGACACGGCACAGTCGTTTGCGGAACTGCTTGCGACCGTTCGGCATACCGACGTTGCTGCGTTCGGGCATGCCGACCTGCCCTTCGAGCGTCTCGTCGAAATTCTGAACCCGGCGCGCTCGGCGAGCCGGCACCCGCTGTTCCAGGTGATGCTCACCTTCCAGAACACGGGAGCGGTCTCTCTCGACCTGCCAGAACTGTCGGTGACGGCGCTCGACGCCGAAACCGCGGTCGCAAAGTTCGACTTGCAGCTCACCGTCGTCGAGAAGTTCGACAGCGCCGGGGCGGTGACCGGCATGGACGCCGTATTCACCTATGCCGCCGACCTGTTCGACGAGTCGACGGTGGCCGGGTTCGGGCGGCGGTTGGTGCGGATTCTGGAGGGTGTGGCT
>CAKZIX010000213.1 GCA_936936565.1 uncultured Nocardiaceae bacterium | reverse complement strand
CCACTAGGCAAGCTGGCGACCATGCTCAACGCCCAACGCCTCGCGATCCTGCTCGCCGGAATGGGAGTGCTCCATTTCGTCGCTCCCAAGCCTTTCGACGCCATCGTCCCGAAGGAGTTGCCCGGCGATCCGCGTGCGTACACGTACGCCTCGGGAGTGGCCGAGCTCGGCGTTGCCGCCACCCTCGCCGCGCCGCGTACCCGGCGGTTCGGCGGCTTGCTCGCGGCGCTGCTGTTCATCGCGGTGTTCCCGGCGAACATCCAGATGGCGGTCGACTGGGTACGCAGCAGCCGCATCCCCATGGTGGCGAAGGTGGGCGTGGTGCTGCGGCTGCCGCTGCAAATTCCGCTCATCCTTGCGGGGCTTCGGGTGTACCGGCAGTCGCGATGAGCGCGGCCACGGCCTGCTCGTCGGGCAGTTGCTCGGGCGCGATGGTGCGGCCCGAGCGCACATAGTGGAACGCGGCGCGCACCTGCTCGAGCGGGCACTGCGCCAGCCGCGCCCACGCAATGCGGTACACCGCAAGCTGATAGGCGACCGCCGCCTCCGCACCGGCGGCCGGCGGCGCGCCGGTTTTCCAGTCGACGACCGTCCAGCCGCCGCCCGGATCGGCGAACACGGCGTCGATACGCCCCCGGATCACGGTGCCGGCGAGCACGGTCTCGAACGGCACCTCCACCTCGACCGGGCTGCGCTGTGCCCACGGCGAATTCAGGAATGCGTCCTGCAGGGCCACCAGATCGTGGTCGACGGCGCCGGTGTCGGCGGCGCCGGGGAGTTCATCGAGATCGAGCAGGCGGGTCGCACCGAAGTGCCGCTCGAGCCAGGCGTGAAACGCGGTGCCGCGGCGGGCAAAAGGATTGGGCCGGAACGGAAGTGGTCGCCGCAGCCGCGCCGCCAGTGCATCCGGATCGGCGCGCAGTTCCACCAGCTGGCTCACCGACAGCTGGGCCGGCAATTCCACCTCGGTCTCGGCCTCGTGCGCGGCCCGCTCGGCCAGTAGCGCATCCACCTGCGCCGACCACTCCTCCGCCGGCGCCGCGGCCACCTCCGGCGACCACTCCTCCTCCGACACCGCGGCCACCTCCGGCGACCACTCCTCCTCCGGCACCGCGTTCAGCGCGGCGGCGGCATCGCCAACCGGCTCCTCACGACGAGCGCGCGCACCGCCGTCCATCCCGTCGGCTCCGCCGAGACGATCGGCCGCCGCTTCGGGCGGTAACTCGCGCAGCGCCGCCAGCACCGCCGCCGCCCCGGCCTCGACGGCGGCGCGCCGCGGCCCGAGCGGATCGCGCGGCCACTGCGCGGTGACCGGCCGTTCGCGAAATGGGTTGGCCGCGCCCGGCTCCGGTGGTTCGTCCCACCGATCGACTTGACCCACAGCATCTTTGAGCTCCAGCAGAAACTCCGACGGCCCCTTCGGGTCGCGGCCCGTCTCCGCCCAGTGGTGCGCCGAAACATACAGCGTGCGTTCGGTTCTGGTGAGCGCGACGTAGAACAGCCGACGGTCCTCTGCGGCGCGGCGGCGCGCCAGCGCGGCCTTGTGCTGGCTCAGCGCCTCGTCGAGCTGGCTGCGATCGAAGACCTCGGAAAGTTCCAGGACCGGCACGCCGTCGCCGCCGTCGGTGGCCCGGTCGCCGCGCAATGCCGGCGGCAACTCCCCCAGGGCGCCGAGCCAGGTGCCGGCGTTCACCCCCGACGGGAACACATTCTTGGCTACGTGCGGCACGGCGACGATCTCCCATTCCAGACCCTTGGCCGCGTGCACGGTGAGCACCTGCACCCGATCCGGTGCGACCTCGACTTCGCCCGGCTCCAAACCGTTTTCGACGGATTCGGCGGCCCGCAGGAAGTCCAGCAGGCCGCCGACGGTGGCCTCGGGATCGCCGGCGTACCCGGCAACCACGTCGGCGAAGGCGTCGAGGTGCTCGCGACGGGCCTCCGCGCGAATGCCGATGGTTCGCTCCACGTCGGCGACCAGATCGCTCAACGGCTGACCGATGCGTTCCCGCAGGTGCGCGAGCTGCTTGCCGAGGGCACCGATGCGCTCGTATCCGGCTGCCGAATAACGTTGAGGTGCACCGGGATCGGCGACGGCGTCGGCGAGTCCGGCGCGTTCGGCGGGCTCGCCGGGCAACGTCGCCCCCACCGCGGCGACCAGTCCCTCGCCGGTGACCGGCGGGCGCACGATCGACAGTTCCGCGGCCCGCTGCCACAGCGCGCGCAGGTCGGTGAGCCCGATTCGCCAGCGCGCGCCGGTGAGTACCCGCACCGCCGCCGATCCCGACGCCGGGTCGGCCACCAGGCGCAGCATGGCAACGACATCGGCGACCTCCGGGGTGTGCAGCAGCCCCCCGAGCCCGACGATCTCCACGGGCAGCCCGCGCTGGCGCAGCGCCTCGGCCATGGGCGCCGCGTCGGCGTTGCGCCGCACCAGCACGGCCGCCGTAGGAGGGCGCTCGCCGGCCTCGTAGTCGTGCGCGATCTGCGCCGCAATCCACGCACGCTCCGACTCGACGGTGTCGGTGAGGGCCAGGCGGACCTTCGCCGCGGGTGCGCCGGGCCGGGCCCGCAATTCGGCAACGGCGACCGTCTGCTCGCGCAACGGGGCCGCGACCGCGTTGGCGAGCTCGAGCACCTCCGGCGGGTTGCGCCAGCTGGTGGACAGCTCCAGCACGGCTGCGGGCTTGCCCGGCGCGCGCGGAAAGTCGGTGGTGAAACGCGGCAGGTTGGCCGCCGAGGCGCCACGCCAGCCGTAGATCGATTGCATGGGATCGCCCACCGCGGTGAGCGCCAGTGTGCGATCCACCCCGCCGCCGAACAGCGAGGCCAGCAGCACCCGCTGCGCGTGGCCGGTGTCCTGGTATTCGTCGAGCAGCACCACCCGGAACTGTTGCCGCTGCGCCTTGCCGACGGCCGGATAGTCGGCCGCCAGCCGCGCGGCCAGCGACATCTGCGAGCCGAAGTCGAGCGCGCCGCGCGCCCGCAATGCGGCCCGTAACCGTTCCACCAGCGGCAACAGGTGCACGCGCTCGGCTTGCACGTCCACGATGTCGAGCAAAGCCTTTGTGGGACCGCCCTTTTGCTTGGGTCCGGGCGGCAGGCCATGCACCAGTTTGTCGAGTTCGGTGTGCGCCTCGCGCAGTTCGTCGGGCTCGACGAGGTGTTCGGCGAGCTGGCCGGACAGGGCCAGCACGGCCTCGGTGATGGTCGTCGGCGCGCGCTCGGTGTCCAATTCACCATCCCAGGTGGACACCACCCGGTGCGCCAGCTGCCACATCTGCGTCTCGGTGAGCACCGTCGCCGCAGGCTCCACCGGCAGCAGCAGGCCGTGCTCGGCGAGCAGCCGGCCGGCATAGGCGTGATACGTGCCGACTTCCGGTTCGGCGGCCAGCAGCAGAGCCCGCAAGTCCAGCGACGGGTCCAGGTCACGGACCAGCCGCGAGCCCGCCAACCGCTGCAACCGGGTGCGGATGCGGGTGCCGAGTTGCTGGGCTGCCTTGCGCGTGAATGTCAGCCCCAGCACCTGATCCGGCGCCACATGCCGGTTGGCGACCAGCCACACCACGCGCGCGGCCATGGTCTCCGTTTTTCCGGCGCCGGCGCCGGCGATCACCAGCGACGGGCCGAGCGGGGCGGTGATCACCGCCGCCTGCTCGGCGGTGGGTGCGGGCATGCCCAGCGCCGCGGCCAACTGGGCGGGGGTCACGGTGCTCATCCTTCGGTCACGCTCCGCCCCTGATCCTGAGCCGGACAGCTCGATGCGACCGGGCAGTGCCGGCAGCCGTCGTTGACGATTGCGAGATAGGTCGGCCCGCGGGTGGCGGCCGCCGATTCGTGGATCGTCTGCCGCCAGCGTTGCAGGCCTTCGGCGTCCAGCGGGCGCTGCAACCGTTGGGTGGCGCCGTCGTTGCGGTTCGACTTGGCGACGTAGACCAGCCGTGCGCCACCCGGTTCGCCGGTGAGGCCGGCCGCGACCGCGACGACCTGATACGTGGCCAGCTGTGCGTGGTTTTCGGCGTCGTCCTTGGACACCGGGTTGCGGCCCGTCTTCACGTCGACGACGACGGCACGATCGTCCGGATCGCGCTCGAGCCGGTCGATCCGGCCGCGCACGTGTACCGCCGGCTCGCCGTCGAGCACACAGTCGACATCCACCTCGGTGCCGGACTGGGTGAGTTCGTGGCGGGTCCGCCCCAGCCATGCAGCGAAGTTCTCCAGCATGGCCGTGGTGCGCGCGTATTCCTGACGGCTGGGCCAGCCGTCGCCCAGTTCCAGTGCGGTCCAAGCCTTGTCGAGCGCGGCGCGCACCGTGGCGGGCGGCACGCCTCCGGCGAGGGCCTGGACCAGTGCATGCACCACCGAGCCTTTGACGGCGGCGAACGTGTCGCCGTCGGTGCCGCCGTGCCGTTCCAGCGCCCAGCGCAGCGGGCAGGTTTGCAGCTGCTCGACCACGCTCGGCGACAACGGCACCGGACCGTCGGCCGGGTCCCATAGCGGCGCTTGCGAACTCGGTTCCGCCAGCCCGTACCACTCGGACGGGTGCGCGCCCGGCACCCCCGCGCGGGCCAGCCGCGCCAACTGGGCGGCGGCCCGCGCACGGCGCTCGGGATCGGCGGCGTCGCACACGGCGGCGCGCAGCTCGGCGAGTACCGCCGAGGTGGCGGGCAACCGCCGCGCCGGCGCCGGCTCGCGACCGCCCGACACGTGCTCGGCCAGCTCGTGCAGAAACCGGGACGGCACCAGATCCCGGTCCCCCGTGGTGGATTCGACCGCGGTGACGATCAGGCGGCGCCGCGCCCGGCTGCATGCCACCAGCAGCAGCCGCCGCTCCTCGGCCAGCAGAGGCGCGGTGCGTGACAGCTTCTCGCCCTCGCCGCCGACCCCGTCGGACAACTCGAGCAGCGCCTGGGTACCCAGCAGACTGCCGCGCGGGCGCAGGCTGGGCCACAGGCCCTCCTGCACGCCGGCCACGGCGACCACCTCCCACTCGCGCCCGGCGGCCGCGTGCGCGCTGCGCAGGGCCACCGCATCGGGTGTTGCCGAAGCACGCCGTGGTGACCCGGGAAGCTGTTGCTGCACAACATATTCGACGAATCCGCCGAGCGTGGCCCGGGGTAGCCGGTCGACATAGGCGGCCGCCGCGTCGAACAGTGCCACCACGGCGTCGAGGTCTCGATCGGCTTGGGCTCCGACGGTTCCGCCGCGCAGGCTGGCCCGCGCCCACCGCCGTTCGAGGCCGCTGGCCTGCCAGGCCGCCCACAACACCTCCTCGATGCCGCCGCCGGCTGCCGCGCGCGCCTTGGCCAGCACGGTGAGCACCCGCCGCAACGGCTGCGCCTCGACGTCGGTAAGCGCTGCCGCGACGTCGGCCGCTCCGCGATCGCTTACGCACAGCAGCTCACGCAGCACATCCACCGACTCCCGATCGCCGCCGGCGGCCAGCTCCGCGCGGCGCAGGCCGCGCCGCAGCCGCCGCAGCGCCAACGGGTCGGCGCCGCCGATCGGCCCGGACAACAGCGCGAGGGCATCCGCTCCGGTGACCTCGTTGCCGCCCACCGCACGCAATACCGTCAGCAACGCGGACGACGAACGTTGTTGCGCCAGTGGCAGTTCCGTGGCGGTGGCGGCCACCGGCACCCCGGCGGCGGTCAACGCGCGGCGCAGTGCGGGCGCGGCCAGCGGCACCGAGCGCACGATCACCGCCATGTCCGACCACGCGACGCCGTCCGCGACGTGGGCCTGCCGCAGGCAGTCCGCGACGAACGCTGCCTCCTTGGCGACCGTGGCATGAACCGCGACGTCCACCGCGCCGCCGGCCTGCACGGGTGCCGCCCCGCGGTGGTTCGCCCGCCCGGGCAACCGGCCGGCGAGCGCCCCGGCGAGCCCGGCGAGCACCGCCCCGCAGCGCCGGTTGTACGCGAGCACCACCGGCCGGTAGCGCTCGTCGTGCAGCAAGCGCGCGTCGGCACCGCGGAAGGTGAACACCGTTTGGTCGGGATCGCCCGCCACGACTGCGCTGTCGGTGCCGCGCGCGAGCAGCGAGACCAGTTGCGCGGCTTGCGGATCCAAGTGCTGCGCATCGTCGACCAGTAGATGGCGCACCCGCGCCTGTTCGCGGCGCAGCAACTCGTCGTCGGTGGCCAGTGCGGTGAGCGCGGCGCCGACCAGCTCGGCCGCGTCCAGGGCGGGGGCGCTGGCTTCGGGCGCCTCCATGCCGACCGACCACCGCAACAATGTGGCCTGTTCGTAGCGGATGGCGAACTTTCCGGCAGCGACCCATTCGGGCCGAGAATGCTTGCGCCCCAGCCGGACCAGATCTTCCGGGCCGATGCCGCGTTCGTTGGCGCGCAGCATCAGATCCCGCAGCTCCGCCGCGAAGCCGGCCAGCGGCAGCGCCGTGCGCAGATGGGCGGGCCAATCGGCGGCGCCGTCGGCGGCCTCACCGCGCAGGATCTCGCGCAGCACCACATCCTGCTCGGCGCCGGTCATCAGCCGCGGCGGCGGATTGCCGTGTGCGGCGGCTTGCAGCCGCAGCACCGCGAACGCGTAAGAGTGCACCGTGCGTACCAGCGGCTCGCGGGTGGCGCCCGCGCCGTCGCGCCTGCCGGTGGTGATCGCATCCCGCACCGACGCCGCGGCCCGACGCGAATGGGTGAGTACGAGAATCGATTCCGGATCGGCGCCGGCAGAGATCCGGGCACCGGCAACATCGACCAACAAGGCCGTTTTGCCGGTGCCCGGGCCACCGAGAACCCGCCACGAGCCGGCCTCGAAGGCCTGGCGCTCGTGACCGGTCCACTGCCGTTGGGCCTGCGTCGCCCCCGACCGGCGACGCACGAGCCGCAACGAATTCCCCATACCCGCATTGCATCACGGGGGTCCGACAATCTCGCCGATTGCGACACCCGCACACGGGACCGGGAAGCTCAGGCCACCTGCGCAAGCGCTCCGTTGATTGAAATCGATCGAACGTGAGCGCGATCACTCATATTAGAGCACATTCCGAGCAATTCCGCGCGGAAACGGAACAGCCCACCTAAGCGCCCGCCGCGACCACCCCACCGGCGACGCCGCCCGCGAGCCCGGCCTCGCCCCTGCGCCGCGGTCGTGTCGATCTGGTTCATGGCGTCGACCGGCAGCCAGTCCGGCTTCGGTGCCACACGCCCTGCGTGCGGCACACTGACAGCCGTGAACGTCTACCACTTCGGTCCCGCCGACGGCCCGACCGTCCTCGCGCTGCACGGCGTCACCGGACACGGCAAGCGCTGGGCACGGCTCGCTGCCGACCAGCTCGCCGACCTCCACGTCGTCGCGCCGGACCTGCGTGGCCATGGGCGCTCCAGCTACCTGCCGCCGTGGACTCTCGAACAGTTGGCGGCCGACGCGATTGCGCTGCTCGACGCCCCGGTGGTGGTCGTCGGGCACTCCTTCGGCGCGTTCGTCGCACTGCATCTGGCCCGGGCGCGGCCGGATCTGGTCCGCGGTCTGCTGTTGCTGGACCCGTCGATCGGGATCGAGCCGCAGCGATTGCTCGAGTATGCGACGGCGACCGTCGAGTCTCCCGATTACACCGACGTCGCCGAAGCGCGCAACGAGAAGCTCGGCGACGCCTGGGCGGAGGTGGCCGCCGACGTGCGGGAGGCCGAACTGGCCGAACACCTGGTGCCCACGCGCGACGGTCGCGTCGGCTGGCGGCTGTGCGTGCCCGCGATCGCGTCGTATTGGAGCCAGATGGCGCGCGAATTCGTGTTGCCGCCGGCCGACATCCCGACCATCGCGGTGATCGCCGGGAACGCTCGGCCCGCCTACTCGTCGGCCGAGTTCCGCAACGCGCTCGCGGCATTGCCGAACGTCACCATGGTCGAATTCGATTGCGATCACATGGTGCCGCAGGCGCGTCCGGCCGAAACCGCGGAGCTGGTGCGAAAATTGCTCGGTGCCGACCTCTGACGATCAGATCGAGCAGGTGCGCGCTCTCGTCGCGGCGATCCCGCCGGGCAAGGTGGCCACCTACGGCGACATCGCCGCCGCGGTCGGGCTGTCCACGCCGCGCACCGTCGGCTGGATCATGCGCACGGACTCCTCGGACCTGCCGTGGCACCGTGTCCTCGGCGCCAGCGGCCGGCCCGCCGCGCATCTGGCTACCCGGCAGCTGAAACTACTTGCCGCCGAAGGGGTTCCGATCCGCGACGGCCGGGTCGACCTGCGCACCGCGCGGATGTGACCCGGACACATAACATGGGGCGGGTGACGGACTTCGACACCTACAGTGCCTTCGCCCAGGCCACCGGCTTTCACATGGTGGAGACCAGCGGTTCCCGGATCACCGGCTACGCGGATTTCGACGAGTCGCACCACACCCCGTGGGGCGTCGTGCACGGCGGCGTCTACGCCGCCATCGTGGAGACCGCGGCCAGCTACGGCGCCAGCCTGGCCGTGCAAGACAAGGGCCAGTATGCCGTCGGAGTGCACAACGCCACCGACTTCCTGCGCCCCATGAAGTCCGGGCGGGTCGATGTCGTCGCCGAGCCGATCCAGCAGGGCCGCACCCAGCAACTATGGCTGGTGACCATCACCGATGCGGAGTCCGGTAAGCAGATTGCGCGCGGTCACGTGCGGTTGCAGAACATCAGCTTCTAGCACCTGTGTCACGATGAGCCCATGCGCGCCGATGCGATCGTCTTGGCCGGTGGTCGCGCCAGCCGGATGGGTGGCGTCGACAAGCCGGGCCTGACCATCGGCGGTCGCACCATGCTGGCGGCCGCACTCGACGCGGTGGGCGGCTGCACCAGAACGGTCGTCGTCGGCCCCGAGCGGGCCGACGTGGACCCGGCGATCATCCAAGCCCAGGAGGAACCGCGCGGGTCCGGGCCCGTGGCGGCCATCGCCGCGGGTCTACGCGCGCTGGGTCCGGGCGAGCCGTTCGTGGTGATCCTGGCCGCGGACATGCCTTTTCTGAGCCCGGCCACCGTCGCCGCACTCGTCGGAGACGCCGACGCCACGTTCGCCGTGGATGCCGCGGGTCGTCCGCAATATCTGGTCGGCCGCTGGCGGCGCCGCGCGCTCGAAGCGCGCCTCGCCGCGCTCGATTCGCCGGCCAACCAGCCGATGAAGGCGCTGGTGCCGGACGGCGCCGCGTTGGTCCCGGTCGACGGTGTCGCCGACTGCGACACTCCCGACGATGTACGCCGCGCCACCGCCGCCTACGCCGCAGCGCATGCCCTCGATCTCGACGAGGCGCGAGAGCTGTTGCGCGCCAATCTACCTCGCCTGCCGATCCGCATCGTGCCACGGTCCGAGGCGGGCGGTGCCACCCTCGCCGATGCACTTGTGACGCGCGCCGCGCTGCCCCGTTTCGACGTTTCCGCAATGGACGGCTACGCGGTGTCCGGGCCGGGCCCGTGGGCCCTGCGCAGCGACGTCGGTTATGCCGGCGGGCAGCGCCCCACCGGCCTACAGCCTGGGGAGGCGGTGCGCATCGCGACCGGAGCACATCTGCCCGAGGGGGCGACGTCGGTGCTGCGCGACGAGTTCGTGGAGTTCCGGCAGCCCCACGAGATCGCGCGCACGACGGACGCGCCGATCCGCGACGATCGCCGCCGCCGCGGTGAGGACTGGCTGCCGGGCACCCAATTGGCAAGCGCGGGAACACCGGTCACGCCCGCCGTCGTCTCGGCGGCGGCCAGCGGTGAGATCGATACGTTGCGGGTGCGCGGGCCGGTGCGCGCGCACGTGGTGGTCACCGGCGACGAGATTCGCCGTGACGGTCCGCTGCGCGAGGGCCAAACCCGCGATTCCATCAGCCCCGTGATCGCCGGGTTCCTCGCCGCCTGCGCTATTTCGCAGGTGCGGCAAGCACATCTACGGGACACCGAGCTGGCGTTCGACGAATTGTTCGACGCCGCAACCGATGTCGATCTCATCGTGGTCGTCGGCGCCACCGGATCCGGGGCCGCCGACCAACTGCGCGCGGCGCTGGCGCGCGCCGGTGCCACCGTGTTCGTCCAGCGGGTGCGGATCCGGCCCGGCGGCTCGCAGGTGTGTGCCGCGCTCGCCGACGGCCGCGTGGTGCTCGGCCTGCCGGGCAACCCGTTCGCGGCGCTGGCCACGCTGCTCGCCATGGGGCCGGCCATCGTCGACGGCCTGACCGACCGGGTGCCGCAGGTCCCGCTGCGGGCGTGGCTGCACGCCGGTGCCGCGCCCGGCGGCCCGGTTCGGATCCTGCCTGCGCGCCGTCGGCCGGACGGGTCGTGGGCCGCAGACGGCTCGGTGCGGACCGCGCATCTGGCGGGCCTGATCGGCCGCGACGGACTGGCCGTCGTGCCGCCCGGTGCGCCCGCCGGCGCGCTGGTGGAAATCCTCGAGCTGCCGAGTTCATATGTGTAAACGATTGTTACGGCTTGGAGAACGCCACGCTTCGCGGCGCGCACACCAATCCGCCGCAAGCCCCTCGCGAGTGTGACCCGGCTCGCGTCGGCGGCGCGTTTGTCCTGGTAGCCCACGGCTAGCACGAAGCGACCGCTGCGGCTTCGATGACCACCGTGTTACAGAGCCCGCACAGCCTCCGCGGCGGCCGCGTGCGATCGCCGCGACGCGTTTTGACCGGCCAAATCGCGCCCTTAATCTCGGTGCAACCGAGCGCGAAAGGAGGCTGGTTGTGACCGACATTCTGGACGGACCGGCCAACCCGACCGGAAAAGCGGACGTTGCAGAATCTCTGCTGCGCCTCGGCAAGTACTTTCACCGGGGCGAGGCGTCCGAGGATCTGCGCACGCTGCACAAGGTGGGCGGCCGCCAAGCCGACGACTTCTACCGCGATCGCTGGGCGCACGACAAGGTGGTGCGCTCCACGCACGGCGTGAACTGCACCGGCTCGTGCTCGTGGAAGATCTACGTCAAGGACGGCGTGATCACCTGGGAGTCGCAGCAGACCGACTACCCGTCCGTCGGCGCCGACAAGCCCGAGTACGAACCCCGGGGCTGTCCGCGTGGCGCGTCCTTCTCCTGGTACACGTATTCGCCTGCGCGCGTTCGCTACCCGTATGTCCGCGGCATCTTGCTGGAGATGTACCGCGAGGCCAAGGCACGGCTGAAGGACCCGGTGCTGGCGTGGGCCGACATCGTGGACGATCCGGAAAAGTCCAAGGCGTACAAGGCCGCTCGCGGCAAGGGCGGCTTCGTGCGGGCCGAGTGGTGGGAGGCGGCCGAGATCGCCGCCGCCGCCCACGTGCACACCATCAAGAAGTACGGTCCGGACCGGATCGCCGGCTTCTCCCCCATCCCCGCAATGTCGATGGTCTCGCATGCCGTTGGCGCCCGGTTCATTTCGCTGCTCGGCGGCTCCATGCTGTCGTTCTACGACTGGTACGCCGACCTGCCGGTCGCCTCGCCGCAGGTGTTCGGCGACCAGACCGACGTGCCCGAATCCGCCGACTGGTTCGACGCCGGCTACCTGATCATGTGGGGCTCCAACGTTCCGGTGACCCGAACCCCGGACGCGCATTACATGACCGAGGCCCGCTACCGCGGCCAGAAGGTCGTCGTGGTCTCGCCCGACTACGCCGACAACACCAAGTTCGCCGACGAGTGGTTGCCCGCACGGCCGGGAACCGATGCGGCACTTGCCATGTCGATGGGCCATGTGATCCTCAAGGAGTTCTTCGTCGACAGGCAGGTGCCCCGCTTCGTCGAGTACGTCAAGCGCTACACCGACCTGCCGTTCCTCGTCGAACTCGAGGAGCGCGATTACGGTTTCGTTCCCGGAAAATTCCTCACCGCAACCGATCTCGGCGACAAGTCCGAGGGCGCGGAATCGAAAACCGTGCTGCTGGACCAGACCGGGACGCCGGTCGTGCCCAACGGTTCACTCGGCCACCGCTTCACCGAATCCGGTGCGGGGCACTGGAATCTGGATCTCGGCGACGTAGATCCCCTCCTGACTCTGCACGGTAACGCCTCCAACGCAGTCGGCGTTACCGTGCAGCTTCCACGTTTCGACGCCGCAGGCGCAGGCATCTCGGTGCGCGGTGTGCCGTCGAAAGTTGTTGCGGGCAAGCGCGTTACGACGGTATTCGACCTGCTCATGGCGCAGTACGGCGTCGAGCGCGACGGGTTGCCGGGCGACTGGGCCACCGGTTACGACGACGCGTCCCAGCCGTACACGCCCGCGTGGCAGGAGGCCATCACCGGCGTACCCGCCGCGGCTGCGGCTCGCATCGCACGCGAATTCGCCGACAACGCCGACCGTTCCGGCGGCCGGTCGATGATCCTGATGGGCGCGGGCACCAACCACTGGTTCCATTCCGATCAGATCTACCGCTCGTTCTTCACCCTGACCCTGCTCACCGGCTGCCAGGGCGTCAACGGCGGCGGCTGGGCGCACTACGTCGGCCAGGAGAAGTGCCGCCCGGTAACTGGTTGGTCCACTTTGGCTTTCGGGCTCGACTGGCAGCGCCCGCCGCGGCAGATGCAGGGCACGGTGTTCTGGTATCTGGCCAACGACCAGTGGCGCTACGATCCGTTCACTGCGGAATCGTTCGCCTCGCCGCTGGGCTCGGGCCGCTTCGCCGGACGTACCGCGGCCGACAACATCGCGCTCGCAAGCCGTTTGGGCTGGATGCCGTCGTATCCGACGTTCAACCGCAACCCGCTCGATCTCGTCGACGAGGCCGAGCGCCTGGGCAAGGCCCCCGAGCAGCACATTGTCGACGGGCTCAAGGCCGGGCATCTGCGCTTCGCGTGCGAGGATCCGGATGCCCCGGAGAACTTCCCGCGCTGCCTGACGGTGTGGCGAGCGAACCTGCTCGGCTCGTCGGGCAAGGGCAACGAGTATTTCCACAAGCACCTGCTCGGCGCCGACACCAACCTGCAGACCACCGACGCCAACGGCGTGCGCCCGCAGGAGCTGACCTGGCGCGACGAGGCGCCGGTCGGGAAGTTGGATCTGCTCGTCGCCCTCGATTTCCGGATGACGAGTACCACGCTGTTCTCCGACATCGTGCTGCCGGCGGCCACCTGGTACGAAAAGCACGATCTGTCCTCCACCGACATGCACCCGTTCGTGCATGCGTTCTCCCCGGCCATTTCGCCGCCGTGGGAGTCCAAGACGGACTTCGAGGCGTTCCACCGGATCGCGCGCGGCTTCTCCTGGCTGGCCGAAAAGCACCTGGGCACGCGCAAAGACATCGTCGCGGTGCCGTTGCAGCACGACAGCAACGACGCCACCGCGCAGCCGGGCGGTCGCGTGCTGGACTGGAAAGCCGGTGAGTGCGAGCCGATTCCGGGCAAGACGATGCCGCGGCTGGTGGTCGTCGAGCGCGACTACGCGCAGGTGGCCGAGAAGATGGCCGCCCTGGGACCGATGGTCGAAACCGTCGGCCTCACCGTGAAGGGCGTCACCACTCACCCGGACGCCGAGGTCGAATACCTCAAGGGTGTCAACGGCACGATCGTCTCGGGCAGTGCCCAGGGGCGGCCCTCGCTGGCGAAGGACACGCACGCCGCCGAGGCCATCCTGGCGCTGTCGGGTACCACCAACGGACGGCTGGCCGTCGAAGGGTTCGAGGCGCTGGAGCGGCGCACCGGAACCGAACTCGCCGACCTCGCGCGCGAGCACGAAGGCAAGCGAATCACGTTCGCGGACACGCAGTCTCGTCCGGTACCGGTGATCACCTCGCCGGAGTGGTCGGGCTCGGAGACGGGCGGACGGCGCTACTCGCCGTTCACCATCAACACCGAACGGCTCAAGCCGTGGCACACGCTCACCGGACGTCAGCACTTCTACCTCGACCACGACTGGATGAGCGAACTAGGCGAGCAGTTGCCGACCTTCCGGCCGCCGCTGGACATGTCGGCGCTGTTCAGCGAGCCCGGCGTCGGCGACGTCGGCCACCGCGGCGTCACCGTGCGCTACCTGACCCCGCACTCCAAGTGGTCGATCCACTCGGCATACCAGGACAACCTGCACATGCTCACCCTTTCCCGTGGCGGACAGGCGATCTGGATGTCCGACGTGGACGCCGCCAAGATCGGCGTCGTCGACAACGACTGGATCGAGGCGATCAACCGCAACGGCATCGTGGTGGCACGCGCCATCGTCAGCCACCGCATGCCAGAAGGCACCGTGTTCATGTACCACGCACAGGACCGCGCGGTGGACGTGCCGCGCATCGAGGAAGCCCACGCCGGGGACAGCCAACAGCGTTGGGCCGCAGGCGGAAAGCGCGGCGGCATCCACAACGCCCTGACCCGGATCATGATCAAGCCCTCGCACCTGATCGGCGGCTATGCCCAACAGTCCTTCGCGCTGAACTACCACGGCCCGACGGGCAACCAGCGTGACGAAGTGACGACGATCCGCAAACGGTCGCAGGAGGTCGTGTACTGATGCGCCGGAACGGAATTCGCGAAAGGAGCCAGTCGTGAAGGTCATGGCTCAACTTGCCATGGTGATGAACCTGGACAAGTGCATCGGCTGCCACACCTGCAGCGTCACCTGCAAGCAGGCATGGACGAATCGCGGCGGCGTCGAATACGTCTGGTTCAACAACGTGGAAACCCGTCCCGGACAGGGCTATCCGCGTCAGTACCAGGACCAGGAACGCTGGAAGGGCGGCTGGACGCTCAACAAGCGCGGCAAGCTCACGCTCAAATCGGGAAGCCGGCTGCGCAGGCTGCTGAACATCTTCCACAACCCGGACCTGCCCACGGTCAGCGACTACTACGACCCGTGGACCTACGACTACTCGAACCTGCTGGCCTCGCCACAGATGGACACCACCCCGGTGGCGCGTCCGAAGTCGCTGATCACAGGTGAAGACACCAAGGTCACCTGGGGCGCCAACTGGGACGACGACCTGGGCGGTGGCCCGGCGCAGGTGAGCCGGGATCCGTTGCTGGGCAAGGTGTCCGACAAGGTCAAACTCGAGTTCGAGGAGACCTTCATGTTCTACCTGCCGCGCATCTGCGAGCACTGCCTCAACCCGGCGTGTGCGGCGGCGTGCCCGTCGGGCGCGATCTACAAGCGCGCCGAAGACGGCATCGTGCTGGTGGACCAGGACAAGTGCCGCGGCTGGCGCCAGTGCGTCACCGGCTGCCCCTACAAGAAGATCTACTTCAACCACAAGACGGGCAAGGCAGAGAAATGTACTTTCTGCTATCCCCGTGTGGAAGTGGGCATTCCGACCGTCTGCTCCGAAACCTGTGTCGGCCGTTTGCGTTACATCGGCGTGCTGCTCTACGACGCCGACAAGGTGCTCGAGGCGGCGTCGGTCAAGGACGACAAGGACCTGTACCCGGCGCAACTCGGCGTGTTCCTCAACCCGCACGATCCGCGCGTGGTGGCCGAGGCGGAGCGCGCCGGCATCTCACCGGAATGGATCGAAGCGGCGCAGAACTCGCCGGTATACAAGCTGATCGTGGACTACCAGGTGGCGCTGCCCCTGCATCCGGAATACCGGACCATGCCGATGGTCTGGTACGTGCCGCCGCTGTCGCCGGTCGTCGATGTCTTGAAGGACACCGGCCACGACGGTGAAGACCACGGCAACCTGTTCGGCGCCATCGACGCGCTGCGCATCCCCGTGGAGTACCTGGCCGAGCTGTTCACCGCGGGCGATGTCGGCCCGGTTCGCGCTGCGCTGCAACGACTTGCGGCGATGCGCTCGTTCATGCGCTCGATCAATCTCGCCGAAGAACCGAACCCGGCGATCGCGCCGTCGGTGCGGCTCGAGCCCGAGGAGATCGAGGCCATGTACCGGCTGCTCGCCATCGCGAAGTACGAACACCGGTACGTGATTCCGACCGGCGCGGTGTCCGACGCACACCGGCTCGACGCGATCGCCACCGGCTGCAGCCTCGACTCCGACGGCGGTCCGGGCATGACGGCCCTCGATCAGATGGTCGAGAAGTTCCATCTCACCGACACCAACGGCGCTGCGCCGGAAGCGAAGTCGAATCGAATCAACCTGCTCAACTGGGACGGCGGCTCCACCAAGGGGCTGCTGCCGGACAAGGCGCCGACCAACGGCACCAACGGCGTGCACCACGCGCCGGTCGACGCCGCCGAGAAGGTGGCGCAGGCATGAGTGAGCGAGGCGAAGCATGAGCGTCATGATGAAGTTCCTCGGGGTGCGGGGCGCCGACGATGCCGAGACCGGCCGCAAGTCACGCCGGGCCACCCTGCTGGCGATGAACGAGCGTGATGCGCGGCTGGTGTGGCGCATTTCCGCGCTGCTGCTCGACTATCCGACCCAACAGACCCTCGACCTGCTCGAAGATCTGCACCGCGCGGCGTCGCTGCTGCCCGACGGTGGCCGCGACCTCGTCGAGTTCATCGAATATGCCGGACGCACACCACTTTTGGAGCTGTCCGCACAGTACGTGGAGACCTTCGATCTGCGCCGGCGGGCAAGCCTGCACCTGTCGTACTACGCGCACGGGGACACCCGGGGCCGCGGCATGGCGCTGCTGCGCTTCAAGCATGCCTACCGCACCGCCGGCGTCGAGCTCGGCGACGAAGAGTTGCCCGACCACCTGCCGGTGGTGCTCGAGTTCGCGGCGACTGTCGATGCCGAACAGGGCGCACGGCTGCTCGGCGAGCACGTGCCGCCGCTGGAGCTGCTGCGACTGTCGTTGCTGGACAGCGGATCTCCCTATGCGTCGGTCCTCGCGGCCGTGGTGGCCACGCTACCGGCGCTGACCACCGCGGACCGCCGCAGGATCGAGCAACTCGCCGCCGACGGGCCGCCCACCGAGGATGTCGGGCTCGAGCCGTTCGCGATGGATCCGACGATGGGAGGAGGCCGGCGATGACCAGCCTGCTGTGGGTGACCTTCCCCTACATTGCCTTCACATCATTTGTGCTGGGCCACTTCTGGCGGTATCGCACCGACCAGTTCGGCTGGACGACGCGATCGTCGCAGCTCTACGAGAGCCGGCTGCTGCGCCTGGGCAGCCCGCTGTTCCACTTCGGCATGCTCGGCGTGATCGTCGGCCACGCCATGGGTCTGCTGATCCCGCAGAGCTGGACCGACGCCGTCGGCGTGGATTCGCACATCTATCACTGGGTTTCGCTGGCCGGCGGCATTCCGGCCGGTCTGGCCGCCATCGCCGGCATCGCGATCCTGCTCTACCGCCGCATCACCGTCCCGGCGGTGCGCAAGGCCACCTCCACCAACGACAAGGTGATGTATACCCTGCTCGGTGCGGCGATGCTCACCGGCATGGCAAATACCTTGGGCCCCAACGTCATCGGCGGCGGATACAACTACCGCGAAACCGTCTCACCCTGGTTCCGCAGCCTGTTCACCTTCAACCCGGCACCGGAGTTGATGGCCAACACCCCGATCACCTTCCAGATCCACAATTTGGTCGTGATCGCGCTCATCGGCATCTGGCCCTACACCCGACTGGTGCACATGTTCAGCGCCCCCGTCGGCTACCTGGTCCGCCCGTACGTCGTCTACCGCAGCAAGGACCCGGTCCGCGGCGGGCGCAAGTACGCCAAGGCCTGGGAGACTCCGGTCCTGCCCCGCTGAGTCGGTACGCGGACACGTGCACGCCCCTCGCGACATCGATACTGTCGCCCGCGTATCCGCGGGCGCCGAGCTCAGAGCAGGAAGGCACTCGGCGTAGCGGTCGCGGCCAACGGCCTTCCGTCGAGCAGCGCGTCCGCCCGACGCACCTGCTGGCCGATGGAGATGGTCGACAGCGCCGCGACCAGGCCGAGCAGCGTGGCGACGATCGCCCGCCAGTGCCAGGCGCCGGTGTCTTGCAGCGCAATCGCGCCCAGGGCAAGCGACAGCCACAGCACGGCCGCGCAGGTCATGAGGATGCGCAGGCGGACCAGCTCGCGGCGCTTGCCGAGCACGATCGGCCGCCACGCCTGCGGGTCGTCCCGGGGCAGCACCCGGTCGCCGCGCAGCACCGAGTTGACGGCATGTTCGTCGGCGCTCAGGCGTGCGGCGGTGCGCCGGTTGACAAAAACGACGACGGCGAAAGCAATTGCGCCGGCGACGATTCCGGTGATGACGGTCGACATGCATCCAGGGTGCGGCCGCAGCGCGCGGGGCGAAAGACACCCGAGGGGTGACCGGCGGCCACCCAACGTCCACATCCCAGCATGTCCCGCGAATGTGCTGTCAGGGCGGAGATCGTGACGATTTCCCGCCATGACAGCACACTCGGCAGCGGGGGCGACCGAGCTTGCGCGGGATGTCGAAATTCGGGTACCCGCTCCTACGTATGGGGTGACACCAATCGAAGGGAGCACCATGTTCACCGACACGAAAGCGTTCAGCGGATTCTCCGTCGACGATATCGACAAGGCCGCCCAGTTCTACGGCGATGTTCTCGGTCTGCGCGTGACCGCGCAGGACGGCATTCTGCAGCTGCACGTCACCGGCAACGACCAGCCGATTTTCGTGTACCCGAAGGGTGCGCAGCACGAGCCGGCAAGCTTCACGATCCTCAACTTTCCGGTCGCCGACGTCGACGCCGCCGTCGAACTGCTCACCGCGAAGGGCATCACCTTCGAGCGACTGCCCGACACCGACGAGAAGGGCATCATGCGCGACAACGGCCCGACGATCGCGTGGTTCAAAGATCCGGCGCGCAACTGGCTGTCGGTGATCGGTGTCGAGGTCTAACGTTGATGTGTCCGGCGGCGCCGCCGGGGCGCCGCCCCGATCGGAAGGACGAACCGTGTTCGTGCGCTCAACGACAGTTCAGGCGCATCCGAATTCGATCGATGTGGGCGTGAAGTACGTCAACCACGAATTGATGCCGACGCTCGAATCCATGGACGGCTTCATCGGGCTGTCCATGCTGGTGGACCGGCAGACGCGGCGCTGCATCGTGAGCTCGGCCTGGGCCGACCACGACGCGATGCGCAGCAGCGACGAACGCCTGCAGCCGATGCGCAACCAGCTCGCCGAGTCTCTGGGCGGGCGGCCGCAGGTGGACGAGTGGGAAGTTGCCGCCATGCACCGCGAGCACGAGGCGCCCGCCGGCGCGTGCGTGCGCGCCACGTGGTGCCGGGTGTCGCCCGACCAGCTCGACCGGGCGGTCGACATCTACCGCATGGCGTCGCTCCCCGCCCTGTCGGCACTCGAAGGCTTCTGCAGTGCAAGCCTTTTCGTCGACCGTACGGAGGGTCTGTTCGTCGCGTCCACGACCTACGACACCGTGGCCGCCATGGAGAGCACCCGCGGCGACGCGGGGACCATCCGGGAGGCGGGAACCGCCGATGCGGGCGCCGAGGTGCTCGACGTGTGCGAGTTCGACCTCGTGGTCGCGCACCTTCGGGTGCCCGAACTGGCCTGACGCACAAGCGGGTGCCGAACCCGCTGGCCCGGGCGCCCGAACCTGTCCGGCTCAGAGATCGAGGACGACCGTCCCGCCGCGAGCACGCGAGACGCACAGCATCATCGACGTGTTCGCGGCGCGCTCGGCCTCGGTGAGCAGGCTGTCTCGGTGGTCGATGTCGCCCGCGAGCACGGTCGTCTCGCAGCTGCCGCAGGTTCCTTCGCGGCAGGACGTGACGATCGGCACGCCCGCGCGCTCCAGCACGTCCACGGCCGATTGTCCGGCCTCGACGCGGTAGGTCGCACCGGTACCAGCCAGGCGCACCTCGAACGGGAGGTCGGTGCGATCGCCGATGTCGATCGGGGTGAAGCGCTCCATGCGGACCTGCGCCCCGTGCGTGCGGCCGACCGCTTCGACGGCGTCGAGCATGGGGGCCGGGCCGCACGCGTAGACGACGGCAGCGGGCCGGGCGCCGATGATCGAGTCCAGCGGCAACAAACCGAACTCGTCTTGCGGCAGCACGTTCGAGCGCGGATGGTGCCGGCTGACATGGTCGACGAACGCCATGTGCCCCAACGTGCGCCCACCGTAGTAGAGCGTCCAGTCGGCGCCGGCCGACTCGGCTGCGGCGATCATCGGCAAGATCGGCGTGATTCCGATGCCGCCGGCGACGAAAACGTATTCGGCGGCTTCTTCGAGCTGGAAATTGTTGCGTGGCAACGACACCTGCAGCTCGGTGCCGACGTGCGCGGTGCGGAACAGGTGATCGGAGCCGCCCCGGCCCGCACGCTCGTGCAGGATGCCGATGCGCCAGCGGCCGTCGTCGCCGCACAGCGAGTATTGCCGCACGCCGGCCGCCCCCACCGCGACGTCGATGTGCGCGCCCGGTTCCCACGCGGGGAGCGCGCCGCCATCGCTCGCGGCAAGCTCGAGTGAGAACACGCCGTGCGCCTCGTCACGCCGATCGACCACCTGCACCGATAGCTCAGCCATGCCTACCACCGTGGCCGAGCGGCGCGAACCGAAGTGGGCCGCGACCTGGACTCGATTCGGTCGATAGATGTTGGCTATCGAAAAGTCCGGGGGGGCATGGTCCATCCCAGACTGAGCCCATGGCAGACGTCGACCAACTGGTTTCAAAGACCGCCGAATTCATTCGTGACCAGGTCATTCCGGTCGAGCGGGAGGTGGTCGCCGACGGCCGCGTCATGGACGATGCGCTACGGCTGGACCTGCAGAAGAAGGCCAAGGAAGCGGGCGTGTTCGGCCCGCTGTCCCCGCTGCGCTACGGCGGGCTCGAGCTGGATACCCGCGCCCAGGCCAAGGTGCTGGAAGCCGCGGGCGCGAGCCTCATCGGACCGCTCGCCGTGAACGCCTGGGCCCCCGACGACGGCAACATCCACCTGCTCATCCACTCCGCCAACGAAGAGCAGCAGGCTCGCTACCTGGCGCCGCTGGCCGCTGGCGACGTGCGCTCGGCGATCGCGATGACCGAACCGGCGCCGGGCGCGGGCTCGGACCCGACCATGCTGCAGACCGTCGCCACCAAGACCGACAACGGCTGGGTCATCAACGGCGCCAAGCACTTCACCACCGGCGCCGACGGTGCCGCGTTCACCATCGCCATCGCGCGCACCGAGTCCGGTCCGACGATGTTCCTCGTCGACCAGGACAACCCGGGACTGCGGGTCGGGCGCCGGATGCCGACGCTGGACCACACCAGCGCGCCCGGCGGGCACTGCGAGGTCAACTTCGTCGACTGCGAGGTGCCCGATTCCGCGGTGCTCGGCGAGGTCGGCCGCGCACTCGAGTACGCGCAGGCACGCCTGGCCCCGTCGCGACTGGTGTTCTGCATGAACTGGCTCGGCTTGGCGGTGCGTGCACACCAGCTGTCGGCGCAGTTCATCACCGGGCGCAGCGCATTCGGTGTGCCTATCTCCGAGCACGGCATGGCGCAAGGCATGGTCGCAGACAACGAGATCGACATCGCCGCCGCCCGTGGCGTGATCCGTACCGCCGCCGAGACGATCGATGCCGAGGGTCCGGTCTCCTCGCGCGCCAAGCATGAAGCATCGATCGCGAAAACCTTTGTCGCCGAAGCGGTGTGGCGCGTCCTGGACCGGTCGGTGCAGCTGCACGGCGGCCTGGGCATCTGCGAGGACCACCTGGTGGCCCGCTTCCTCGTCGAAGCTCGCGCCTTCCGCATCTACGAGGGGCCCTCCGAAGTGCTCCGCTGGTCCATCGCCCGCCGCGTGCTGCGCACGCGCCGCTGAAAGGAACCGCACATGACCACCACGGTGCTTCCCGCGTTCGCCTCGGCCTACGCCGAACTCGACTACAGCGCAATCGATTACGAATACCTGCGGCGCGTGTCGCAGGAGCTGGTGCCGTTCGGAAAGAAGGTCGGCACCCAGATCACCGAGATCGGCCCCGAGCGTGCGGTCGTCGAGATTCCCGAAGACCCGCAGGCGCTCAACCACTTCGGCTCGGTGCACGCCGGCATGCTGTTCACCGCCGCCGACATCGCCGGGGCGTCTGCGTTCGTCGGTGCCGCAGCCGAAAAGCTGTACACCATCGAGCGTTTGGTGCTGCGCGCGGGCACGGACTCCTACCGCAAGCCGGCCTTCGGCCGGATCCGCGCCATCGCCACCGTCGACCTGCGCGAACTGAGCACCATCCTCGCCGCGACCGAATCCGGTCGCCACGAAATCTCCGGCAAGGCCGTGCTGGTCGACGACAACGACGTCACGGTCGCGAAGTTCGTCTTCGACTACATCTGCGACGTCACCATCCAGGAGACCCAGGCATGAGCACCACCTTCACCGATCTCGAATCCCTCACCGTCACACCGGCCGACGGCATCGAGTTCACCGTCCGCGTGCTGCCCGCCGACGCGGCCGACGCTCCCGTAGTGCTGCTGCTGACCGCCATGGCCATGAAGGCCAAGCACTACCAGCATCTGGCGAAAGCGTTTCACGCACAGGGCCTTTCGGTCGCGACGGTGGACCTGCGTGCGCACGGCGAGGCCAAGCCGACACTCGGCGAGCACAAGGACTTCGGTTACCGCGAGATGCTCGAAACCGACATGCCGGCAATCGTTTCCGCGGTCGAACAGCGCTTCCCCGACGCCAAGCTGCACCTGTTCGGACACAGTCTCGGCGGCCAGATGGCACTGCTGTTCGCCGCCGCACAGCCGCAGCGCATCGCGTCGGTCACCGTCATCGGCACCGGCACGGTGTTCTGGTACGCCTTCGGCCCGCGCCGCTGGTGGGAGGCATTGAGCCAGATCCAGTACATCGGCATGGTGTCGCGGTTCAAGGGCCATTGGCCCGGCGGCGTGCTGATCCCGGGTGCGATGCCGGGCCGCGTCATGCGGGACTGGTCGGTCCATTCGCTGACGAGCTTCTACCGCCCGCACCGCTACAACGGCCTGCTGCGCGCGCTTCCCATTCCGGTGCTTGCCATTTCGCTGTCCGACGACGTGCTCGGGCCGAAGTCCAACGTGGACTTCCTGGTCGGCCGGATGCCGTCGGCACAGGTCACCCAATGGCACATCGACGAGGCCTCCGGGGTCGTCAACCGCGACCACTTCGGCTGGATCAAGGATTCCGCGACGATCGCGCCGGTCGTCGCGCAGTGGCAGCGAACCGGAGAACTGGCCGGCTGATGGCACGTCTGCACATCCAATCGGTGTCGAAGCGTTTCGGCACCAACACCAATGCGGTGAGCGATATCAACCTCGACATCGCCGACGGCGAGTTCATGGTGCTGCTGGGGCCCAGCGGTTGCGGCAAGTCCACGCTGCTGCGCATGATCGCCGGGCTCGAGGAGCCCAGCGAGGGCGCGATCCTGCTCGACGGTCGCGACATCACCTACCAGCCACCGCAGCAGCGAGACCTGGCGATGGTGTTCCAGAGCTATGCGCTGTACCCGCACCTGAGCGTCGCACGCAACATCGGCTTCCCGCTGCGTGCCCGGCGCTGGGCGAAATCCAAGATTGCGGAACGGGTTTCGGAGGTTGCGACCGCGCTCGAGCTGGACGCACTGCTGGACCGCAAGCCCGCCGCCCTGTCCGGCGGGCAACGCCAGCGCGTGGCTCTGGCCCGCGCCATGGTGCGCCAGCCCGGCGCATTCCTCATGGACGAGCCGCTGAGCAACCTCGACGCCAAGCTGCGCAGCGCCACCCGCAGTGAGCTGATCGCCCTGCACAAGCGCCTGGGCAGCACGTTTCTGTATGTCACGCACGACCAGGTCGAGGCGATGACGATGGCGACCCGGATCGCGCTGCTCAACGGCGGCCGGGTCGAACAGGTCGGCAGCCCGACCGAGCTGTACGACACGCCGCGCTCGACCTTCGTGGCCGGCTTCCTCGGCTCCCCGCCGATGAACCTGTTCGACGCCGTCGTCAGCCAATCCGGCGGCGAACTGCGCCTGACCGCCGACGGCATCGACGTCGCGCTCGACATCGACGACGCCCTCCCCGCCGACCATGCCGACCAGCCGGTCACCGCCGGGATCCGTCCGGAACGGCTGAAGTTGTCCGCGGACAACGGTATTCGCGGGACCGTCACGCTGATCGAGAACCTCGGCAGCGAAGAGCTGGTGCACGTGGCGGTCGGCTCGCACACCGTGCTGCTGCGCGCCGCCCGGCCCGCCGGACCCGAGGTCGGCGAGAGCGTCAGCCTGCAGGTGGCGGCCTCGGACATCCACCTGTTCCACCCCGAGTCCGGGCTGCGCATGCAGTGGCAGCGTCCGGAACGCGCGACGGCCTCGGTGTCGTCGCACATGAGCCCCGACGGCGCCGAAGCCGTCGCGTGATGAGGAGAAATGTTCACATGAAACGCAGTTTGCCCGCTCTGGGCGTGGCGTTCGCGACCACCGTCGTGCTGACTGCATGCGGTGGCCTCGGGAACACCACCGACACCCAGTCCACCTCCGCGGCCCCGCTGATTCCGGAACTCAAGTCCGATCAGCAGGTCTCGATCGTCTTCGAGTCCTACAACTACGGCCTGGCCGGCGCCTGGACGGACACGTTCAACGCGCTCATCGGCGACTTCTCCAAGAAGTTCCCGAACATCAAGGTCACCGCGCAGAAGCCGCAGGGCAACAGCCCGAACCCGGCCACCGACACCATCTCGAGCATCCAGAACCAGACCGTCGCCGGCAACCCGCCGGACGTCGCGCAGCTGGGCTTCAGCGACCTCGACTTCACCATCAACTCCCTCGGCGCCAAGCCGCTGGACAAGCTGGTCGGCAAGGACGCGGTCCAGAAGAACTTCGACGGTGCCAAGCACCCGTACGCGAAGACCGCCCGCACCTTGGCGGACTGGAACGGCGTCACCTACGGCGTGCCGTTCGTGTTCTCCACCCCGGTCCTCTACTTCAACGCCACCCTGTTCCAGCAGGCCGGCCTGGACCCCAACAAGCCGCCGACGACCTGGAAAGAGGTCGCCACCGCGGCCGCGGCGATCAAGGAGAAGACGCAGAAGGACGGCGTCTACCTGGACTGCCTGACCAAGTCCGCCAAGGACTGGTGCTTCCAGGCACTGGTGCGTTCCAACGGCGGCCGCGTCATCTCCCAGGACCGCAAGACGCTGACCTACGCCTCCGACGAGGTTGTCGGTGCGGTCAAGATGGCCCAGGATCTGGTCAACGCAGGCAGCACGCCGAAGCTTTCGCAGACCCAGGGCTACGAGGCCTTCGCGCGTGGTGACATGGGCATGATCCTCGAGACCAGCGCGATCCAGGGCACCTTCGTCAAGGGCGCCAAGGACAAGTGGGACCTGCGCGCGGCGAAGATGCCGAGCTTCGACAGCAAGCCCACCGTGCCGACCAACTCGGGCGCGTCGCTGTACGTGTTGTCCAACGATCCGGCCAAGCAGCGCGCCGCGTGGGAGCTCATCAAGTTCCTCACCAGCGAAGAGGCGTACGTGAAGATCTCCTCGGGCATCGGCTACCTGCCGCTGCGCACCGGCCTCACCGAGGACCCCAACGGCCTGAAGGAGTGGATGTCCAAGAACCAGCTCCTGGTGCCGAACCTGGCGCAGCTGGGCAACATGGAGCCGTGGGTTTCCATGCCGGGCAACAGCTACCTGCAGGTTCGTGACGGCATGATGGAGGCCGTCGAGGCGTCCGTCTACCAGGGCAAGGATCCAAAGGCCACGTTGACTGCCGCCCAGGAACAGGGCGCCAAGCTGCTCCCCGCGAAATGACCGCACCCGAAGTCACCGTTGTCCAACTCACCGACACCCACATCGTCGGTGCGGACGTCCACAAAGCGGTGGATACCTACGACAACCTGACTCGGGTACTTGCACGGCTGGTGGCGTCGAATCAACGAATCGACGCACTGGTGCTCTCGGGCGACCTCACCGACAGTGGGGCGCCCGAGGCGTACCAGCGTCTGCGCGATGCGGTGGAACCCGCCGCGCAGGCGCTGGGCGCCGCCGTGATCTACGCGATGGGCAACCACGACGAGCGCGGTGCGTTCGCACGTGTGTTGCTGGGGGGTTCGGAGTCCGGGGAACAGCCGCTGGACAGCGTGTACGAGGTTCGCGGCCTGCGAATCGTCGTGCTGGACAGCACAACTCCCGGACGCCACGAAGGTCGTCTCGAGCCCGAGCAGCTGGCCTGGCTGCGTGAGCAACTGGCCACGCCGGCCCCGCTGGGCACGTTGTTGGTTCTGCATCATCCGCCGATCCCGTCGGTGATCAAGACGTCCAACTTCCTGCGTCTCTACGACGCGGACGAGTTGGCCGACGTCGTCGCCGGTTCCGACGTGCGGATGATCGTGTGCGGACACAACCACTTCACGGGGGCGGCCGCCATCGCCGGTATCCCGGTGTGGGTCGGTCCGCCGATGTCCTACCGCTCCGATCCGCTGGCGCCGGTCGGGCGGCACCGCGGCATCGTGGGCTACGGGTTCAGTCGCATCGACGTGGTCGAGGGGACCTTCTTGGTTACCCACGTCGAGGCCACCCCCACCGAGCAGGTGTACGACAACGCGCTGCAAGACGTGCTCGACATGCTTGCCGATCTCGCTGGACAGGCTCGATAGATGTTTGTTGTCGTGACGGAACCGGAAGCGCCTGCGGCGCTTCCGGTTCCAGACCCGAAGAATTCCGAGCGGGCACCGCGCGTCGTTGCGCGCCAGTCGCTGGGCACGCGGTTGCGCCGGGTGCTGCGCTCGCTGGTGCCGTATCTGTACCTGGCGCCGGCCATTGCGCTGCTGATCATCTGGACGTACCGCCCGCTGCTGCAGGCCGCGGAGTTGTCCACGTATTCGTGGAATCTGCTGCCCACGCAGCCGATGGTGCCGGTCGGCACCGGCAACTACGAGCGGTTGCTGGATTTGCCGTCGTTTCACGATTCCATCTGGCGCACAGTTGTTCTCATCCTGGGCATGATGCCGTTCACGGTGGTGCTGCCGGTGATCATCGCCTTCGCGTCGCGACGCGTGCACGGGCGTGCCCGCACCACGTATCAGGCGCTGATCTTCGCGCCGTTCATCATTGCGCCCGTCGCCGCGGCGGCCGTCTGGCGTTGGCTGCTGCATCCGCGTGAAGGTGTGCTCGATCAGGTGATCCGCACCGAACACAACTGGGTGTACGACGCGAGCACCGCCCAGCTGGTGATCATCGTGATCACCGGTTGGCAGCTGCTGGGCTTCGCAGTGCTGGTCGTGTGGGCCGGAATGGCCGGTATCAGTGGCGATTACGACGAGGCCGCCCGCGTGGACGGGGCCAGCGCCGGCCAGATCCGCCGCTGGATCACCCTGCCGCTGCTCACGCCGACCGTGATGTTCTTGGTGCTGACGACGGTCGTACTGTCGCCGACGCTGACCTTCCCGCTCATCGACTCGATGACCCAGGGCGGTCCGGCGCAGGCCACCACCAACATCTATTACCTGTTGTGGGACTACGGATTCCACAGCTTCGATGCCGGATTGAGTGCGGCCGCAGGCGTGTTGCTGTTCCTCGGCTTCGGCCTCATCGCCGGCTTGCTCGTCTGGATCTCGGAAAAGGTTGCGTTCCATGACGATTGATCGTTTGCGCGGATTCGGCAGTCACCTCGTGTTGATCGTGACGTCGATATTCTGCATCTTCCCGATCTACTGGCTGTTCGTCACCTCGCTGCGCCGGCCCGGAGATGTCACGTCGATGTCTCCGGTGCCGTGGCCGCCGTCGCTGGAGAACTACTTCGACGCCGCCGCCAAGGTGAACATCGTCGAGCTGATCGTCAACACGTTCGTCGTGGCGGGCCTGGCGGCGGTGGCGCAACTGTTGGTGGCGCTGCTCGCGTCGTACGCGTTCGCGATGTACACCTTCCCGTTCCAGCGGGTGCTGTATTTGTTGTTCGTCGGTGTCTGGCTGGTGCCGTTCCAGGTGACGATGCTGCCGAACTATGTGCTGCTCAACCAGCTCGGCCTGATCAACACGCTCATCGGGACCGTGCTGCCCACCCTGTGCTCCGCACTGGGTGTGCTCATGCTGCGCCAGCACATGGCCTCGTTCCCGAAAGAGCTGGTGGCGGCGGCGAAGATCGACGGCCGCGGCTCCTGGGCGATCCTGTGGACCGTGGTGGTCCCCAACCTGCGCCCCGCCCTGGCCGCCCTGGGCATCCTGCTGTTCATCAACGCCTGGAACGAATACTTCTGGCCTGCAGTGGTTTTGCGGCAGTCGAATTCGGTGCTGCAGCTGGGCCTGCGCAGCTTCATGGGCACCGAGGGCAACGACTGGGGCCCCATGATGGCCGTCGCCTCGCTGGCCTGCCTGCCCGTCCTGCTGCTCTACCTGGCGCTGCAGCGCCACATCGTCAACGCGTTCGTCCGTTCGGGTTTGAAGTAGCGCTGCGTCGCCGCCTTCTGTACCCGGCTCAACGTCGCGCCGGAAGCTCCGCCCTCGCCCCTCCATGGAGGCGAGGGCGGAACACGTTGCGATCGGCCACCCGGCGCGCGCCTTGGGATAGCCCCACCGCCACGGCGGGATGGGTCGGCGCCCACCCGCCAGGACTGGTCGGTCGGACCTGGCTACCCGCGCACGGGCGCCCGGCGCGCGACCGGTTCGGCCTCGCCGGGCGCCGTCTCAAACCTTCGGCGACGGCTGCCAACTCCCGAGGCGCACGCCCCGAGCCGCCGCGGCTGCGGCGCGGATCTTGCGGCGCAAGCGCGGCGGATCGGCAAGTTCGTCCCAGGTGATCCGGACGACGATCCAGCCCAGTGCACGCAGCCGGTCCTCGCGGCGCTTCTCCTCCCACAGCACTTGGTCCATAGACTTGTCGCCGCGAATATCTTTGCCGTACTTGATTTTTCGGTCGAACTCGGCGATAACCCCGAGGTCTGCGAACAGCAGGTCCACTCGCGCCACGAATCGGTTGTCGTCGTCGAACACCGAAGCCTGTGGCTCCGGCGTCGGCAGACCGTCACCCACGAGCGCGAGGCGCGATCGTGTCTCTCCCACGCTTTCGCTGCGCCCGTCGAGCAACTCGAGGGCGTGTCGTGCCCGAGGTGTACCGGCGCGATGCGCGGCACGGATCAGCCCGTCGTCCAACTCGGCGCGGGTCGTCAGTCGGGCGCGGAGCGCGGCGTCGCCGACCGCGACCGCACTGCCGATGGGGGCTGTCCTCGCGATGTCGACGACCGTGCGTGCCCCGCTCGTGACTCGCAATCCGTCAACTGTCGCCGTTTCGTCGGGGGCGAAGGGGCCCGCATGAACCACGACGTACCCGCGCGTGCGCGATCCGCGAGATTGATTGCGGGTCATATGAATCCGACCGATCGGAAGATCCCACACGGGCAGCCCGAGCGCGACCGCCGCCGAGACGTGCGAGATCACCCCGTCCGTCGCCGCCTGCACCGCTCGTGCCAGCACCAGATGCTTGTGCGTCGGCGAGAGCGCGTCGAAATCCGACGCCGGGACGTAGAAGCCCCGGGTGATCCGGCGCCATTTCCGTCCGGCGAGAAGCTCGTCGGTGATCCCAGCCGCCAGCGCCGCACGCCGCGTGATCGGATTCGGCAAGTTCATGCCGTCGATGATCGCTGGAATCGATGGACACATGAGCCCCCCCGAGCGCAATCTGTGGATGATCCCCAAGGTTGTGAACACCCCAACAGTCAAACCTCGGCTGCCCACCTCCACTTCACCCCCAAATGTGTCCCCACTGTTCCGTCCCGACCCCCACTGCCCATCCAGCACGGACCAGAAGCACATCCCCAAGCCCACACCGGCGGCCGAAACCCCTCACCGCCGCGATGGTTCCCAGCCAGCGCCGGGAGCCCCGTGCCGAAATGCGCCTGCTGTTCCGTCCTGAACCCGGCTACAACGGGGTCTGGGACGGAACAGCAGGTGCAGTTTTCGAAGGGGAGGCAGAAGCCGGCGAGCTCGAAGTTTGCCGGCGGGTTCTAGGTGAGGGTGCCGATCAGGGCGGTGTCGTGCGTGGCCTCGCGGAAGCGCTCGTGGTCGAGCACGTCGTGGAGGAATTCGGCGGTGGTGGCGACGCCGGCGCCGTCGATGCGGATCTCGCGCAGCGAGCGACGCATGCGGGCGATGGCGGCCTCGCGGTCCGGAGCCCACACCACGATCTTCGCGAGCAGCGAATCATAGTGCGGCGGAATGCGATAGCCGGTTTCGATGTGGGTGTCGACGCGGACGAACGGCCCGCCGGGCAGCACACATGCCGTCAATGTGCCTGGGGTGGGAGCGAATTCCCGCTTCGGGTCTTCGGCGTTGATGCGGCATTCGATGGATACGCCGCTGTGTACGACGTCTTCCTGCCCGAACCACAACGGCAGGCCCGCGGCGATGCGCAGCTGCTCGGCGACCAGATCGAGGCCGGTCACCATTTCGGTGACCGGGTGCTCGACCTGCAGGCGGCAGTTGACCTCCATGAAGTAGAAGCTGTCGGTGGCCGCGTCGAGCAGGAACTCGAAGGTCCCCGCGCCGACGTATCCGGCGGCCCGGGCACCGCGAATTGCGGCCTGCCCCATCGCTTCCAGCAGTTCATCGGACACGCCGGGGGCTGGTGACTCCTCGACGAGCTTCTGGTGCCGGCGCTGCAGGGAGCAGTCGCGCGCGCCCAGGTGCACGACGGAACCATGAGTGTCGGCCAGGATCTGGATTTCGACGTGCCGTGCCGAGTCCAGGTAGCGCTCGACGTAGAGGCGGTTGTCGCGGAACACTGCTCCGGCGGCGGCGCGAGTCTCCTGCCACGCGGTTTCGAAGTCGGCCGGGTCGCGCACGATCCGCATGCCCCGGCCGCCGCCCCCCGCAACGGCTTTCACGATGACGGGGTAACCGATGTCGCCGGCGAGCGCGGCGGCTTCCTCGACGGTCTCGATGGGGTCGCGGCTGCCGGGCAGCAGCGGCAGACCCGCGTCGGTCATCAGGGCCCGCGCGGTGGACTTGTCACCGAGCCGGTCCATCACGTCGGCCGGCGCACCCACGAAGACGAAGCCTTCGGCCTCGCACACTTCGGCGAAATCGGCGTTCTCGGAAAGGAATCCGTAGCCGGGGTGGATGGCATCGGCGCCGGTGGTGCGTGCGGCCTCGATGATCGACGGGATGTGCAGGTAGCTCTGTTTGGCCGGACCCGGCCCGATCTGCACGGCCTGATCGGCCATGCGGACCGCGGCCGAATGCCGATCGGCCTCGGAATACACTGCGACCGTTGCGATTCCGAGTTCCGCGCAGGTACGGATGACGCGCAGAGCGATCTCACCGCGGTTGGCGACGAGCACCTTGCGGATCATGTGAGCGCCTCGAACACGATCACGACCTGGCCGTGCTCGACCGCTTGGGCGTTGTCGACCTCGAACCGCAGCACCCGGCCGTCACGCTTGGCCGCCAACGGGATCATCAGCTTCATGGCCTCGACGATGCCGACCTGCTGGCCGGCACGCACCACGTCGCCCTCCTCGACGAACGGTGCGCTACCCGGCTCCTTCGAGCGGTAGAACACGCCGACGGTCTCCGACTCGAGCGCGAAAGTACCCGGCTCGGAGACGGTTTCGGGAACCGCGGCCAACACCGGCGGTGCCGGCGCGACGGCCGCGGGGGCGGGCGCCGGCGCGGTCTCGGCGACGGGTGCGCCGGCCCAGCTGACCGTCACCTGCAGCGGCCCGTTGGCCACGGTGATCGCGGCGGGTGCCGGCGTGGCTTCGGCCTGCATCGCGAGCAATTGCTGGCGCAGTACGGTCAGGCCGCGGTCGGCCTCGTCGGCCTCCAACGCCTCGACGAACTCGACTTCCTGGATCCCGGTCATGCTTGTTCCTCCCGGCCGAACGAACGGAAGCGGCGGCGCCGCTGCGTAATCAGGGTTTCGGTACTGAGCTGTCCCAGCTCGGTGAGCACATGGCGCAGGGCCCGGTGCAGGTTCTCGGCGGCGGCAACGCGGTCGCAGTGTGCGCCGCCCTCGGGTTCGGTGACGACTCCGTCGACGATCCCGAGCCGCAGCAGCGACGTGGAGTCGACCTTCAGCGCCGCGGCGGCGCGCGGGGCGGAGGTGGCGTCCTTCCACAGGATCGAGGCACAGCCCTCGGGGCTGATCACGGAGTAGACAGCGTTCTCGCACATGAGCACACGGTCGGCGATGGCCAGCGCCAACGCGCCGCCGCTGCCGCCCTCGCCGGTCACGACGGAGACGATCGGAACCGTGAGGCCGGCAAACAATTTCAGTGACTCGGCGATCGCCACCGCCTGACCCTGCTTTTCGGCGGCGAGTCCCGGGTACGCACCGGCGGTATCGATGAGCGCGACCACCGGGATGCCGAGCTTCTCGGCGAGGCGCACCACGCGCGCGGCCTTGCGGTAGCCCGCGGGGGTCGGCATGCCGAAGTTGCGCTCCATGAGTTCGGCTGCGGTGTGCCCCTTCTGGGTACCGACCACCGCGACCGGTGCACCGTCGAGACGGGCGAGCCCGGCGATCAGCGCCGCACAGTCCGACGACATCCGGTCGCCGTGCAGTTCGACGAATTCGTCGAAGACGGTTCCGAGGTAGTCCAGGGTGGTCGGGCGCCCCAATTCGCGTGCGGCCCGGACCGATTCCCACGCATCCCGCTCGGCGAGCGTTGCCGGGTCGGTCACGAGCGGCGCGCCGGTTCCAAGCCGGCCGACCGCATGCGGGCGGGTGCTGGCGGCGGAAACGATCTGCGCCAACCGATCCCGTAGTGCGGCACGTTCGCAGATCATGTCGACGATGCCGTGCTCGAGCAGGAACTCCGCGGTCTGGAAACCCTTCGGCAGCGACTGACCGATGGTCTGCTGGATCACCCGCGGGCCCGCAAACCCAAGGCGGGCACCAGGTTCGGCGACGATGATGTCGGTCGACGTGGCGTAGGAAGCGGCCACGCCGCCGTAGGTCGGATCGGTGATCAGCGACACGGTGAGGATGCCGGCCGCATCCAGCTGGTCGAGCGCCTGGCTGGTCTTGGCCATCTGCATCAGGGCGACGATGCCCTCCTGCATCCGGGCGCCGCCGGAGGCGGTCACGATGACCAGCGGAACACGTTGCGCGAGTGCGGCTTCCGCGGCGGCGGTGACACCTTCGCCGACGGCGCTGCCCAGGCTGCCGCCCAGGAAGCGGAAGTCCATGACGGCCAGCACGATCGGCGAGCCGTGCACCGTGCCGTACACGCACGCGATGCCGTCGCGCATGCCGGTGCGGCTGCTTGCCTCGCGGTGCCGGTCGACGTAGCTACGCGAGTCGACGAACCCGAGCGGGTCGGCGACCGTTGCCGCGTAGTCGATGTCGCGCGCACTGCCCGGATCGAGCAGCAGCTCGATGCGCTGCTCGGCGCTCAGCGCGCCGTGATGCCCGCACTCGGGGCATACACGGCGATTGCGCTCGTAGCGCTTGCTGTAGATCATCTCGTCGCACCCCGGGCACAGCATCCACGAGGTAGGGCTTGCTTCCAGTGTTGTCATCGCGCCTCGATCGGAGTCGGAACATAGTTGGCCAACTCGGCGGGTAGCCGCAGTCCCGCCGCGCGCAGCGTTGCCACACGCGTGAGATACGCTGCGCCGCACATCATCTGGTCGGCGATGTCGGCGACCGCACGGTTGCGCAGGGCAGCCAGGTAGGTCCCGGCGACCCAGGCGTTGAAGCCGCCCATGGCCGGGCCGCACCAGATCTGGTAGTCGGCCACGCGGGCGGCGTCACCGCGGATGCTCCACCCGGACGACAGGCCCAGATACCACCGGAACACCAGCGCCATCTTGTGTTTCGGATCGTTCGCCGCGGCCAGCTGCGCGGGGTCGCGCTCGGTGAAGTAGCCGACGCAATCGTCCCAGACCTCGTCGAGCGAACGCTGGAACAGCGTCCGTTCGAGGTCGGCGCGCAGGTCGGCGGGAATGTCGTGCAGGCCCGCGTAGCGTCGGTAGGTGTCGTAGAGCTTGTGCGCGCGCGGGGCGAACATGCTGCCCCGCTTGAGCACCTGCACCTGTACGCCCAACTCGAACATGTCCGAGCACGGTGCCATGGTGGTGTCCGCGGTCGCCGCGCTGGTGAGCAATTGCTTTGTGGTGTCGCACTGTTCGGCTTCCAGGGTGGCCTGGTTGATCGAACCGGTGACGACGTAGGCAGCGCCGAGTGCGAATGCGGCGGCCGCGGCGCTCGGCGTGCCGATTCCGCCTGCCGCGCCGATGCGCACGCTCGGCGCGATCCGGTCGCGCGCGGCGAGCAGCTCGGGCAGCAGGACCACCAGAGAGCGGCGGTCGGTGTGCCCACCCGAATCGGCTTCGGCGGTGATGTCGTCGGCCATCGGGACCTGTTCGGCGAGCCGGGCCTGCTCGGCGGTGATGTCACCGCCCTCGACCAGTCGGCGCAGGATTGCCGCCGGGGCGGGGCGCAGGAACTTTTCGGCCACCTCGACCCGAGACACCTTGGCAATCAACCGATGCCGACGCTCCCCGGTCGCGGTGAGGCCCGCGGCACGGTAGCGCACCACCTCGGGCGTGAGATCCATGAACGCCGACGCTTCCACGCAGCGCACGTTGTGCCGCAAGCAGGCATCGACGACAGCGCGTTCGAGCGCGAGCTCGGACGGGCTGTGAATCAGGTTGCAGGCGTACGGCAGATCGCCGAGGGTGCCCGACAACTGCGCGAGCGCAGCGTCGACCCGCGCCGGAACGACGCCGGCGGCGCCGTAGGCGGCGAGATATCCGGCGCGCGCCATCGCGATCACCAGCGCGGGCGAGGCGATGCCGTTGGCCATTGCGCCGGCCGCGTAGTTGGCACGCACGCCGTGGAATGCACGAAAACTGCTGTCCCCCAACGGCGCGAGCGGTCCGACGGCGGTGAGGACCTGTGATCGGGCGGCGACGCCCTCGTCGGAGGTGACCCCAACGCCGTTGCCGTCGCGGACGATCCACACCGGGCGGGTGGTGTCCAACAGGGTCGCACGCAGGTCCGTTCCGGTTGCGGTGGTCACGACGCGCTCCCCGCTGCGACAGCGGCGCTCGGCGCGCCACGCTCGGTCAATTCGACAGCGATGTCGATCAATTCGTAGATGCGCAGGCCCGGCTTCCACAGCGAGCCGTCGGCAACGACGACGACGCCGTGCTCGGTGCGGCGCACCGACTTGAGGTGCACCTCGAGCTCGACGGTGCCGTCGGTGGGCAGGAACTGGCCGCGGTAGCGCCAGCTGAACTCGATGCCTGCCGGAATGCGGAACACCGGGTCCGCCAACGTGTTCGAGTAGCCGGCATCGACGATCCACTCCTGGATGGCGTGGATCACCGACTCCACCCCGAGCGAGCCCGGAATCACCGGGTCGAGGTAGAAGTGGCGCGCGAAGAACCAGTCCTGTGGGTTGATGTCGCGCAGCGAGTGCAGGTAACCGGCACCGTACTTGCCACCACCGTCGACCACGGTGACCCGGTCGATCAGCGTGAGCGTGCGGCGCGAGCACAGCACGGCCTGCGGATCGTTGCGGCGCGCAGCCACGTCGATCGCGCGGGTGGCGACGCTGCTGTTCTCGGCCAGCCAGCTCGGCACGGAACGCCCGGCGTCCAGACCGGTTTGATTACCCAGCGCCTGATCGCTGAAGTACCCGAACATGGTCTCACCGACGTAGAACGGTTCGCCGTCGACGCTGAGCGTGTAATCGAAGGTCTGCAGCGACGAGCCCGGCAGGATGGTCGTCGACAGCAGCCGCGACGCCTGCTGAATCGTCTTGTCGCGCAGGTCGATCTGGCGCAGCACAGTGGCCGATCCGCCCAGGTTGCGCAGGCTCTGCGTGGTGTGCGGGTCGGTGAGCGTGGGGCCCACCCAGTAGCCCATGAGCAGCGCGGCCTGCAGCGACGTTTCCATGTACACGAAGTGCGGCATGGATTCGTTGGCGGTGTCGGCGTAGTACCACGAGTCGGCCGGTGAATCGTATTCGCTGTCGTAGGAAGCGGATTCGAAGTTGCCGCGCTTGCCGTCGAAGCGTGTGACCCGGTCCACCAGCAGCAGCCCGCCGGTGGGCAGGCGAGTCGCACGGATGCCGGTGTAGTGCGCGAATTCGGGACCCATGGCCACGCCCTGATCGCCGCGGGCCAGTTGCACCATGTGGTACTCGTTCATGAACCCTCGCGGCGTGCCGTCGAAAGTGACGGTGACCGTGAGGTTTCCGTCGGTGGCGCGGACGTGCGGTTGCGGCACGAGGTCGATCGAGGTGACCTCGAGGTCGATGACGCCGTTGCCGTGGCTGCCGGATGCGGTCGCCGTCGCCGTCGCGTCCGTGAAGCAGCGATGCATGCCGACGTAGATCCCGAACAGCTCGGCCGCCTGCGCTGCCGCCGCCACAGCGTCGCCGGTGTAACGAACCGCGATGCGGCCCTTCCCGTTCCCGCCGCGCAGTTCGATCGCCACGACCTCGGTCAGCAGCAGCGGACCGGTGAGCCGGGCCCCGGCGTAGCGCGGGCCGAACACCGCGCCGGCGTCATGGGTCAACTGGGTGAGCGCGGCAGCGTCCAATTGCGTGACGCCGGTGCGCGCCAGCGGTTTGAACGCATCTTCGGGCGCGGCCGGCACGCGCGCATCCGCAGCGGCGGCACCCGGAGCCCCAGCCGCGTCGTCGGCGGCGATCGACAGTGCCCCGGGACCAACTGGCGCGCCGACGATCTCGCCGTCGAGGGGGGCCGCGGCGGCGCCGCTCATGGCGGCCTGCCAGGCGGCACGCTGCAGGGCAATCTGCGCGGTGAGGGCCGCACGGTGGGCGGCCACGATACCGGCGCGCAACTGCGCCAGCGGGGTGCCGCCGAGCTGGCCGCCGGGCACGGTCGGCGCTGCCGCAGCCGTGGCAGGCAGGTGCGCCGGGGCCGCCGGGGCGGCGGCCGGAGCCGCCGCCACCGGAGCGGGCGCCGCAGCGCCCGGCACGGTCACCGGATCGAAGGGAATTCCGTCGAATTCGAGCACAGTCATGACATCCAGGCCTTCACTGAGTCCGCGAACTTGTCCGACAAGTCCGCGGTGGTCACCACGGTGACATCCGAAAAGCGTTGCAAAACAGTGCCGTCGAGTGCGGTCGCGGTCGCGTCGAGCAGCACGTCGACCGAGCTGGCGCGCGGGTTGTCGACAGTGACCACGAAGGTGCCGTCTTCGGGCAGCGGCGCGAAGTACTCGACGCGGCCGATTCCCAAAGGCAGGCAGGCAGATCCGAGGATCCGGTGCCCCAGCACCGGCGGTGCCTGCAGAATCAGATCGGCGAGCACCGGGTTGTGCAGTGCGCCGGCGTAGCTACCGTCGGCCACCGGAGCGCCGGGCAGCTTGCACTCCACCACGAACCGCGTGGCCTCCAGCGTGCGCACCGTCTGCATGCCCTGCAGCGCCGGGGCGTGGAATTGCACGCCGTCGGTGTAAATGCTTGCGGCAGAGCGGGGTTCGCCGGCGTCCAACGTGAGACGCGGGGCGTCGGGAGCCGCCGCAGCCAGTTCCAGGGTGGCCCGGAAATTGCGGCCGGCGCGCACTCGGGCGACGGTCTCGCCGACTGGCTCCACGACGATCTCGATGGCGTCGTAGGCCTCTCCCGCCTGGCCGAACACCATCCCCTTGAGCACCTGGAAGTCCCGCACTCCGACGACATACCGCCCCGGCGTGGCCCGCTCGACCGTGTTGATCAGCGCGCCGAGCCCGAACGTCGCAGGGAGCACGACGTTGTCGCCGATCCGATGGGCGGCGATGATCGGGTCCTCGGGCAGGCCCGCCAGTCGGCGGGCCGCCCGCAGCGCGGGCACCACCGGTTCGGATTCCGACAGCGAGATCGCCTCGGCGACAAGCACAACCGTGTCGGCGCCGCGCTCGGCCGTGAACTGCTCGGCGAAGGCGCGGGCCCCGACGAGCGGATGCAGCAGCGGGATGCCGCGGTCGAGGAAGTAGCCACGCAACTCGGGCGTCACCATCCCGCCGTCCCAGGCACCCCAGTCGATGGCGGTGACGTGGGCATCGGGATTGGCCTGCTTCCAGCTGGCGGCAAATCGCGAGAGCGCCTCGTTGGCCGCAGCGTAGTCGGATTGTCCTGCGTTACCGAACAATCCGGCCACCGAGGTGAACAGGACGAGGTGTCGCACGGTGCCGACCGCGGCGAGCACGTTGGCCAGGCCGGCGAGCTTCGGAGTGAGCACGCGCTGCACCGAGTCGACGGTCTTGTCGGTAATCATCGAGTCGGCGAGGACGCCGGCCCCATGGACCACGCCGGTGATCCGCTCGGCCCAGGGTGCCAGTGCCGCACCCAGACCCGTCGCTGCGCTCGCCCCGGCGACGTCACCGGCGACGTAGTGGCCACGGACGCCCAGATCCTGGAGCGTGTCGCGGATTTCACGGTTGGCGCGCACCGACGAGCAGGCCCGCTCGATGTCGCGCGGGGTGACGCCCGGTCCGCCCAGCGCCTTCACCGCGGCCAGCTTGAGGCCCGAATCCGGCACCGACACTGCCCATTCCGGCTCGTCGGCCAGCTCGGTGCGACCGAGCAGCACGAACGTCGCCGGAGTGTGACGGGCCAGTTCCCGCACGCACAGCGCGGTGACGCCGCGCGCGCCGCCGGTGACCAGCAGCACGTCGTCCGCCGTCAGGGTGACGTCGAGATCCGTTGTGACGCCCTGGACCTGGGTGACGTTGCCGGAGGCACCGTGTCGGCTCGGCACGAGCGTGCAGCGCGTGCCGTCGGCGCTGACACCGACCTCGAGCGTGTCGAGGGCAGCGTCGTGCAGTTCCTCGATTGCCAGCGCAATCGCGGCCTCGGGGTCCAGATCGATGGCCCGGCAGAACAACGTGGGCTGTTCGGCCGCAACGGTTTTCACCACCCCACCGACGCCGGCCAGCAGCGCCGACACCGGATCGGCCGCGAAGCCGAGGGTGCCGTCGAGCCGGGTCAGCGTCGCGAATCCGGCCCGCGTCTGCGTGGCTTGGGCGACGGGGTGGGTGGCTGCCAGGCGCGGCACCGCATGCTTACCGGCGATGATGGCGGCGGCCAGACTTTCCTGCGCGCCTTCCCAATCCGCCGAACCACCGAGTACCACCAGGCACAGGTCGAGCGGCTCGGCACCCGCCAGCGACTCGGGGTCGGTGGTGTGCGCGACGGTCCAGCCCAGTTCGGTGAGGGCCGCGCCGAGCGCGGCGGCATCGGCCGCCGCGGTGCTGGTGGCGCTGCCGGAATCGAGGGCCACGACGACGGCGTGCGCACCGGTGCGGTACGGCTCGACCGCCCGGTCGATCGCGGGCAAGCCCACGACCTCTACGAGATGCCTTGGCGCACTGGGCACCTCGGCGGGAGCAGCTACCTCGTGGGCAACCGCGGCGGAAGTGGTGACCGGAGCCGCGGTGTCGCCCGCGGCCTCAGCTTTTGGGTCTGCGCTCCCGGCGAGGTGCTCGACGATCTGGTTCAAGGTGCGCAGCACGCCGAGTTGCTCGGGACCGAGCGTGGGCAGGTTCGGGAACCGCTCCTGCAGCGCACCGATCACCTGCACCCGCTTGATCGAGTCGAC
>CAKZIX010000212.1 GCA_936936565.1 uncultured Nocardiaceae bacterium | reverse complement strand
CGGTCGGGCCCGCGGGGTAGGGGACTGCGTGGTCGAGGTCGCAGTCGGCGACGCGTCGGCTGCATCCCCACATCCGGCACCGGGTGTCACGAAGCTGCACCAGGCGTCGGACCGCGGGCGAGGGCACGTAGCCCACGGACGAGGTCTCCGAGACGGTCCCCTCCTCGGGATCGAGCAGCGCGCGGGTCACCCGGGTGTCCAGCCGTTCCACGAGGGTCTGGACGACCGACCCGGGGATCCATCCCAGCCGGGGGACCTCCACCCCGCCCACCCCGGCGCGGGCGAGGATGGTGCGCGCGACCACGTCGGCCATGGGGCCGAGCTCGGTAAGGGGGCGGTTCCGGTGCGTACGTGGGCTCAGTTCGGCCTCGCGGATGGCGGCGGGCGGATCGGCCCGATCGGAAGCGATGCTCATCGGCGCAACGCTAGACGCTGGCGCCGCGGTCGCCAAGAGTGCTTGACCGATAGGGCAGCGCTACGCTTGTGTAGCGGCCACAAGCCGGGCGACGCGCGGCGGATGCGGGGATCTGCACCGAAAGTTACAAAGTTTCTGATCGGCGTCGCCGGCATCCTGTTCGCCGTCGGCGCGCTGTTCACGATGTCCACGGTGTCGAGTGTCAACGCGCTCGTGATGTCGATGGCCACGATGATCGGGCTCGGCATCGGCATCGACTACGCGATGTTCGTGGTGAGCCGGTTCCGCGAGGAACTCGCCAAGACCGGCGCGACCAGCCGCGAGCAGCGCGAGCAGATCGCCCACGCGGTGGGAACCGCCATGCGCACCGCGGGCATGAACATCGTCGCGTCCGGGCTCGTCGTCGCCATCTCGCTGTGCTCGCTGGCCATCGTGCGCGCCACGGTGTTCCGCGCGATCGCACTCGGCGTCGCCACATCGGTGCTGTGCACGCTGGCCGTCGCCCTCACCCTGCTGCCGGCGACGCTCGCTGCCCTCGGGCCCGCCGTCAACCGCGGCGCCCTGCCGTCGCGATTCCGCCCCGCCGACGCCGCCGACGCCGACGGCCGCGAAGGCAGCTGGGCGCGCTGGGCGCGCCTGGTCATGCGCAAACCGCTGCTGTTCGGCGGCACCGGCGTGGCGGCGCTGGCCATCGCGGCAGCTCCGATCGGCTCCATCACCCACGGCATGGACATCGGCATCGGGCTGATGGCCGACACGCCCGCCGGACACGCCGCGCAGGTTCTCGACGCGAAGTTTGCCCCCGGACTGATGTCGCCGATCGAGATCGCCGCCACCGGCCCGGATGGCGGGCCGCTGTCCGCGGCCGGCGACGCGCAAACCGACGCGCTGGCCACCCAGTTGCGGAGCGACGCGCGGGTTGCCTCGGTGCTCGTGCAGCGCGCCGACGGACGGGCGCTTGTCGTCGCGATCCCCACGACCGCCTTCGACAGTCCCACGTCCGAACAGCTGGTGCGCGACATCCGCGCACAGGCCGAGCGCGCCGACGCCGCGCAGATCCTCGTCGGCGGCACCACAGCCGAGTTCGTCGATATTTCCGACGAGATCACCGACCGTTTGCCCTGGGTCATCGCGTTCGTACTGATCTTCTCGCTCGTGTTCTTGATCTTCGTCTTCCGCAGTGTGCTGCTGCCGATCAAGGCGATTCTGATGAATCTGCTCGCCACCGGCGCCGCGCTCGGAATCACCGTCGCGGTTTTCCAATGGGGCTACGGTGAGTCCGTGCTCGACTTCCACAGCGTCGGAACCGTGCAGGTGTACCTGCCGACGATGGTGTTCGTCGTGCTGTTCGGCCTGTCGATGGACTACGAAGTGTTCCTCATCGGCCGCATGCGCGAGGCCTGGGAACGTACCCGCGACAACGCCACCGCGGTCGCCGAAGGCATCGAGCACACCGGCCGGCCGATCACCGCCGCCGCCGCCATCATGGTCGTCGTCTTCGGCGCGTTCGTGAGCGCAAACATGTTGGAGCTCAAGCAGATCGGATTCGCGCTCGCGGTCGCGGTCGCGATCGACGCGGTGCTGGTCCGGATGGTCCTGGTGCCCGCGTTCATGCGCCTGTTCGGGGACTGGAACTGGTGGCTGCCGAGCTTGCGCGCACGCGCCACGACGTGATGGACACCGCACGGCTGTGGGCGTTGCGATCACCGATCGGCCTGTCGGTGCTCACGCTCGTGGCCGGCCTCGGCGGCTTCGTCGTCATGGTCGTGCAGGTGACGCTCACCGGTGTGCTGAGTCGGCTCGGCGAGGACCGCGGCGTCATCGTCGCGCTCAACCTGACCTATGTGGTCGCGGCGTCGGTGATCGGGGTGGCGTTCGGTCTCGGACTGCGCCGGCGGGCCCTGCAATGGTTCACCGACGGCCGCGAGCCCACACCCGACGAGGCGCGGCGCAGCCTGCGCATGCCGTTCGACTCGGGGTTGCTCAACCTCGTGCTGTGGACGCCCGGACTGGCCCTCGAAATAGCGGTCTTCGTGCACTTCGTGGACGGGCGCGAACTGTTCACCGCGGCGCTGCTCGTGGTCATCGGCGCGCTGTCCTCGTCGGGGTTCATCTATCTGCTGGTCGATTCGGTGCTGCAGCCCGCCATCCCGGTGATCACGAAATCCGCTGCCCCCGCAAGCCATCCGAGCACCACTGCCCGGGCACGCCTGGAGGTCATGTGGGCACTGTCCAGCGGGCTGCCGCTGGCGACGGCGCTGCTGATCGTCACCGACGCGCATGCCCCCCACCACGACCGGATCCGCTCGGTCGGGTTTCTCGCCGCGGGCGGTCTCGTCGCGGGACTGCTTGCGACGACGCTGCTTTCGCGGGCTCTCGCCGAGCCGCTGCAGCGATTGCAGCAGGCCGTGCAGCGCATCGGCGGCGGCGACTTCGACGTGCAGGTGCCGGTGAGCACCTCCAGCGAGGTGGGCTTACTCGAGGTGAACGTCAACGAGATGGCCGCCGGTCTGCGTGAAAGAGCGCGGCTGCGTGAGCTTTTCGGCCGGCACGTGGGCGCCGACGTAGTGGCACGTGCGCTCAGCCGCGGCATGGACCTCACCGGGGAGCTGCGTGAGGTCACCGCGCTGTTCGTCGACGTCGTCGGGTCCACCGAGCTCGCGCACCGCATCGAGCCGCGCCTGTTCGTCGACAAGCTGAACCGGCTGCTGGCCATCGTCATCGACGCCACCGAGGCCAACGGCGGGCTGGTCAACAAGTTCGAAGGCGATGCGGCACTGTGCATCTTCGGTGCGCCCATCGATCTCGACGACGACGCGACCGGCGCGCTGCGGGCGGCGCGGCGGATCCGCGACCGGGTGCTCGACGCCGGTGAGCTCGACATCGGCATCGGGGTGTCGCGCGGGGTGGTCTTCGCCGGCGACGTCGGTGCCGCCACCCGGCTCGAATACACCGTCATCGGCGACCCGGTGAACGAGGCGGCCCGGCTCACCGATGTCGCGAAGTCGATCCGCCAGCGCATCCTGGTGAGTCAGGCCGTGATCGATGCCGCCGGCGACGACGAGCGCGAGGTGTGGTTGCGGCACGGGTTGCTGCGCCTGCGTGGGCGCGACGACGACACCAAGGTCTGGACCGACAACACTCAGCGGGCCAGTGCGGCCAGCAGCTCGGGCACGTCGGTGACCGGCCGGTCGCAGACGAATCCGCGGCAGACGTATGCCGCCGCGGCACCGCCGACCAGCGGGCGCCCGGCCAGCAGCGGTGCCGAATCCGGTTCGCCGGCAACCACAACCGATCCGCCGGGCGCCGCGGAGCGCGCGGCGGAGAGCAGCTGAGCGTCCGCGCCGACGACGGCGATCTGGATCGGGCCGCGTACCGACGCCTCCGCCACCGCCAGCCAATGCCCGGCCGCGCGCGGCGCGCGCGCCAGGATCAACGCCGCCTGCTGCACCGTGGCAGCGGCGGAATCCCCGTACCGTCCAACGTGTTCCGGCTCGGTGAGGGCGGCGGCGGTGAGCAGCGCCTCGGCCATGCTCGATGCACCCGACGGGGTCGCCCCGTCGAGCGGATCACGCGGGCGCAGCACGAGATCCTCGGCGTCGTCGGCGGTGTCGAACCAGGTGCCCGGCTCGTCGCCCGCGAAATGTTGTTGCGCCACATCGAGAATCCGCTCGGCATTCTGCAGCCAGTCCGAGTTCCCGTCGGCCTGGTGCAGTGCCAGCAGGCCCGTTGCGAGCCAGGCGTGATCCTCGAGCACGCCGGCGGCGGTGCCGGTGGTGCCACCCAGCGACGCGCGGCGCACCCGCCCGTCGACGACGTGATTGTCGAGCAGGTAGCGGGCACACCGCTGGGCGGCGGCGATCCACTCGTGCTCTCCCACAGCCGATCCGGCCTCGGCCAGCGCCGTGATCGCCATCCCGTTCCAGGCCGTGACCACCTTGTCGTCGCGGGCCGGTTGCGGGCGCCGGTTGCGCGCCGCCCGCAGCTGCGTGCGCAGCTCGTCGTCCGGTGTGCCGGGTAGCTGTAGCACCGAGGTGCCGTGCTCGAAGGTGCCTTCCGTTGTGACGCCGTAGGTTTCGGCAGCGCGGCGGCCGTCGGCAGGGCCCAGCGCCTGAATCAGCTCCGTTGGCGTCCAGGCGTAGGTGGCGCCCTCGACGCCGTCGGTGTCGGCGTCGAGCGCGGACGCGAAACCGTGTTCGCCGGTCCGCAGGTCGTTCAGCAGGAACTCCGCCGTTTCCCGGGTGACCCGTTGGGCCAGTTCGGATCCCGTGCGGCGCGCCAGATGCGCGTAGGCGCGCAGCAGCAGCGCGTTGTCGTAGAGCATCTTCTCGAAGTGCGGCACCACCCACTGCGCGTCCACGCTGTAGCGGGCGAACCCGCCCGCCAGCTGGTCGTAGATGCCCCCGCGCGCCATCGCCTCCGCAGTGCGCATGACGGTGTCGAGAACCGTTGCGTCCTGCGTTCTTTCGTAGTTGCGGAGCAAACCTTCCAATAGCGCCGACGGCGGGAACTTCGGAGCGCCGCCGAAGCCGCCGTTGGTCTGGTCTTCGGTCTGCCGGACCGCCTGCACCGCACGATCGAGCAACTCGCCGGTGACCGGCGTCGTGGTCGTCGGCAGATTCGTTGTGGCGCTCTGCAATTCCGCCGTCACACGGGCAGCCGCGGTGTCCACCTCGGCGCGCCGAGTGCGCCACGTCTCGGTGATCGCGGTGAGCAACTGCGTGAAACTCGGCATCCCGTAACGAGGTTCGCGCGGAAAATAGGTGCCGCAGTAGAACGGCTGCCCGTCGGCAGTGAGGAAGCACGTCATCGGCCAGCCGCCCTGGCCCGTCATCGCCGTCGTCGCGTTCATGTACACCGCGTCGAGGTCCGGGCGCTCCTCGCGATCGACCTTGATGTTGACGAAGTTGTCGTTCATCAACGCTGCCGTCTCGGCGTTCTCGAACGATTCGTGCGCCATCACGTGGCACCAATGGCACGCCGCATACCCCACCGACAGCAGTATCGGCACGTCCCGGGTGCGGGCTTCCTCGAATGCCGCGGGCTCCCACTCCCACCAGTGCACCGGGTTGTCCGCGTGCTGGCGCAGGTACGGGCTGGTCGCGCTACCGAGGCGGTTCATGGGTCCAGCCTTCCACTTTGCCGGGAGGTGCGTCAGTGACGGGTCGTCGGGGTCGACGTCGTTCTTACGGTCACAGGTCGTCGTGCGGTTCGGGTGACCAGCGGGAACGAACTGTGTGTCGGAGCCGTCGACTACCGTCGCGGGCGTCCGCATCTGTACGAGGAGAGCCTATGGCCACCAACCCGATCTTGTTTCTCAGCGGCGCGGGCGTCCCCGCCTGGATCTGGGACGAGGTGCGTGGCGGACTGCAGGTTCGGTCGCACGTTGCCGCCTACCCACGACGACCTCGTGCCGCACTCGGCGACTATGCCGCCGACGCATTGGCGCAGATTCCGGGCGGCGAGTTCACGATCGTGGCGCACTCCATCGGTGGAGTCGTTGCCGGCCAGATCCTGGCCGTCGCGCCCACACGTGTGCGCGCGATCCTCGGTGTTGCCGCGTCGTTTCCCACTGCCGGAACGTCGTTCGTCGATGCCTTGCCATTACCGCAACGCCTCCTGGTGGGTCTAGCGATGCGCGTCGCGGGAACTCGACCGCCGGACAAGGCAATTCGTGCCGGGCTCTGCGCCGGACTCGAGCCCGACGACGTCGCTCGAATCGTCGCGGAGTTCGAACCCGAGTCCCCGCGTCTCTACCGGGACAAGGTGTCATCGCGTACCTTCCCGGCGCACAACGGATACGTCGTGACAACCGCCGATCCGGAGATGAGCGTCAGTCAGCAGCGCGCGCACGCGGGCCGACTCGGTTCGGGGCTGCGTCGCGAATTGCCCACCGGGCATCTGCCGATGCTGCAGGACCCAGCAGCGCTAACGAAGGTCATCGGCGAGTTTCTCGCTCCTTCTTACGACGGCGATACGGCCGCTGGGACGCCGTCGAGCTCACCTGATGGTGCACCGCAGTGATGTCCGCGGCGGGGCTGTGGTCGTGACGGTGCCCGAACTTCCCGCGTCTGTCGAGTGGCCGGCGATCGTCGCGCTCGGCTGTGCCCGCGGCGGCATCGTTCGATCGCAAAGTCGGAAGCTGGCCCTGGTTCGTTCCGTATTCCAGACCGAGTTCGACGCGGCGCGCTCGCACAGCGGGTTCGCCGTGTCGACCGGGCGGACCCCGGCCTGTGAACTGCGCAACCAAGCGCGGCCTCGGCCCATCACGGCTCGTCCCAGCGCCGCCCGGGCCATCACAGCCCATCGTTTGCCGCGGCTCGACCCATCACGGCCCGACCGCTCGGGCACTCCCGGCACCCGCCGCCGCCGAAACGGGCGGGAGCGGTGTGTGTCACGACAATCGTCACGGCGGTTCTGCTCCTCGAGCTTTGCCGAGAAGTTCGTCGGGGTGGTGGCGATGGTTGATGCGTGGAGTTCCGGTGGGATCTATGTGGGGTGGCGCGATCCAGGCCGTACGACCGGTGGGTGGTGAATCCTTGTGTAGAACAACGGTTTTCCAACCGCCGGGGCCGTCGTGGACGAGGGCGTGGCAGGTGTCGCAGGCGAGGGTGAGTTGGTCGATGTCGGTGGTGCCGCCTTTGGCCCAGTCGGTGACGTGGTGCACGGCGCACATGGTGGCGGGCTGATCGCAGCCCGGTCGCGAGCAGCCGCGGATAGCGGCGATCCAGGACAGACGTTGCCAATGGTTCGCCAGGCGTTTGGTGCGCCCGAGATGCAGCGGGGCGCCGTGGTGGTCGAAGATCGCGAGTACGGGTTCGGATTCGGCGGCGAGTTCGAGAGCGTCTTTGATGGGGATGACGCCGCCGGAGGCAGTAGTGACCACACCGGCCTTGGCTTCGAGCTGCTCGATACCCATGGTGAGGATGGTGGTGACGGGCAAGCCGCGGTGCTGGCCGAGCGCACCGGACGCCATCGCGTGCTTGAGCATGGCAAGGAGCGCATCGTGATTGCGCTGCCCGGTCGAACGAGTGTCCCGGGCGGCGGCCGCAGACAGCGCCGCGCTGTCGACGTATTCGCAGTCACCGCTTGGTGATTCGGTGTCGTCGGGGTTGTTCATGCCCGGGCGCGCCCATTTGGCCAGCACCGGGTCCAGCAGGGCTCGTGCCACCGGATCGAACTCGCCGCTCATCGGAGACATCAGATCGGCGCGCTGGCGCCCGATGTTCCAGGAACGTCGGCGCTTCCGGTCACGCTCGTCGGTGATCGAACCGTCCGGATCCATGTGCGCGAGGATGCGCTCGCCGACCTTCGAAACATCCTCCGGCGGTGACACTTTCGCCGACTCGACAAGAATCCGCTCGGCGGTGTCTCGATCCGAGCGCGGCACCCGCACCGGAATCCGTTGCAGCGCTTGATCGATACGTCGCGCATGCTCGACCGAGATCGTTCCTTCACGTTGCGCGGCAGCAACAACGGGTTGCACCTCGGGCAGTGGTCCGGCGGGTCCGTGCCATTGCCCGAGCTGCTGCGCCGCCTGCCACCGGGCCCGCGCCTCGCCGGCTGACACGCACAGCATCTGCGTCAACAAGGCTGCAGGAGACTTCACGCCATTCTTGCCCGGCAAGTCCCGCTCGAACACCTGTACGAGCAAGCCGTGGGAAACTGCCGCCAGTTTCCTTGCCACACATTCGAGTTCGCGCAGAGACGCGAGTACCGCATCGTCGGTGAGCTGATGCAGATCGGCACCCAGCACCGCGTCGGCCGCGTCTCGCAACGCGACCGCTTCCGACAATGTCGAACGCACGTTCCCATTCTAGCGTCAACCCCCCGATACGGCAATGGATTGTTCGCATAATGTGTTGCCGTGCAATCGAATTTGCGATCCGTGATCGAATTGGCGCCGCCCGACAGTGCCGCATCGAGGGACAGCGATGGTTGGGTCGTGATGCTCGCTCGGATCGTGGCTGCCGTCGGCCCCTCGACCAGAACGATCCCCGACGACAGCGGTGCCGCTCCTAGTGGTCGCCAAACACGCTTTCGACAAAAGCGCACCACGGTCACCTGCGTGTCCGAACAGAAAGCAATGCCAAACGCACCAATCCACGAAAAGACAGCCCGGTGATCTTCCCCCGTCCGTGCACCCGTCGCCACCTCGTGGTCACCTCGCGCGGTTAGCGTGCGGCGTTCGCCACACGTCGAAGGAGAGTTTGTGAAGACGAAGCACATCGTGCTCGCCGGCCTCGCCGCGATGATCATGCCGCTGGTCATGCCCGTTGCCGCACACTCGGTGCCCGATCCCGCGAAGAAGGACACGGTCCGCATCGCCACCTACAACGCGAGCCTCAATCGCGGCGCGGCCGGTCAGCTGATCTCGGATCTGTCCACCCCGAACAACACCCAGGCCAAGGTGATCGCGCGGATCATCCAGGCGAACAACCCGGATGTCGTGCTGGTCAACGAGTTCGACTACTACGAGAACAACCAGGCCGTCGACCTGTTCCGCAAGAACTACCTGAACGTCGCGCAAGAGGGCCAGCAGGCGATCGACTACCCGTACGCCTACACCGCGCCGTCGAACACAGGTGTGCCGACGGGCCGCGACCTGAACAAAGACGGCAAGACCGACGGTCCCGACGACGCCTACGGCTTCGGATTCTTCCCCGGCCAGTACGGCATGGCGATCTTCTCGAAGTACCCGATCGACACCGCCGCGGTGCGCACCATGGCGAACTTCCTCTGGAAGGACATGCCGAACTCGATGCTGCCGCGGGACTATTACGGCGCCAACGCCGACATCCTGCGCCTGTCGAGCAAGTCGCACTGGGATGTGCCGATCACGGTGCACGGCAAGCGGATTCACGTTCTCGCCAGCCACCCGACGCCGCCGGTGTTCGACGGCCCGGAGGATCGCAACGGCAAGCGGAACTTCGACGAGATCCGCCTGATGGCCGACTACATCAAGGGCGAGTCCTACATCTACGACGACAAGGGCCGCAAGGGCGGGCTCGACAAGCACGCCGAGTTCGTGGTTCTCGGCGACAACAACTCCGATCCGCGCGACGGCGACTCGGTGCCCGGCGCGATCCAGCAGCTGCTGAACCTGAAGGAGCTGCAGGATCCGGCCCCGACCTCGGCGGGTGCCAAAGAGGCGGGTGCGGGATCACCGCACCAGACGCCGTCGGAGTTCGACACCGCCGACTTCACCGAGCCCAACCCGGGCAACCTGCGAGTCGACTACGCGCTGCCGTCCAAGCACCTGAAGGTGGCGGGCAGCGCGGTGTTCTGGCCGGCCAAGGGGCAGCCGCTCGCGGAGCTGATGGACCCGCGGACCTCGAGCGATCACCGGCTCGTCTACGTGGACGTCCGCGTCAAGTGACGTCGAACCGGACCGCGGCGGCACCTCCGCCGCGGTTCGGTTCCCCGCGCCGTGGGGCAGTATGCGGCGGCGCGCCGTACGATGCGCCCATGTCCGATGCGATCGACGTGATGTTCGGCGGGATGGGCAAGCTGGCGCCGGGCAGCGACGCCGACACTGCGGCGGTGCTGCACGCGCTACCGCGCACCACGTTCACCACGGTCGTCGACGCCGGCTGCGGTAGCGGACGCCAAACTCTCACGCTGGCAAGGGAACTCGGCGTCCGGGTGCACGCCGTCGACCTGCATCAGCCGTTTCTGGACGACCTGGCCCAGCGCGCGCAGCAGGCCGGCCTGGACGTGGCACCGCGCCGCCTGGATATGGCCGACATCCCCCGCGAGTACGACGACATCGACCTGCTCTGGTCCGAAGGTGCCGCGTACAGCATCGGTTTCGCGAACGCGCTGTCGACCTGGTTGCCTGCACTCGCCTCCGACGGCTACCTGGTGGTCAGCGAATTGTGCTGGCTCACAACCGATCCCGATGCACAGGCGCGCGATTTCTTCGCTGCGGCGTATCCGGACATGCGAACTGTGGACGAGACCGCGGCATTGGCCACCGCAGCCGGCTATACGGTGCTGGCCCAACGGGTGCTACCCCGCGAAGCCTGGACCGACGGCTACTACGACGAACTCGGTCCACGCGCGCAGGCGCTGCTCACCCATCCGGACCCGGAGGTCGCGGCCTTCGCCACCGAGACGCTGCGCGAGATCGAGGTGTTCGAGCGCTCGCCGGGCGACTACGGCTACGTCTTCTTCGTGCTCACCCGCGCCTGACTCAGACCTCGCGAACCTGTACGCCCCGCCAGAACGCCACATAGTTCTCGATGTTGCGCGCGCCGTGCTTGGTCTTCGGGTAGTACCAGGCGGCGTCGGCGTTCTCGTCGCCGTCCACGGCAACGGTGAAGTACGACGCGGTGCCCTTCCACGGGCACACCGTGCGGGTGTCGCTGGCGACGACGAACTCCCGATTGACCGCATCCGGCGGAAAGTAGTGATTGCCCTCGACCACGATCGTTTCGTCGCTCTCCGCGATCACGGCGCCGTTCCACACTGCTTGTCGGGTCATGATTCCAGGATGCCAGCGAATCAGTCGCGCTTGTCGACGGCGCCGGGCTCGGTGCCGTCGTCGGCCTCCTGATCGGGTTCGGGATGCTCAGGGGTGAACCGCTCCGGCAGCTTGCGGATGTGCTTGTTCATCGACCGCACCAGCAAGATCGTGCCGATCAGCAGCAGCACGACGATCAGGAATCCGATCGGGCTGGACTTGCCGAACTCGGGGCCGGTCGGGTTCTGCGCAAGGTAGAGGACGGTCGAAGCGACGGGGTCGGTCATTTCTCGATACCTGCGAACAGATCGGTCTCCGGGATCGCGGTGCGCACCCGGGTGCGCGCGAGCTCGAACTCCTCGGTGGGCCAGATCCGCTGCTGCGTCTCCAACGGGATCGCGAAGAACGCACCGTTCGGGTCGATCTGGGTGGCGTGCGCGCGCAGCGCGTCGTCACGCAGCGGGAAGTACTTGCCGCACTGGATCTGGGTGGTCACGCGCGCCATCAGATCGCCGTGCTCGGGCCGCCAGCGATCCAGCCACTCCTGCAGCGGGAACGCCTCGCCGCGCAGGTCGTAGTCTTCCTTGAACAGCTCGAGCCGGCGCCGGATGAACCCGTGGTTGTAGTACAGCTTCAGCGGCGCCCAGGGCGCGCCGGCGTCCAGGAACTGGTCGGCCGCGCCCGCTGCCTCGAACGCGGCCACCGACACCTCGTGGCAGCGGATGTGATCGGGGTGCGGATAGCCGCCGTTCTCGTCGTAGGTGGTCATGACGTGCGGACGGAACTCGCGCACCACCCGGACCAGTGCTTCGGTGGCCACCTCGAGCGGGATCGTCGCGAACGATCCCTCCGGCAGCGGCGGTTTCGGATCGCCCTCCGGCAGGCCGGAGTCGACGAATCCGAGCCAGGTCTGCTGCACGCCGAGGATCCGCGCCGCCTCCGCCATCTCGGTGCGCCGGATCTCCTGCATGTTCTCGGCGACGCCCGGCACGTCCATCGCCGGATTGAGCACGTCACCGCGTTCGCCGCCGGTGAGCGTCACGACCAAGACGTCGTTTCCTTCGTCGGCGTACTTCGCGGTGGTCGCCGCGCCCTTGCTCGACTCGTCGTCCGGATGCGCATGCACCGCCATGAGCCTCAAGCCGCCCACGTCTCGATCACCTCAGCTTCACCTGGAGTCTTTCCCCTATAGTTCCACCCGATGATCCAGTCACGGCCCGCGGGCCGGTACCCCACCCCGAGCCGCTGGCAGTCCGCCCGCTGGGTGCCGCTCGCGCTCGGTGTCGTCGTGGTCGCGGTGGGCGTGGCAGTGGCCTGGCTGGCGTTCACGATATTCGGCCCCAAGGACATCGAGGGCAAGCAGGTGTCGTACCAGGTCGTGAACGATTCGACGATGTCGGTGCGGTTCACGGTGACCCGCGACGAGCCCGGACGCGCCGCGGTCTGCATCATCCGGGCGCGGTCGAAGGACGGTACCGAAACCGGCCGCCGCGAGGTGCTCGTCGGGCCGTCCAGCAGCGGCACCGTGGAGCTTTCCGCGCCGGTACGCACCTCGGCCCCGCCGGCCGTCGGTGATGTGTACGGGTGCAGTTACGACGTGCCGGAGTACCTCCAACCGGTGGAGTGATTCCGGATCGAGATTCGCGACCGCAAAGCTTGGGTCCCCTCGGGTGGTAGACTGTGCTGATACACGGTTCCGGGGCGCATGCCTTTTGCGAGCCGTGTTTGCTGCATTGGCGGTGGGGCGCAACCCGGAGGCTGTGACACGCGGGCGATCCCCGAGAACTCGCCTAGCCGCTCGTCACCATGCTGCGCACGGTGCGGGAAGCAGCTGTCCCAAGATCGACGACAAAGGGAGTGATCGAGATGACCGACACCCACGTGACCTGGCTTACCCCGGAGTCACATGACCGGCTGAAGGCGGAACTCGACCAGCTCATCGCCAACCGCCCCATCATCGCCGCCGAGATCAACGAGCGGCGTGAAGAGGGCGACCTGAAGGAGAACGGCGGATACCACGCCGCGCGCGAGGAGCAGGGTCACCAGGAAGCCCGCATTCGTCAGCTGCAGGAGCTGCTGAACAACGCCAAGGTGGGCGAGGCGCCCAGCCAGTCCGGCGTTGCGCTGCCCGGGTCGGTGGTGAAGGTCTACTACAACGGCGACGAGACGGACACCGAGACGTTCCTCATCGCCACGCGTGAGCAGGGCTCGACGAACCCGAACCTCGAGATCTACTCCCCCAACTCGCCGCTGGGCGGTGCGCTTATCGACGCGAAGGTCGGCGAGACCCGCGAGTACACGCTGCCCAACGGCAACACGATGAAGGTCACGTTGGTCAGCGCGGAGCCCTACCACAGCTGACAGCTGCGTTCAGAAGCCGCCGGTGCCCACGGGTACCGGCGGTTTTGCATTGGTCATGTCGCGAGCAAGCTACGGGCATTCAGCTTCGGAAACCGAGAGAAGTCCCGGTCCAGCGTGACGATTTCGCCGATGCCATGGGCCTCACAGATGGCGGCAACTCGAGCATCGTGAACGACTGGGCCCGTGATGGACGTGGTGCGAAGCAGGTCCGCCAACAAACGCCAGTGCCCCGGAGGCTCGCCCGGGACCACGACCGTCGGCGACGACAACCAGGCGCGCAACTGGGCGAGCGCCTGCTCTGGGGTGCTGGGCGGTGCATAGATGCGCGGGTGCGTGACGATCGAATAGAACTCGTAGACGCACGGCCACGGAATTGCCCAGGTGGCCGCCCCCTCGGCACAACGGCGCAGCAATTGCGCGGCCGGCTCGTGGAACTTCGAGTCCTTGCGGTGCGCGTACACGAGCACATTCGTGTCGATGGCGAACATCAGGCGGTGATCCCGTACGCCGCATCGCGCAGCCGGTTCCACGATCCTTCGGCGTACTCGACCTGGAAGCCACTACCGCCGACGCTCGCATCGGGAAGCTGGTATGGCTCCATCAGCCGATGCTCGTGCACGAGCCGAATGAGCGCCTGCTCGACCAGCGACTTCGCGGTGGTTCCGCGCGTCTTGGCCAACTCCTGTACTTCACGCAGCAGCGGCTCGGGAAGGTCGAAGGTCGTCTTCATATTGGCAAGATTATCAGACGATACTGCCAGCAGTATTCAGTCCTGGACGGCGACCACGAACCCGTGGTCGGCGAGTGCGCTCAGCACGTCCTCACGATGCGCCGGCCCGCGCGTTTCCACGGTGAGCGACACCTCGACCTCGTCGAGTGCAAGCTTGCCCGCGGTCCGCGAGTGCACGACGTCGAGCACGCTGGCACCGCTGGCGCCGACCACGCTCAGCAGGTTCGCCAGCCCACCGGGGCGATCCGGGACCGTCACGCGGACCGCGAGGTAGCGCCCCGTCGCGCGCAGGCCGTGAGTGATCACGTGGGTGAGCAGCAGCGGGTCGATGTTGCCGCCCGACAGCACCACCACGACGGGGCCGCGCAGGTCCAGGTCGACGGCGCGACACGACAGCAGCGCCGCGACGCCGGCGGCACCCGCCGGTTCGACGATCAGCTTGGCGCGCTCCATGCACAGCAGCAGCGCCCGCGACAGGGCGTCCTCGCTCACCGTGAGCACCGCGTCTACGTACTTGGCGACGTGCGCGAACGGCACCTCGCCGGGCAGTCCGACGGCGATCCCGTCGGCCATGGTGCTCATCTGCTGCGTGCGGGTGGGCCGGCCGGCCTGCAACGAGTCCGGCCAGGCCGCCGCCGATTCGGCTTGCACGCCGACCACCCGCACGTCGGGCGCCGCCGCGGCGATCCCGGCGACCAGCCCGCCCCCGCCCGTCGGGACCACGATGGTGCCGACGTCGGGCACCTGCTCGAGAATTTCCAGGCCGACGGTGGCTTGCCCGGCGACAACGTCGGCGTGGTCGAACGGATGGATGAGAATCGCGCCCGTCTGCGCGGCGAACTCGTGAGCAGCCACCAGCGCGTCGTCGACGGTCTGCCCGGTCAGATGCACGGTGGCGCCATAGGACTTGGTCGCCACGTACTTCGGCAGCGGTGCATTCACCGGCATGAACACCGTTGCGGCACAACCTAGTTCGGTTGCCGCCCAGGCCACGCCCTGCGCGTGGTTGCCGGCGCTGGCGGCCACCACGCCGCGCTCACGCTCGGCCGGGGTGAGGTTGCGGATGCGGTAGTAGGCGCCGCGCGGCTTGAACGAGCCGGTGCGCTGCAGGTTCTCGCATTTGAGCCACACCTGGTGCCCGGTGCGGTCGCTGAGCACACGCGAGGCGATCGTCGGGGTCCGGCGCAGCACCGGCCGCAGCACGTGTGCTGCGGCCTGAATCTGTTCGGGGCCGACGAGTTCCAACTCAGAGGCCGGCCAGCGCCTGCTCGACGTCGGCGACGAGATCGGCCGCGTCTTCGATACCGACCGACAGCCGCACCAGGTCCGCCGGGACCTCGAGGTCGGAACCTTCGGTGGAGGCGTGCGTCATGGCGGCCGGGTGCTCGATCAGCGACTCCACGCCACCGAGCGACTCGGCGAGCGTGAAAATCTTTGTGCGCAAGCAGAATTCGTGGGCCGCGGCCTTGTTCTTCAGCCGCACCGAAATCATGCCGCCGAACCGGCGCATCTGCTTGGCGGCGACGTCGTGACCCGGGTGCTCGGGCAGACCCGGGTAGATCACCTTCGAGATCGCGGTGTGTCCGGTGAGCACGTCGACGAGTGCCTCGGCGTTGTCGCTGTGCCGATCCATCCGCAGCGCAAGGGTTTTGATGCCGCGCCAGGTGAGGTAGGCGTCGAACGCGCCGGGCACTCCGCCGGCACCGTTCTGCAGGAAGGCGAAGGCGGTATCGAGTTCTTGGTCGTTGGTCACCAGCGCGCCACCGACGACGTCGGAGTGCCCGCCGATGTACTTGGTCGTGGAATGCAGCACGATGTCCGCGCCGAGCAGGAGCGGCTGCTGCAGATACGGTGATGCGAAAGTGTTGTCCACCAACAGCTTTGCGTTCGCGCCTTGCGCGATCTCGGCGAGCGCGGCGATGTCGCCGACGGACAACAGCGGGTTGGTCGGCGTCTCCACCCAGACCAGCTTGGTGTTGGGCCGCAACGCATTACGCACCTCGTCGAGGTTGTTGACATGCGCGGTGCTGTACTCGATGCCCCAGTGCCGGAACACCTTGTCGATCAGCCGGAAGGTGCCGCCGTAGGCGTCGTCCGGGATCACCAGGTGATCACCGGGTCGCAGCACCGACCGGATCGCGCAGTCGGTGGCGGCCATGCCGGAGCTGAAAGCCCTTCCGTAGCTACCGGATTCGAGCGCCGCCAGGTTGGCCTCCAGCGCTTGGCGCGTCGGGTTGCCGGTGCGGGCGTACTCGAAGCCGCCGCGCAGCCCGCCGACGCCGTCCTGCGCGAACGTCGAACTCGCGTAGATGGGTACGTTCACCGCGCCGGTCTGCGGGTCCGGAACGTAGCCTGCATGGACGGCGCGCGTGCTGAATCCCTGCTGGTCGGTCATGGTTGTCGAGGGTAGTCCCCCGCCGCAGGCGGACCTTGCGACGGGCGGGTGCGAACGGGACAACCGGTATCGACGCGCACTGTCGGCCGGCCCGGTGCATGCCACGTCCGGCGACGCAACGTTGCGTTCGCGGCGATCCCGTGCGAATTCGAGCAACCGCCCGAGACGCACCCGCGAAGTGCCGTCGACATTCGAGCACCCCTGAAGTGCGGGGCTACCGCTGGACGCCCGCTCGTCCTACCGTCGAGGCGAATGCGCAGGCACCCCGGTAGGCGGTGTTGCGTCGGGAGTGCGTGCGCAGCGAGAGCACCGACGCAGAGGAGCGCTATGCGATTCACCTGGCTCGTCCTGGCGACCCTGCTTGCGGCCGTCGTGCTGGCCGCCCCCGCGCAGGCCGCGCAGCGCACGGACTTTCAGTTCGATACCGGCCCGGAGTACGGGGCGATGTCTACGCCCTACCCGCATCTGTACGCGACGACGGGTGCACGACCGGGCGTCGCGACGATCTCGGTAAGCGACTCGGACGGTTGGTGGGGTGCGACGGTGCGCTGGCTCTCGCTCGGCACCGGAGTCACCGGCACAGTCCACATCCCGGCCTGGCCGGCAATTGTCCCGACGCCCCCGAAACCGCAGCAGCACTTCGAGATTCGGCCGGGCAGCGGGCCGGTGGTGGCGGTCGTCGAGGGCGGGCTGGTGCCCGGCTTCGGCACGTTCTACGTGCCGTGACAGCACGAATACCAGTGCCGCCGGCGGGACCGACAGAACTGAGCACACGGGCAGCCGGAAGGTCGACCTCGGTCGCGTTCGTGCCGACGACCGCGTGATCGTTCCCACGTCCCGACACGCAAATCGCGTGCCGAAGGTCACCTTCACCATCATCGCGTACCTGAAGGTCACCTTCACACAGGCAGGTGCAATGAAGGTGACCTTCATTGCGCCTGCGGACCTGCCCCGGCAGGCAGACCGCCCGCCACCGACACCAATCGACTGCATGAATGGGCACATTCGTCCCGTGAGTCGAACGAACGTGCCCATTCATACGCGCGCCGGGCGCGAACGCTAGTCGACCAGCACGTCGGCACCCACGCAGGCCGACCAGAGCCGGCCCGTACGGTCCCGGCTGCGCGAGCAGCTCGGGGCCGCGTCCAGACACCAATCGACTGCATGAATGGGCACATTCGTCCCACCAACTGGACGAACGTAACCATTCATACGCGCGCCGGGCGCGAACGTCAGTCGACCAGCACGTCGGCACCCACGTAGGCCGACCAGAGCCGACGGTACGGTCCCGGCTGCGCGAGCAGCTCGTCGTGGGTGCCTTGCGCAAGCACCCGGCCGGAACCGACCACGACCACCAGGTCGGCGTCGGCCGCGGTGGCCAGCCGGTGCGCAACCACGATGGTGGTGCGCCCGGACGTCAGGACGTCAACGGCGGCACGGACTTTCGCTTCGGTGGCCAGGTCCAGCGAGGCTGTGGCCTCGTCGAGCACGAGGATGTCGGGCTCGACCAATTGGGCCCGCGCGAGTGCCAGGAGCTGGCGCTGCCCGGCCGACAGGTTGCGTCCGTGCGGGCCGATCGGCTGGTAGTAGCCGTGTTCGAGCCCGGCGATCATCTCGTGCGCGCCCACTGCCCGCGCGGCCCACTCGATCTCCGCGGGCGTCGCGTCGGGCCGCCCGTAGGCGATGGCCTCGCGCACGGTGTCGCCGAACAGGTACGGCTCCTGCGGGACGACGCCGAGGCGTTTGCGGTAGTCGCGCAACCGGTAGTCGCGCACGTCGGTGCCGTCGACGGCGACGCTGCCCGACGTCGGGTCGTAGTAGCGGGCAATCAGTTTCACCAGCGTCGACTTGCCCGCACCGGTCTCGCCGACCAGCGCTACCTTGCGGCCCGCCGGAATTCGCAGCGACACCCCGTCGAGCACCTTGTCGGTGCGCCCGGCGTACGAGAACGAGACGTCGCGCAACTCCACCTCGCCCGACAGGTGCGACACCGCAACCGGCGACTCCGCCTCCGGGGTGGCCACCGACGTGCGCAGCAGCTCGGCGATCCGGTCGACGCCGACGGCGGCTTGCTGATAGCTGTCGAACACCTGGGACAACTGCTGGATGGGTGCGAACAGCAGCTCGATGTACAGCAGGAACGCGATCAGGGTGCCCGCGGTGAGCAGCCCGGCGCGCACGTCGTGCACGCCGACGGTGAGCACTGCCGCCGTGGCCACCACCGACATCAGCTCGACGAACGGGAAGAACACCGCCATCAGCACCTGGCTGCGCAGCCGCGCATTGCGGTAGCTCCACGACCGGGCCTCGAACTCGGCCTGGTTGACGGCCTCGCGCCGGTACGCCTGGGTGACCTTGATGTTGTCGACGTTTTCCTGCAGGTAGGCGTTGACCCGGCTCACCCGGTCCCGCGCCAGGTTGTACGCGGGCACCGACAGCCGCCGGAAGATCAGCGTGGACACCACGAGCAGCGGCAGCAAAGCCAACACCACCAACGCCAGCCCGGCGTCGACGACCAGTAGTGCTACCACGACGCCGACGATCGTCAGCGAACTGGTCAGCGCGGTGGCGAGGCCGGTCTGCAAAAACGCCGACAGGCCGTCGACGTCGCTGGTCATGCGGGTCATGATGCGCCCGCCCAGTTCACGCTCGTAGTACTGCAGGTCCAGCCGCTGTAGCTGCGCGAACGTCTTCACCCGCAGCCCGAACAGCAACCGCTCGCCGGCGCGCCCGGTGACCCGCACCTGCGCCACGCTGATCGCCCAGTCGACGGCGACGACGGCGAACACCAGGGCGGTCGCGGTGATCAGCACCTCGCGGCTGCCGACAAGTACGCCGTGGTCGATGCCGTAACGGACGAGAAAGGGGATGACGATCTGCGCGAGCGCGTCGAGTGCGACGAGCCCGAGCCCGGCCAGCAGCGGCAATGCGAACGGCCGCAACAGCCGGCCCAACCCGAACTGCGGGTCCGGTGTGCGCGAAAACGTTTCCGGCACTTCGGGTTCCCCGCTGACCGGGGCGAGCCGGGCGATCTGTGCGGCAACGTCGCCGCTCGGCGGCGCCGAGGCGAGCATGCCCGCACCCGCGCCCGCGCGGCCGACGCCGCCGGGTGCGCCGGCCGCACGCTGGGAGAACGCGCGTGCGACCTGTTCGAGGGTGCGCTCGCCGTCGTCGACGTCGACGGCCGGTGCCAGCCACAACTCGGCCGTGGCCGCCGGGGTGAGCACCGGATCGGCACCGATGCCGTCGATCTCGGGCGGGGTGAACAGCGCCCGGAACAGCTCGCCGGAGTGTTGCAGTTCGGCGAGCGTGCCGATTTCGGCGACGACGCCGTCGGCGAGCACGGCGACCTGGTCGGCCAGGGCGAGCGTCGACATGCGATGCGCGACCACGATCGTGGTGCGCCGCTGCACCTCCTCGGCGATGCGCGCGAAAATCTGCTCTTCCACCTGCGCGTCGATGGCGGAGGTGGCGTCGTCGAGCACCAGCACGGGCGCCTCGGTGAGCAGTGCGCGCGCCAGCGCGATGCGCTGACGCTGCCCGCCCGACAGGCGCTGTCCGCGTTCGCCGATGCGGGTGCCGAGACCGTCGGGCAGGGCGCGCACGAACTCGTCGGCGGCAGCCAGCCACAGCGCGTGCCACACCTGCGCATCGGTGGCGCCGGGGCGCCCGTAGGCGACATTGGCGCGCACCGAATCGGCCATCAGGTGGGTGTCCTCGAAGACCATGGCCACCTGGGCACGGGCGTCGGACAGCTCGCGCACGTCGCGCCCGGCCAACCTGACGGTGCCGGAGTCGGGCTCCAACAGCTGCGGAACGAGTTGCGCCAGAATCGATTTACCGGAGCCGGCACCGCCGGCAACGGCCACCGTCTCGCCGCCGTCCACCCGCAACCGCAGCCCCTGTAGGACCGGCGCGCCCGCGAAGGCGAACCACACGTCGTCGAACTCGATCGACGGCGGACCGTCCGATCCGGCGGGCGTACGGCCGGGCAACGGTGCCGGTACCGGGGCCTCGATCACCTCGCGGACACGGTCGAGCGCGGCCTTGCCCTGCTGGCTGACGCTGAGCAGCATGGAGAACTGCCGCACCGGCGCCACGAACGCGGCCAGGTAGGTCATGAACGCGAGGAACGTGCCGAGCGTGATGCCCTGATGCAGGGCCAGGAGCCCGCCCGCGACCAGAATCGCGGCCTGCGCGCCCGCGGCCGCCGCCTGCATCGCCGGGGTGAACCGGCTCGTGATGCGCGCGACGCGCAGCCGGGAGCGGAACAGGTCCCGGGCCGCGTGCTCGAGCCGGGCCAGTTCGAATTCCTCCTGGCCGAATCCCTTCACCACCCGCACCCCGGCGACCGCCGACTCGACCTGAATCGCGACCTCGGCGGCGCGGGCCTGAGCGTCCCAGTTCGCCGGGAACAACTCCCGCTGGCTGCGCACGGCGATGAACCACAGCACCGGAATGAGCGCCAGCGCCACCAACGTGAGCCCTGGCGACATGACGGCCATCAGCACCAGCGCGCCCACCACGAGCACCACATTGTTGGTGACCATGGGGATGAGCTGGAGAAACATCTGGATCAACGTCACGTCGGTGATCGCCCGGCTCACCACCTGCCCGGTGCGCAACTCCGCCTGCTCGCGCCCGTTCAGCGCCAGCAACGCGCGGAACAGGTCGCGGCGCAGGTCGTGCTGCACGCCCAGCGACAGCGACGACGACGCGGTGCGCCGCGTCGCCGAAGCCCCGAATCGGGCCACGCCGACGACACCGAGCAGCACGATCCACGGCAGCACCGACACCGCGGCGGTGGCGGCGCTGTCCACCACATGCCGCACGATCATCGGCAGCGACGCGGTCAGCAATGCCGACGCCACCGCCGCGCCGAACGCCGCCACGGCGGTGCCTCGATGTTCGAGGCACCGCCGGACGAGATAGCGAATCCAGCCTTCCGTCATTGGGCGGCGACCAGCGGGGTCGCGTACCGACCGGCCGGGCGCTCGAGCCCGTAGTGGCCGCGCAGGGTGGTTTCGGTGTAGTCGGTTCGGAACAGTCCGCGTTGCTGCAAGATCGGCACCACCTCGTCGACGAATCGGTTCAGGCCCGACGGCAGCACGGCGGGCATGACGTTGAACCCGTCCGCCGCGCCGGCGTCGAACCACTCTTCGATAGTGTCCGCAACCTGGGCCGCCGTGCCAGCGAAGGTGCGATGACCTCGGCCACCACCGAGTCGCTCGATGAGTTGGCGCACGGTGAGCCGCTCGCGCCGGGCCAGGTTGACGATCAGCGTGAACCGGCTCTTGGCGCCCTGGATCTCGTCCTCGGTGGGGATGTCCTCGGGCAGTTCGGCGTCCAGGTCCAGGTCCGGGATCCGGAACCGGTCGGCGAGCTGACGGCGCGCGAACTCCGGCGAAATGAGCTGGGCCAGTTGAGCATCCAGCTCCTGCGCCTGCGCCTGCGTATCGCCGATGACGGGCACGATGCCGGGCAGGATCTTGATCGTCTCGGGATCGCGGCCCAGGCGGCGGGCCCGGTCCTTGACGTCGGTGTAGAAGGCGATGCCGTCGTCGAGGGTCTGCTGGGCGGTAAACACCGCTTCGGCGTAGCGGGCGGCGAAGTTCTTGCCGTCCTCCGAGGAGCCGGCCTGCACCAGCAGCGGGTACCCCTGCGGCGAGCGCGGCACGTTGAGCGGACCGTCGACCTTGAAGAACTCGCCGCGATGGTTGATCTTGTGCACCTTCGCCGCGTCGGCATGGATGCCGAGTTCCTTGTCGGCGACGACGGCATCGTCGTCCCAGCTGTCCCACAATTTGGTGGAGACGTCGACGAACTCGGCGGCCTTCTCGTAGCGCACCTTGTGGTCCGGGGTGTCGTCCAGGCCGAAGTTGCGGGCGGCGTCGGCGCCTGCGGTGGTGACGATGTTCCAGCCGGCGCGCCCGTTGCTCACCCAGTCCACCGACGCGAAGCGGCGCGCCAGGTTGTAGGGGTCGTTGTAGCTGGTCGACGCCGTCGCGATGAGCCCGATGCGGCTGGTCTGCACGGCCACGGCGGTGAGGATGACGGTCGGCTCGAGCTTGCCGCTGGGGCGACGGCCGGGGTCGCCCATCAGCACCGGGCTGTCGGCGAAGAAGATCGAATCGAACTTGCCGCGCTCGGCGGTCTGCGCCAGCCGCACATAGTGGTCGATGTCCAGATGCGCGTGCGGATCCGATTCCGGCAGCCGCCAGGCCGCCTCGTGGTGGCCGACGGACATCAGAAACGCGTTGAGATGCAAGTGCTTTCGTGACACGGGAACTCCTGGGTTCAGACGGGGACGACGCCGAGGGCGTCGAGCAGGCTGCGGCGGATCTGCTGGAACTGCAGGTGGGCGGGGTCGCGGGTGGCCGGCAGGTCGACGAGCAGGTCGACGGTGATGTGGCCCTCGTCGAGGACCAGCACCCGGTCGGCCAGCGTGATCGCCTCGTCGACGTCATGGGTGACCAGCAGGACCGTCGGGCGGCGGCGCGCGATCAGCTCGCGCAGCAGCGCGTGCATCTTGATCCGGGTGAGCGCGTCCAGCGCCCCGAACGGCTCGTCGGCGAGCACCAGATCCGGCGCACCGACCAGCGCGCGGGCCAGCGCCACGCGCTGCTGCTCGCCGCCGGACAGTTCGTTCGGCCAGGCACCCTCACGTCCGGCCAGACCCACCTCGGCCAGTACCTTCAGCGCGTCCGGACGGGCCTTGCGCGGCTGCCCGAACAGGATGTTCGCCAGCACCCGCTGCCACGGCAGCAACCGCGAATCCTGAAACACCACAGCAGTTTTCGTCGGAACCCGGAGGGTGCCGCTGCCGGCGACGTCGTAGTCGAGCCCGGCGAGTGCCCGCAGCAGCGTGCTCTTGCCCGAGCCGCTGCGGCCCAGCAGCGCGACGATCTGTCCGGGCGGGATGGTCAGGGTGATCTTGTCGAGCACCGTGCGCTCGCCGAAGCTGCGGCTCAGTTCCCGCAGTTCCACGGCCCTCAGCTCGCGATCGTGCGTCGCCACGACAGCACCTTTCGCTCCAGGAACCGGATCGCCCCGTCGGAGGCGAGGCCGAAGATGCCGTACACCGCCAGCCCGACCAGGATCACGTCGGCCTGGCCGTAGTTCTGTGCGTTGGACATCATCTTGCCGAGCCCGTCGATGGCATTCACCGATTCCACGACGATCAGCGCCAGCCACGCACCGGTGACCGAAAGCCGCAGTCCCAGAAAGAATCCCGGCAACGAGCCGGGGATGACGACGCGCCGCACGAACGTGGCGCGGTCCACGCCCTGCACCTCGGCCAGCTCGACGAACCGCTTGTCGATGGTGGTGAGCGAGGCGTGCGTCTGGATATACATGGTGACGATCACGCCGAGGGTGATCAGCACGATCTTGAACGTCTCGCCGATGCCCAGCCACAAGATCATCAACGGGATCAGGCCGAGCGACGGGATGGCCCGCTTGAGCTGAATCGGCCCGTCCACCAACGACTCCCCGAGGCGAGACAGACCCGAGACCAGCGCCAGCACGGTCCCGACGACAATGCCGATGGCCAAAGCGATCCCGGCCCGGGACAGCGAGGCGGTGATATTTCCGACCAGCGAACCGTGCACCAGCAGCTGCCAGGCGGTGTCCACGACGGTCCAGGGCGCGGCGAGCTTGCGCTCGTCGAGCAGCGCGAAGTGCGAGCCGGCCGCCCACGCGGCGAGCAACAGCACCACGCCGAGCAGCCGGGACAGCGGCACCGCCTTGCGCAAGCCGAGCCGGCGGATCGGGCGGCGCTCGACGAAGCTGTCGGGCGCGACGGGCGCAAACGACGCGGGAGCACGCAGGGCGAGCGTCATGGCTTGGTCTCCTTCCGGTATTCCTCGGCGACGGCGGCTGCCGCGACCTTCTCGAACCGCTTGTCGAACAACACGGCGGCGTCGAACGATTTACCGAACCAGCCGGCCGCGGTGACCAGGTCGACGGTTTCTTGTTCCCATTTCACGGCGTCGTTCCAATTCTCCGGAAAGAACGGTTTCGGCGTTTCCGCGAGAATGGCTTTGGCGTCGTTGACCGACACCTGCTGGTCCTTGACGTAGTAATCCTGGATCCATTGATCGGGATGCTCCCAGGCCCACACTTCCCCGCGCGCCCAGAATTTGACGAATTCGTGCACGGCGGCGAGCTTGGCCGAATCCTGCAGCACCGCGGTGGGCGCCCACAGCACGGTCAGTGCGTCGATCGCGCCGGTGCGGATACCGCGCGCGCCCTCGCTGCCGTACTGGGCAAGATACTTCGCCAGCGAGGCCCCGCCCAGCGGCGCGGCGTCGACCTGCCCGCCCTGCAGCGCCGTCAGGAACTGCGGACTGTTGAGCTCGACGAGCTGCACCTCGTTCAGGCCGATCCCCGCGGCCTTCAAGGTGCGCAGCACGACAACGCCCTGTGCCTGCCCTGGCGAGAAGGCAATCTTCTTGCCGCGCAGGTCGTCCACCGAATCGATGTCCGACTTCGGGGCCGTCGCGAACTGGTAGTTCGGGATGTTGCGCACCTTGACGCCGACGATCTTGGCGTCGAAGCCGCTGGCGTGTGCGGCGATCGGCGGAATCCCCGCATTGCTGGCCAGGTCCACCGAGCCGCCGCGGAAGGCCTGGATGACGTCCGGGCCGGCGGTCACCGCGGGCCAGCCGGACACGGTGAACGGCAGCTTGGCGAGCTCGCCGTTCGACCCCAGCGCGACCTTGGCGGTGTTCACCGAGATCGACAGCGAGGTGTTCGCGGGCACGGTGGTGGGCAATGCGGCCGTGAGATCGACGTCGCCGGCGTTACCGGTGGCGCACGCGGTGACAGTGAGCGTAGCGGCGAGCGCCGCGGTCAAGTATCTGATCGAAATATGCACAATGAGGTCCTCGATGGTCGGAAATGCTGCCGCGAAATTCGGTACCGACGACAGGAGGAGGTGGCTGTGTTGAACATGAAAAGACTTTGCCGGTCGGCGCCGATCGGCGTCAACATTCGTCCGAGTTAAAATAAGTCGGAATCGAATACACCGGCTCGGCGCTCAGCGGAGCCCGATACGTCGCATGCAAAGACACGGCGCTCGCCGCCGCCGCCAGCACGCGCCCGGGAAAACTCGAACCGGTGATGATGTCGGCGGTGCCGGGCACCGCGCGGTAGCGCTGCGCGGCATCGCGATAGGCCGCGCTTACGCCGGGCAACTCGAAGGAACGATCGGCGACGATCACGGTGTCCGGATTGAGCAGGTCGACGAGTTTGGCGATCACCTGACCGAGCCCGTGCGCCCGCTCGACGAACAAGCGGTTGGCCGGGCTGTGCGCTGCCTCGGCGCGCACCAGCAGCTCGGAAAGCACTGGAGCGGAGACAATTCCGTCTGCCACGGCACGATCGGCGAGCACCGCATCGGAATAGTCGTCGAACAGGGCGGACGCGCTGTCGGAACCATCGCCGGACAGGCGGCGGATCGAACCCGCCGCGGCGCGCGGGCCGTAGTGGACCTTGCCCGCCACCGCAAACGCCACGTCGATGACGTTGCCGACAAACAGCACGATCGCACTTGCGCTGTGGCGCATCCGGCCGAACAACTGCTCGGCGTGCAGCAACGCGCGCGTGTGGTTGTCCACCTCGGTGCGCAACCCAGTACGCACCGACAGGTACTCGCGGGCCGCGACATTGCGCCAGCCCAGGTGCCGGTGTTCCACGACCTCGCCGGCGTCGGCGTCCACCCAGCCACCGGTGGCCATGCCCAGCCCGAGCACGCGCACCTCGGCGGGCAGCCCGTCGCGCACGTGCTCGATCTCCGCGGCCGCCCGCTCGAGCACCTGCCGCGGCCCGCCACCACCGTGCGGCAACCGGCGCGTACCGATCAGCGTGCCCGCCAGGTCGACGACCGACACCGTGGCCTGCTCGACGGCGATGTGCAAGCCCAGCACCACGTTTCGGGTGTCCAGCGCCAACGGCACGTGCGGGCGTCCGACGCCGCCGACCGTCGTCTCGGGCAATTGCACGAGCAGACCCGCGTCCAGCAGCGCCCGCGTGTGCGCGGTGACCGTGGCCGGTGACAGCCGGGCATGGCGCGCCAGCGCGCTGCGCGGCGCGGACCCGAGCTCGAGCACCGCGCGCAGCACCTGGGCGCCGCTGCTGTCGGTCACCTCGTCCGCCCTTTCGTCCGCCTCTCGCAGCACGCTAAGCGCGGCGGCGAGTGCGATGAAGGGTTCGGTCCACCGTGATCGCAAGGGCTCTGCCATGCTCGAGCACATGACTTCCGTCGACGAACTGTTCGCCACCGACACCCTGCTGGAACCGTCCGAGCGCGACGTGCGCGCCGCGGTCCGCGCATTCGCCGACGAGCACATCCGCCCCAACGTCGCCGACTGGTTCGAGCGCGGCACCTTCCCCGCCCGCGAGCTCGCTCCGGAGTTCGGCAAGCTCGGGCTGTTCGGCATGCACCTGGACGGCTACGGCTGCGCGGGCATGTCCGCAACCGAGTACGGCATCGCCTGCCAGGAGGTGGAGGCTGCCGACTCCGGCGCCCGCAGCTTCGTCAGCGTGCAGGGCTCGCTGGCCATGACCGCGATCCACAAATGGGGCTCCGAGGAGCAGAAGCAGGCGTGGCTGCCCGACATGGCGGCCGGCAGGCTGCTCGGCTGCTTCGGGCTCACCGAACCCGACTTCGGCTCCAACCCCGGCGGCATGCGCACCCGCGCCCGCCGCGACGGCGACGACTGGATCCTCAACGGCGCCAAGATGTGGATCACCAACGGGTCGGTCGCCGACGTGGCCGTGGTCTGGGCCCAGACCGACGACAAGATCCGGGGCTTCCTCGTCCCCACCGACACCCCCGGCTTCAGCGCCCGCGAGATGCACCGCAAGCTGTCGCTGCGCGCCTCGGTCACCGCCGAGCTGTCCTTCGACGACGTCCGGCTGCCCGCCGACGCCATGCTGCCCGGCGCCCGCGGCCTCGGCGGCCCGCTGGCCTGTCTGGCCGAGGCCCGTTTCGGCATCGTGTTCGGCTCGATCGGTGCCGCCCGCGACTGCCTGGCCGCCGCAGTGGCCTACGCCAAGTCGCGCGAAGTGTTCGAAAAGCCTTTGGCCGCATACCAATTGACCCAAGCCAAGCTGGCCGACATGGCGCTGGAAGTGGGCAAGGGGCAGCTGCTCGCGATCCACCTGGGCCGGCTCAAAGACCGTGGCGAGATCACGCCCGAGCAGGTGAGCGTCGGCAAGCTCAACAACACGCGGATCGCCATCGACGTCGCGCGGACCTGCCGAACCATCATGGGCGCCAACGGAATCACCCTCGACTATCCGGTGTTGCGGCACGCCAACAACCTGGAATCGGTGCTCACCTACGAAGGCACCGCCGAGGTGCATCAGCTGGTGATCGGACAGGCTCTCACGGGGTCGAGCGCGTTTCGGTAGGCGGCACCGGGACGACGATCGTCTTGCAGATCTTGTCGGCAAACGTCTGGCGCTTGTCGTCCCACAGCGGCCACAGGTAGCCGAGGTAGCACGGCAGGCTGTCCAGCACGTGCGCGATCTGTCGCAGGAAGCTGCGGCCCACCCCGACCGGCGCGCCGGACTCCTCCCCGATCAACCGCAGATGCAGCAGCGACTTGCCGATCGACTGACCGGTGCGGCCCTGCCGGTACACCTGATTCCAGAACAGAAATCCGAGAAACGCCGCGTACAGGACCGACGAGATCCACTGGAACGTGTCCGGAAAGACGCCCCACCCGAAAATCGGGCCGGTGATGTCGAACGGGGAAATCTGCACTCCGTTCGCGTTCTCGGCCAGCAGCGGAGTATCCGTCGCGAGCGCTGCGACCAGCAGCAACGGGAAGTACACGACGAACGGAATCACCGTGTCGAGCAGGCTGGCCGCCACCCGCAGCCCCCAATGCGCGTACTGCGGCGCCGCCGCGGCCACCGGCGGCGGTGGCGGCATCCCACCGGGGTAACCGCCGTGCGGTAGATACCCGCGCATTTGCTCCGCGGACAGGTACCGCTGCTCATCGTCGTGCACGCAAATCAAGCTACCTGCATCACACCGACGCGCCCGCTTTGCCTGCGCCCGGGAGTCGGGCCGCGTTATCCTCCGACGGGTCCCCGCCTCCTCGTGACAAGGAGCTTGCATGGGTTCGAGCAGATTCGTCGCCGTCGTGGCCGCCGGTGCCGCGGTCGCATGTATCGGCGCGCCGGCGCAGGCGGCAATCACCGAGTTCACTCCCACCCAGACGCTCTACTTCGGGGCCACCGTCTGCGGCGGCAACCTCCGCGCCTGGGCGGAGACGAACCCCGACTGGCCCGGGCGGGCCATCCTGCACCTACAGGCCACGCAGGCCGTCGGCATCGACGGCATCTCGTCGTTCGCTCCGGTGTGCAACGTCTCGGCCGGCATCTCCTGGCGCAATCTCGACACCGGTGCCGCCGGCACCTGGCCGGTGCACGTGGTGGCCGGGTTCTACGGGAGCATCGAGTACGCCCTGTTCCAGGAGACCGGTCCCGGCCGCGTGTCGGCGACGGTGTCCACGGGTGCCTGGCATCTGCAGGGTCGCGGGGAGTTCGTCGTCCCGTAGGTTGTCGGCGGCGTTCGTCGGGTAGTAACAACGGTGAGGAACCCGACGAACAGGAGCGCCCCATGCGATCGACCCTTGTAGTTGTCGGCACTGCGTGCCTGGCCGTGCTCGCCCTGCCCGCCACCGCCACGGCCGCCACCGAGATATCCCCCGCCACCACCCTCGCCGACGGCGGAATCGTCTGCGGCGGAAGGATTGTCGGCACCGCCATCGAGGGCCCGTCGGACTACGGTCCGGCCAAGACGGTCGCGGTGTTCCTGCGCGGGGAGTTCCAGGGCGTCGACAGCGGCTCGGCAGCCGTCGACTGCCAGGTGAACACCACCGTCAACTGGACCAACAACACCACCGGTGCGACGGGCACCCTCACCCAGGTAGTCGAGGGCAAGGCCGGCGGCGCCTACACCAACCCCACCAAGTACGAGCTACCCACCGGCTCGGGTTCGGTCACGCTCACCGTCGTCACCGACCGCCCGGGCATCAGCGGCGGGGCGAACGTCACGGTCGCGTAGTCAGCGCCCGGCCAGGAAGCCCAGCAGGTCGTGGCGCGTCACGACCCCGACGGGCTTGCCGTCGTCGACCACCATGAGCGCATCGGTTTCGCCGAGCGCCTTGGTGGCGGCCGACACCGGTTCCCCGGCGCCGATCAGCGGGAACGCCGGGCTCATGTGGTTGGCCACCGGGTCCGCGAGGGTGGCGCGGCCCTCGAACACCGCCGACAGCAGGTCGCGTTCGCTGACGCTGCCCTGTACCTCGCCCGCCATGACGGGCGGCTCGGCGCCGACCACCGGCATCTGCGAGACGCCGTATTCCTGCATGATCTCGATGGCGTCGCGCACCGTTTCCGACGGGTGGGTGTGCACCAGATCGGGTAGTGCGCCGGACTTGCCGCGCAGCACGTCGCCGGCAGTGGGCTCGTCGGTGCGCCCGTCGAGGCGGGTGCGCAGAAAGCCGTAGGACGCCATCCAGCTGTCGTTGAAGATTTTCGACATGTAGCCGCGCCCGCCGTCGGGCAGCAGCACCACGACGAGGTTGTTCGGGTCGCGCTGGGCCACCTCGATCGCGGCCACCACGGCCATGCCGCAGGATCCGCCGACCAGCAGGCCTTCTTCGCGGGCCAGGCGCCGCGTCATGTCGAAGGAGTCCGCGTCGGAGACCGCGATGATCTCGTCGGGCACCGCGGGGTCGTAGGCCGTCGGCCAGAAGTCTTCGCCGACACCCTCCACGAGATAGGGGCGGCCGGTGCCGCCGCTGTACACCGAGCCTTCGGGGTCCGCGCCGATCACCTTGACAGCGCCGCCCGAGACTTCCTTGAGGTAACGGCCGGCGCCGGTGATGGTGCCGCCGGTGCCGACGCCGGCCACGAAGTGCGTGACCTTGCCGTCGGTGTCGCGCCAGATCTCCGGGCCGGTGGTCTCGTAGTGGCTTTCCGGGCCGCCGGGGTTGGAGTACTGGTCCGGCTTCCACGCACCCGGCAGCTCGGTGGCCAGTCGGTTCGAGACGCTGTAGTAGCTGTCCGGGTGGTCCGGCGGCACCGCCGTCGGGCACACCACGACCTCGGCGCCGTAGGCGCGCAACACGTTTCGCTTGTCTTCGCTCACCTTGTCGGGGCAGACGAACACGCATTTGTAGCCGCGCTGCTGGGCGACGAGCGCCAGCCCGACCCCGGTGTTGCCCGAGGTGGGTTCCACGATGGTGCCGCCCGGCTGTAGGGCGCCGGACGCTTCGGCGGCGTCGATCATCTTCACCGCGATGCGGTCTTTGGAGCTGCCGCCCGGGTTCAGGTACTCCACCTTCGCGGCGACCAGCCCGGCGCCGGACCCGACCACCGAGGACAACTTGACCAGCGGCGTGTTCCCGATGAGATCGACCACGTGTTCGGCGATGCGCATGTCTCCATGGTCGCACGCGGGAAATTGCTACGTCGCCCCGCAGCCAGCTCGCTGCCGACCCGTCGCGGTGCGCGTGAATCCGCCGACGGCGGTAGGGTGAATGATGCCTGCGGCGCGGAACAAGCGATACATACAGTTGATGATCGATTTGCCCGTGTTGCGGCGGGCCCGCGCCGACACCGACGACCTTGCGGCCACCGCCGCCCTCGATCGCGAAATCGACGAGCACGAGTGCGAAATTCTCCGGCGCAACCGCCACGGGCGCTGATCGGGCCGGGGCAATGCGCCGCCAATGATCCGTCGCGCGCGAAGCCAGGCGCGCGAACACGCGGCGGCGCAGCCGCCGCAATCGAACAGGGCATAATCGAGATATGCCGGGCGGATGGAAGACGGCTGCAATCACTGGAGCTGCAACGATTCTGGCGGGCTCCGGTGCGGGCACGGCGTCGTGGGCGGCGTATCGACATCTCGAGGCGCAGGCCATGCGGGCGCGCGGGGTCATCGGTCACGACAACACCAAGCCGCCGGAGGCCGACGGCATCTACACCCCTGGGGGCGGCGCGCCCGAGCGGTGGCGCCGGGGCGCGCAGGCGGACTTGCACGTCATGATTTTCGGGGATTCGACGGCCGCCGGCGTGGGTTGCGTGGTGCCCGACGAGGTGCCCGGGGTCCGCATCGCCCGTGGGCTCGCCGAGGAGACCGGCAAGCGGATTCGGTTGAGCACGAAGGCTATTTCGGGGGCGACGTCGCGCGGGCTCAGCGGCCAGGTGGACGCGATGCTGGTGGCGGGGCCGCCGCCGGACATCGCGGTGATCTTGGTCGGGGCCAATGATGTCACCAAGAAGCATTCGGTGCGCCGATCGGCGCACCGGCTCGGTGAGGCGGTGCGGCGGCTGCGTTCCACGCGCGCGATCGTCGTCGTCGGCACCTGTCCGGATCTCGGTGTGGTCGGCGCGATTCCGCAGCCGTTGCGCACCGTGGTGCGCAGCTGGGGGCTGCGGCTGGCACGCAATCAGGCGCAGGCGGTGCGCGCGGCCGGCGGGCGGCCCGTCCGAATGGCCGACGTGCTGGCCCCGGAGTTTCTGGCGACCCCGGATCAGTTGTTCTCCGCCGACGGCTTCCACCCGTCTGCGGCGGGCTACGAGCTGGCCGCCAAACACCTGCTACCGGTGATTCTTTCGGCGCTCGGCGAGTGGGCGGGCGGGCCGTTGCCGGAGCTGCCCGAGCAGTCCGCGGCCGGCGACAGCCGGCGCATGTTCGCCAGCGTGCTCCGTCAGGCAGGGCGGGTGCCCGCGGGGCTGGCCCGCACACCGCGCATGATTCCCTGGCGTGCGCAACGGTACGCCTGACCGAAATATCGAATAAGGAGCAACTCATGCCCGAAGCTGTCATCGTCGCCACTGCGCGTTCCCCGATCGGACGCGCGCGCAAGGGTTCGCTCGTGGACATCCGTCCCGACGATCTGACCACGCAGATCGTGCGCGCCGCGCTGGACAAGGTGCCGTCGCTGGATCCGCGCGCGATCAACGACCTGATGGTGGGCACCGGTTCGCCCGCCGGCGAGCAGGGCTTCAACATCGCCCGCGAGGTCGCGGTGCAGCTCGGATACGACTTCCTGCCCGGCACCACGGTGCACCGGTACTGCGCGTCGTCGCTGCAGACCACGCGGATGGCGTTCCACGCGATCAAGGCCGGCGAGGGCGAGGTGTTCGTTTCTGCTGGTGTGGAGTGCGTGTCCCGCTACGACCGCGGCAGTGCCGACGGCTGGCCCGACACCATGAATCCGATCTACACCCAGGCGCAGGAACGCACCGCCAAGGCCGCCCAGGGCGGTGCCCCGGCGTGGACCGACCCGCGCGAGGCGGACCTGCTGCCCGACGTCTACATCGCGATGGGCCAGACCGCCGAGAACGTCGTTTCGATGACCGGCATCAGCCGCGAGGAGCAGGACCGCTGGGGCGTGCTGTCGCAGAACCGCGCCGAGGCGGCCATCAAGGCCGGCTTCTTCGAGCGCGAAATCACGCCGATCACCCTGCCCAACGGCAACGTGGTCGCCACCGACGACGGCCCGCGTCCGGGCACCACCTACGAGGCCGTGTCGCAGCTGCGCCCGGTGTTCCGTCCCGACGGCACCGTCACCGCAGGCAACGCGAGCCCACTCACCGACGGCGCGTCCGCGGTCCTCCTGATGAGCGAGGAGAAGGCCCGCGCACTCGGCTTCACGCCGCTCGCCGCCTTCCGCTCGTGGAGTTACGTCAGCGTCGATCCGGCCGACCAGGTGCTGATCGGTCCGGCCGTCTCGATGCCGCGCGCACTCGACAAAGCCGGGCTGTCGCTAGCCGACGTCGATCTCGTCGACATTCACGAAGCCTTTGCCGCACAGACGCTTTCGGTCCTCGCCGCACTCGAGAGCCACGAGTGGGCGAAGAATCGGCTCGATCGCGACGAGGCCGTCGGCGCCGTCGATGTCGACAAGCTCAACGTCCACGGCGGCGCGATCGCGCTCGGCCACCCCTGGGGCTCCACCGGCGCCCGACTCACCACCACGCTCCTGAACGGCCTCGCCGAGCGCGACGGCCTCGCCGGAGCCCTCCGTGCCGGGGGTGAAGGGCAGGTCCATCGTGTAGACCCCGGAGCGCTGGTACGTCTCGATGAAGTTCAGGCCCGCCGCGGCGGTGCGCACCAGCACGTGCCCCGGCGCGGGGGAGGGCACCTCCGTCTCGGTCCACTGCAGGACCTCGGGGCCGCCCGTGGCGGACACGACGACGGCGTGGTGGGTGCGGGGGACGGCGGGGGTGTTCGCAGTGGTCATGGCCCCACTCTAGGAGCGGGCCGGGCCATCCGGCCCGGCCCGGGGGACCCGAAGCGCCGCATAGATATTCGGTGCAGCGCATATCTGCGCTAGCATGAAGCCATGACCCACACCGTCGCCGTCTCCGGAGCCAGCGGCTACGCCGGGGGAGAGGCCCTGCGCCTGCTCGCCGGCCACCCGTCCGTCACCGTCGGAGCCATCACGGCCCACTCGAACGCGGGGGAGCGCCTCGGCGCTCTCCAGCCGCACCTGCACGCCCTGGCGGACCGCGTCCTCGCCGAGACCACCGCGGAGGTCCTCGCCGGCCACGACGTCGTGATCCTCGCGCTGCCCCACGGGGCCTCCGGGGCGCTCGCGGCCGAGATCGCCGAGCGATCCCCGGACACCCTGGTGATCGACGCGGGCGCCGACCACCGCCTCGAGTCCGCCGCAGACTGGGAGGCCTTCTACGGCACCGCGCACGCCGGGACCTGGCCCTACGGCCTGCCCGAGCTGCCCGGTCAGCGCGAGCGACTCGCCGGCACCCGCCGCATCGCCGTCCCCGGGTGCTACCCGACCACCTCGATCCTCGCCCTCGCGCCCGGCTTCGCCGCGGGGCTGCTCGAGCCGCAGGACGTGGTGATCGTCGCCGCCTCGGGCACCTCCGGGGCGGGCAAGGCGCTCAAGCCGCACCTGCTCGGCGCCGAGGTCCTGGGCGGGATGAGCCCGTACGGCGTCGGTGGCGGGCACCGGCACACCCCGGAGATCGAGCAGGGCCTGGCCCAGGCGGCCGGCGAGCCGGTCCGCGTCTCCTTCACGCCCACGCTCGCGCCGATGTCGCGCGGCATCCTCGCGACGGCCACGGCGCGGCTGCGCCCCGGCGTCGCCGCCGCGGACGTGCGCGACGCATGGGCCGAGGCCTACGGCGGCGAACGCTTCGTGCACCTGCTGCCCGAGGGCCAGTGGCCCACCACGAAGGCGGTCCTCGGCTCCAACCACGTGCAGCTGCAGCTCGCCGTGGACGAGCGGGCCGGCCGCGTGATCGTCTGCGCGGCGCTCGACAACCTCACCAAGGGCACGGCCGGCGGCGCCGTGCAGTCCATGAACATCGCCCTGGGCCTGCCGGAGCAGGCGGGGCTCGAGCAGCAGGGGGTCGCGCCGTGAGCGTCACCGCAGCACAGGGGTTCCGGGCGGCCGGCGTCACCGCGGGGCTGAAGGCCTCGGGCACGCCCGACGTCGCCGTCGTCGTCAACCAGGGCCCGCGTGACGCGGCGGCCGCCGTCCTCACCGAGAACCGGGTGGCGGCCGCCCCCGTGGTCTGGACCCGCCGCGCCGTGCGGGACGGCCGCGCGACCGCGGTCGTCCTGAACTCCGGCGGGGCCAACGCGGCCACCGGCGCCGAGGGCCTCGAGGACGCCCGTCGCACCGCCGAGCACGCGGCCGCCGCCCTCGGGACCGCCGCCGACGACGTGCTCGTCTGCTCGACCGGCCTCATCGGCGAACGCCTGCCGATGGACACCCTCACCGCGGGCGTGTCCGAGGCGGTCGCCGCCCTGAGCCCGGACGGCGGTGAGGACGCCGCCGTCGCGATCAAGACCACGGACACCGTGGCCAAGACCGCCGTCGCCCGCGGCGAGGGCTTCACCGTGGGCGGCATGGCCAAGGGGGCGGGCATGCTGGCACCCGGCATGGCCACCATGCTCAGCGTCATCACCACGGACGCCGACGTCCCCGCCCCCGCCCTCGACGCGGCCCTGCGCGAAGCCGTGCGCGCCACCTTCAACCGGGTCGACTCGGACGGGTGCATGTCCACCAATGACACCGTGATCCTGCTGGCCTCGGGCGCGTCCGGGACGGCGCCCGAGCCCGCGGCGTTCGCCGCGGCCCTCCACGAGGTCTGCGCGGACCTGTCCCGCCAGCTCGTCGCCGACGCCGAGGGCGCCCGGCACGACATCGCCGTGCGCGTGGTCCACGCCGAGACCGAGGAGGCGGCCGAGGCCGTCGCGCGCGCCGTCGGCCGCTCCAACCTGTTCAAGACCGCGATCTTCGGCCAGGACCCGAACTGGGGACGCGTGATCGCCGCCGTCGGCACGGTCCCGGAGTCGGTCGCCGCCTTCGACCCGTACGCCCTCGACGTGCGCTTCAACGGCGTCCAGGTGTGCCGCGCCTCCGGTGTGGGGGAGGACCGCTCCCGCGTGGACCTGACGGCCCGCGAGGTGCTCGTCGAGGTCGACCTGCACGCCGGCGACGCCGAGGCCACGGTCTGGACCAACGACCTGACGCACGACTACGTCCACGAGAACTCCGCCTACTCCACGTGAGGACCCCCAGCATGAGCCCGCACACCGACCCGGCCACGGCGGCCGCACCCGTCCTGTCCACCGCGGACCGGCTCGACCGCGCCGAGTCCAAGGCGGAGGTCCTCGTCGAGGCCCTGCCCTGGATCCGGCGGTTCGCCGGAACCGTCATGGTCGTCAAGTACGGCGGCAACGCCATGGTGTCGGAGGAGCTGCGCCGGGCGTTCGCCGAGGACATCGTGTTCCTGCACCACGTGGGGGTCCACCCCGTGGTGGTGCACGGCGGCGGCCCGCAGATCAACGCGATGCTCGACCGCCTCGGCATCGCGTCCGAGTTCCGCGGCGGCCTGCGCGTGACCACCGAGGAGGCCATGGACGTGGTCCGCATGGTGCTCACGGGACAGGTGGGCCGCGAGCTGGTCGGCCTCGTGAACTCCCACGGCCCGTACGCCGTCGGCTTCTCCGGCGAGGACGCGGGGCTGCTGCGCGCCCGCCGCACGGGCGCCGTCGTGGACGGGCAGGAGGTGGACCTCGGCCTCGTGGGCGAGGTCACCGGCGTCGACCCGACCGCGATCCTCGACGTGATCGAGTCCGGGCGGATCCCCGTGGTCTCGTCGGTCGCCCCCGAGATCGACGACGACGGCGAGCCCACCGGGCAGGTCCTCAACGTCAATGCGGACACCGCCGCCGCGGCCCTGGCCGCCGCCCTCGGCGCCGCGAAGCTCGTGCTGCTCACCGACGTCGAGGGCCTCTACGCCGACTGGCCGGACCGGGACTCCCTCATCAGCTCGCTCACCGCCGCCCAGCTGCGTGCGCTGCTGCCCTCCCTGGCCTCCGGGATGATCCCGAAGATGGCCGCGTGCCTGGCGGCCGTCGACGCCGGCGTGCAGCGCGCCCACGTCGTGGACGGCCGCCGCCCCCACTCGATGCTGCTGGAGGTCTTCACCTCCGCGGGCGTCGGCACCCAGGTGGTGCCCGACGCCGAACCCACCGCCCCGACCACCCCCGAGGAGGACGCATGAGCACCGACCAGTCCGCGCTGCTGGAGCGCTACCACGCCGCCCTGACCGGCGTCTTCGGCCGCCCCACCCGCGTGCTCGTGCGCGGCGAGGGGGTCCACGTGTGGGACGCCGACGGCCGGCGCTACACGGACCTGCTGGCCGGCATCGCCGTGAATGCGCTCGGCCACGGCCACCCGGCGCTGGTGCGGGCCGTGTCCGAGCAGATCGCCACGCTCGGCCACGTGTCCAACCTCTTCACCTCCGAGCCGCAGATCCGCCTGGCCGAGCGCCTGCTGGAGCTGGCCGGCGCGCCCGCGGGCTCCACCGTGTTCTTCGCGAACTCCGGCACGGAGGCCAACGAGGCCGCGTTCAAGCTCGCCCGCCGCCACGGTGCGGAGGACCCGTCCGGCCGCCGGACGCGGGTGATCGCGCTCGAGCGGGCCTTCCACGGCCGCACGATGGGCGCCCTCGCGCTCACGCACAAGGAGGCCTACCGGGCGCCCTTCGAGCCGCTGCCCGGCGGCGTGGAGCACGTGCCGGGCGGGGACGCCGCAGCCCTGCGGGCGGCCCTGGCCCCGGACGACGACGGCGCCACCGTCGCCGCCGTCATCCTCGAGCCGGTCCAGGGCGAGGCCGGCGTGCACGGCTGGCCGGCCGGCTACCTGGCCGAGGTGCGGGCCGCGACCCGCGAGGCCGGCGCCCTGATGATCCTCGACGAGGTGCAGTCCGGCGTGGGCCGCACCGGCACGTGGTTCGGCTTCCAGAACCCGGCCGTCACCGGTGCGGCAGAGCCGGTGGTGCCCGACGCCTTCACCCTGGCGAAGGGACTGGGCGGCGGCGTGCCGATCGGGGCGCTCGTGTGCGTCGGCCCCGCCGTCTCCGGGCTGCTCACCGCCGGCCAGCACGGCACCACGTTCGGCGGCAACCCCCTGGCCACCGCCGCGGGCCTGGCCGTGCTCCAGACCGTCGAGGACGAGGGCCTGCTCGGCCACGTCCGCGCCGCGGGTGAGGCCGTGGCCGCCCTGCTGGAGGACCTGCCCGAGGTGGCCGCGGTGCGCGGTCACGGCCTGTGGATCGGCGTCGACCTGGCCGACCCCGCGGGACCGGCCCCGGCCGGCGGGCTGGCCCCCGCCGTCGTCGCCGCCGGCCTCGAGGCGGGCTGGATCCTCAACGCCACCGGCCCGTCCACCCTGCGCCTGGCCCCGCCGCTCACCGTGCCCGTGGCCGAGCTCGAGCGCTTCGCCGCCGCCCTGCCCGGGCTCGTGGCCGCCGCCCTGACCCCCGCCGAAGGAGACCGCCCATGACCCCCGCTGCCGCCGTCCGCCACTTCCTGGTGGACACGGACCTCACCCCGGCCGAGCAGGCCGAGGTGCTCGACCTCGCCGCGCAGATGAAGGCCGACCGGTTCCGGCACCGCCCGCTGGCCGGGCCCCGGACCGGCATCGTGTTCTTCGACAAGACCTCCACGCGCACCCGCGTCTCGTTCGCGGCCGGCATCGCCGAGCTCGGCGGGACGCCCTTGATCGTGAACCCGGGGGAGTCGCAGCTGGGCCACAAGGAGTCCGTGGCGGACACGGCCCGCGTGCTGGAGCGGATGGTCGGCGTCATCGTCTGGCGCACGTTCGCGCAGGCCGGTCTCGAGGAGATGGCCGCCCATTCCTCGGTGCCCGTGGTCAATGCGCTCAGCGACGACTACCACCCCTGTCAGATCCTCGCCGACCTGCTGACGGTGCGCGAGCACCTCGGCGGCACGGCGGGCCGCACTCTGGCGTATCTGGGGGACGCGGCGAACAACATGGCCCACTCGTATCTGCTCGGCTGCGCGACGGCCGGCATGCACGTGCGGGTCGCCGGCCCCGAGGGGCACCTGCCTGCCGAGGACGTCGTGGCCGCCGCCCGACGGCGGGCGGCGGAGACGGGCGGTTCCGTCCTCGTCACGACGGACGCGGCCGAGGCCCTGGCGGGCGCGGACGTCGTCGTGACCGACACGTGGGTGTCCATGGGCCAGGAGGAGGAGAAGGAGGCACGCCTGGCGCTGTTCCGCGACTACCAGGTGGACACCGCCGCGATGGCGCGGGCGGCCGACGAAGCGATCTTCCTGCACTGCCTGCCCGCGTACCGGGGCTACGAGGTCACGGCCGAGGTGATCGACGGGCCGCGGTCCGTGGTGTTCGACGAGGCCGAGAACCGCCTGCACGCGCAGAAGGCGCTCATCGCCTGGCTGCTGTACCGCTCCGGCCTGGCCGAGGAGCCGCGCTGATGGCCGCCCCCACGACGAAGATCGCCCGTCAGGCCGCGATCCGGGAGATCCTGGCCACCCGGGGCATCCGCTCCCAGGCCGAACTCTCGGACGCCCTGGGCGATCGCGGGCTGTCCGTCACCCAGGGCACGCTCTCGCGGGACCTGGTGGACCTCGGCGCGGTGCGGACGCGCGGGCCGGCCGGCATGGTCTACGCCCTTCCGGCGGAGGGCGACGACGCCGCCGTGCCGGGCCGCGGCTCGGACGCGCAGCTGAATCGCCTGGCGAGCATGGCCCGCGAGCTGCTCGTCTCCGCCGAGCCCACCGCGAACCTCGTGGTCCTGCGCACGCCCCCGGGCGCGGCGCAGTTCCTGGCCAGCGTGATCGACCAGGCGCGCGTGGAGCACGTGATGGGCACGATCGCCGGCGACGACACCATCCTCCTCATCACCACGGGGACCACGTCCGCCCCGGCCGTCGCGGCCCACCTGCTGGGTCTGGCGGGCTAACCGACCCGTCCGGCCCCGCCCGCGCGGGTGACGGGCACCAGGCACGAGGAAGGCCCCCGCCGACGGCGGGGGCCTTCCTCGTGTGGTACCGGTCCGGGGGACCGGTCAGGCGTCTCAGGCCTGCGGCAGGACGAGCTCCTGGCCGACGTAGATCACGGCGGCGTCGGAGACGGCGCCCTTGTTGGCCTCGTAGAGGGCGGTCCAGCCACCCTCCACCTCGTACTCGTTGGCGAGCTTCCAGAGGGAGTCACCGGACTTGACGACGATGGTCTCGGCCTCGGCGACGACGGCCTGCTCCGCGGCAGCGGCCTGCTCAGCGGCGGCAGCCTTCTGAGCGGCGGCCTTCTCCGCGGCGGCAGCCTTCTGAGCGGCAGCCTTCTCCGCGGCGGCGGCACGCTGGGCAGCGGCCTTGTCGGCGGCGGCCTGCTCGGCAGCAGCCTGCTCGGCGGCCCAGCGCTCGGCGGCGGCCTGGTCGGCAGCAGCCTGCTCAGCAGCGGCCTGCTCAGCAGCAGCCTCGTCGGCGGCGGACTGGCGCTGCACGGTGGCGGTGCGCTCCACGGCGACCGGGGCGGCCTCGGTGGCGTCCACGTCACCGGCCTCCGCGTCAGCCTGGGTCAGGCCCAGCTTCTGCGAGCACAGCGGCCAGGCGCCCCAGCCCTGCAGGTCCTGGAGGATCTCGGCGCGCTTGATCTGCTCGGCCTTGGAGGCCTGGTGCGGGTAGCCCTCGCCGCCGACGGCCTGCCAGGAGGACAGGGTGAACTGCACGCCGCCGTAGAAGCCGTTGCCGGTGTTGATGTCCCAGGTGCCGTTGGACTCGCACTCGGCGAGGCGATCCCAGGTGTCCACGGTGGCGGCCTGGGCCGGGGCGGAGAAGCCCACGGCGGCGGCGCCGGCGAGGGTCATGCCCGCAACGATCGAGGCGGTGGCACGGCGGGAGCGGGTGGCGGAAGTGGTGAAGAGAGTCATGGTGTCCATGGCGAGTCCTCGCTGATCGGCGGCCGAGGCGCACCGGGGTCGTCCTTCTCCTTGGTCGGGTCATGCCCTCCGTCGGTTCGAGACGACCCAGCAGCGGGCGACCGTCGGAGGGGGTTCGATGTCGTGGCCTCCCCGTCCCCGACCTCTCGGTCAGATCACGGTTCGATCACGAATCGGCTACGGAAGAGTCAACGACGGGAGCCCCCCTCGCGTCAAATCATGGGTCGACGAATTCTTGCCCGTCTGTCTCAAATTTGAGATCGGGTGACGAATCGATCCCTAGAGTCGTGGGCGCGTGGATGAAATGCACGCTACTGGCCGGAGTTGCTGTCATGGTGTCTGATCCACCGGTGTGGACAACCTCCGTCACAGGGGCGTGGGCGAAGGTCACGATCGACGGTCGAAGCCGTGACCGGCGTCGCGTTCGACCCGAACTTCGAGCGCGGGGCCATGGTTGCGGGTGGCCGCCGCGGTGGGCGCAGAGGGGCTGCGCAGGATCCATCAGGAGCTGATATTCCGTCAGTTGCATATTTATTCAAGACCCGGGTAGGATCGTCGCCGAGCACGCCTCCGACGGCCACG
>CAKZIX010000211.1 GCA_936936565.1 uncultured Nocardiaceae bacterium | reverse complement strand
ACCAAGCTGACCGCCCTCGTATCCCAGGTCGTACCACTTTTGCCGGACTGCCCCACCGATCTGATTCGCATGACCGCCAGCGACCTGCGGATGCCAGTAGATGGAGTTGTCGTACTGGAAAGCTTGCCAACGTCCTCCATTCAATGCATCCGACTCCGGGTTGACAGCGTTTCCGAAGCGCGGATATCCTCCAGCCTCGTTGTACTCTTGGAGGATGGCTCCGCCAACGCAATGTCCATACCAAGGGTCATTATTTGGACAACGTGGATCAGCGTATGCGGCTGGGCCATAAACAATGACTGCTGCGGACGCAACTGCTAATGACAACAGGATTGTTCCCGCTCGGACCGGCAACGGATACGGTAGTGCTCTACGAAGTATCGACACAACGGCCCCTTGTCCCCTGCGATTGGAGGTGATGTGCTTTGTGGAGAGTTGCAAAGAGCATACGGGTACGTTCACTGAAATCGTGGTAATCGTTCTCTCGCTTCGCGTGTCGGCCCGGGGATATCCGCGGAGCGAGCGTTAGCCGCGGCTTCGCCCGAGGCTATCCATTTCGCCAGAAACTGCGATGACTTTCGGCCGGTCTGCATAACGCAGACCTAGACGGTATGACGTGACGCCGTTCGGGGTGACGGGGTTGCGGGCCGCGGCCTCGCTCACAACATTCGTGGGTTACCGGGCGGGGGCCGTCTGCTCGGGCTATCCGACATTTGTGGGAGTCCTCGGTGTTTATGGAGCGTACGAGTGTGGGGCTCGACGTGCACGCGCGTTCGGTCGCGGCGGCGGCGATCGACGGCGTGACCGGCGAGTTGCGGCGGGCGCGTGTGCCGCCCGTCGCATGAGGACATTCCGTCGTGGGTGGCGGCGCTGCCGGGGCCGGTGGCGGTGGCCTACGAGGCGGGTCCGACCGCCTGAGCCGGAGTATCGCGGCCGCAACGCGTTTCGGCGCACCGCTCGCGTACCGGGAGCGCCGGACACGTAGCACCGCCGCCAGAATTGATGCGCCCCGCGGGTGCGATTGCGACGGGATGCACGTTGTCATCGCTGGCCGGGTGGATGTTGGCGGCGGTGGGCGGCGAGGCTGGTGCCGGTGCGGCGGCGTAGGTGGTAGCGCAGCGTGGTGGTGGAGTCGAATCCGACGGCGGCGGCGATGTCGTCGAGTGGGGTGTCGGTGTCGGTGAGCAGGCGTTGGGCGGCGTGTACGCGTTGTTGGATGAGCCAGTCCAGTGGTGTGGTGCTGGTTGCGGCGCGGAAGTGGCGGTGCAGGGTGCGGCGTGGGATGCCGGCGCGGGCGGCGATCGTGTCGAGGGTCCATGGCTGTTCGAGGTGCTCGGTGAGGTAGCTGAGCAGCCCGCCGAGCGCGGCGTCGGCGTCGGGGTCGACGACGGTCGGGGCGGCGAACCGGTATTGCCCACCCAGGCGGGCGCCGGGGACGAGGAACCGGCGTGCGGTGGCTTGGGCGGTTCCGGGTCCGTGGTCGGCGCGGATCAGGTGCAGGCAGGCGTCGAGGACGGCGCTGCCACCGGCCGCCGTTATCACGGCCGGGGCGCTGGCGGTGTCGGTGGTGAGGATCGCGTCGGGTATCACGCGCACGGCCGGGTATCTGGCGCGGAATGCGCGGATGTGGGGCCAGTGCACGGCGACGCGTCGGCCGTCGAGCAGCCCGGCTTCGGCGAGCGCGAACACACCGGTGCCGGTGGCGACCAGCCGCGTCCCGTTGCCGGCTGCGGCGTGCAGCAGCGGCGCCCATTCGGTGCAACGGTCGTGTCGGGGGTCGGGCACGCTGGTGAGGAACACCGTGCCTGCGGTGGTGATGGTGTCGAGCGGGTGCGCGGGCTTGATCAGCACGCCACCGAATCCGGCGACCGGCCCGGCCGCGCACACGCGCACCTGGTATCGGGCTGGTGCGAGGACGTCGGTGACCGCTGCCCAGCCGAGAGCGGTCGGTGCGCCGCTCAACGGCACCGCTACCACGTGACGGTCGGCGGTGACAGCTTCGCCCGCGCCTGCCTGCACGACGGTGTCGCGTGTGCCGGCGCCGGTCACCGGCAGCCGGGGCATGGTGTCTCGATGCGGTTGCTGCATACCCGGCAGGTCCATACCCGGTGCACGCCACGGCTTTTCGGGCACGGTGCGGGGGACGGTAGGGCCCAGCCTGCCGAGGGCCAGGGATGCCCGAGCGGACAGGCGGGTGGCATGCCGGGCACGGGCACGAACACCCGGTTCGAGTCGCGGCCGGCGGGTGTGGTGCCGTGCAGGTGGGTGGTCATCGGTGGCCTCGCGTCGCGCCGGTTGCTGCGGGCAGGTGGCGTACTGTCGAAATGCGTTGCGCGGCTTCCCATTCGCGTAGCTCGATCTCGACGGCCGTGGCCGCGGCGGTGAAGCCTTGCTTGTGGAGTTCGGTGATCCGGCGCCGGATCGCGCGGTGTCCGCCGGGTTCGGCGGCGATGTCGGCCAACGTCAACCGCGGCCGGGGGTGCACGAGGATCGGGGTCACGGCCACGGCACCACCGTGGCCACGACATAGTCGCCGCTGGCCTGCAACACCGCCAGCGCCGCCGCGCGGGCCGCGCACCGGCTGGTCAGACACTCCCGGTGTATCTGCAGGAGCCGGTGGGCGTGTGGCACGGTCACCGCGGCGGTGACGCCGTCGCAGTCGATCGGCACCCGCACGGACGGTGCCGTCCGTGCGGGTGCCGAGCTGGCGGTCGCCGACGGTCGGTGGGGGTGGAAGGGGTTCTTCATGTGGAGGGTCCCTGGGTGGTTGCCCGCCGCGTGTGTTCTGGATGTGGCTGTGGCGGCGAAGTAGTGGTGGTGGAGACCCGCAGGGGTGACGCACGGTGAGGGAGTGGTTGTCACCCCTGCGGGAGCTGTGTGTGGCCGTCCAGCACGGTCGGCCCGCAGTACGTGTGACTGCTGTATGGGGTGGGTGATGCGGGGTCTGGCCCGCGCGCTCAGCACACGCCCCCCTGCGGCATGTGCGAGCGCGCGGGTGTCCCGGGCCCGCTGCGGCCGTGCGGGCCCGGGGGCGTGCCGGTGGGTTCGCGCCGGGCGTGGCGCCCCACCGTGCCCGGGCCGGGCCAGTCCGCAGCGGGTGGGACCCCGGAGGAACGCACGAGCAAGGGGTCCCGCGACATTCCTCCGGGAGTATGTGACCGCCCACCGGCGCCCGGGTGCCGTGAGCTCGCGGCCGGGGGTGGGGGAGTCGGTGACGGTTGTGTGGCAGGTCGTGCCGGTGGCCGGTGCGCCGGTTGTGGTGGCGGGTCCGGTCGTGGACGCCGCTCGGGTGGCAAGGACGATGGTGTCGAGCGCCGCTCGGGTTCGGGGGCGCGAGCAGGCTGCGGGCGCCCCTTTCTCGCGGTGGCGGCGTTGGCGCGGGCGATCGTGGCCTGCACCGATCGCGGGTCGTTTTCACGTTCGGAGGTGTGGTCGGTGTCGCTGGTGCTGTGTGACCAGGTCCAGCCGAGTGCGATGCCGAGTCCGAACGCGCACACGATCGCGGCCGCGGCCAGTGTCTGCGTACTCATTGCTTCCCCCATTGTGGATTCCTTAGGTCCGCGCCAGCTCGGTTCGCGTGTCCGCGCGGCGGGGCGTCGCGGTACCCGCCGGGACAGACACGGCGGACGGCGATGGCTGGTCGTGGCGGGGTCCGGCTTTCATCGCCAGCAGGTTGGTGAGGATGTGGGTTTTGTGGTCGGAGAAGAACGCTTCCGGGGTCGGGTAGTCGTCGCTGTGCGGCAGTTGCCGCCACGCCCGCTGTTTGGCCGCGGCCAGTAGGTCGGCGTCGGAGACCCGCGCGGCGACCTCGCACACGTCGGCGACGATGGCGTGCACCAGCTGCTGATAGCGGGCGACCCGCACCGCCGCGCCGGCGCCGGTGTGGTGGCGGGTGCCGGTGACCGCGTCCGGGCGTGGTGTCGCGAACTCGGTGTCGAAGCGGGCCAGCGCGGCCTGCAGGTAGGTCCAGAACCGGCCCGCGTCCAGCGGCGGCCAGTACGGGCCCGACCGCCAACCCAGCTCCGCGGTCATCCGCTCCCGCGTGTGCGGGGCCATCGCCGCCAGATCGTGGCAGGCGTAGGCGCCGTCGAAGCATGCCGGCGGCCCGCAACACCCGCACACACAGCCGGTGCAACAGAAACTCCTGCTCCGGTGCTGTCGCACCGGACAGCCAGCGGTCGAATTGGCGAGACCACAAGTACTCCCACGCCGCCGACAACAGCAGCTCGTAGGCGTCGCAGATCGTGAGCACTACCGGCGGGTGCGGCGGCAGCGCCCGCCCGGACACGCACACCCCGACCGTCTTCGTGTCATACCCGAACACGGTCGCGATCCGCTGGAACTGCGCCAGCGACAGCACACTCGTTTCGACCGTCCCGAACACCGCGTGCGCCGCCTGCGTCACCTCGGTCACCGCGACCGGCGGTGCGCCACCGGCATACACGTACACCAGATCCACGCCCCCGATCAGGTGATGCCCCGAGCGGGTCGGCGCGAACCACGCCTCACCACGCGCCAGCGAACCACCCACGATCAACCAATCCTCGTGCGGCACTTGCCGTCCCACCGTCAACAACGACTCGCCGGCGGCGGTCGCCGCCTCGGCCACCCGGGTCCGGTTCGGCAGCCGGTGCGTGATCCGCCGGCCCAGCCCGCTCGCCGTCCACGCCGGCCCCGCATCGGTCGTGTTCACCACTGCGGCACCCCACGACGCCCGGAGCTGATCTCACCGATCAAATCGTCGTAAGCGTGCGCGAGCTCGGCGACCGCACACGACGACCGATGCGCTGCCTCCGAATCCGGTGACGCTACAACCGAATTCAGCGCAACCCACAGCTGCGCGAGCCGATCGATCACCGCACCAACGGTTTCGGTATGCAGCAACAGCGGGCGTCCAGATGCCGTCCGAGAAACGTGGCGGTCGATCTCGAGCACCAGTTCCGTTCGTGCCGCGTCGATCTCGTCGATCTTGTGTAAACATGCGACCACGTGGTGGTCGGACACGCCGATCTCGCGACGAGCGCTCGATAGGCTCCGACGCCGATCGTGCAGTCCTGCCAAATGGTGCGCCGACATGAGAACGTCGTGGGTCGAATCGGGTCGATGACGGAATGCGCGGAGAATCGCAGCGGAACCGACGATGTGTCGGTCTGAATCGATGCGGTCGAAAGTTGCGTCGGTCCTTCCCAGTCCGGCTTGGCCTGTGATCATGGGTAGTGACGGTAGGTTCGACCATCACGTCGGAACTACTACAGCGGTAGCAGTGTCGGTAGGGTTGTGTTCATGGATTCTGGTCCCATGAACGAAGAGTTGGCGATACGCGGTGTGGGCGCGAACATCGCGGCACATCGTCGCGCGGCACGGGTTACGCAAGCCGATCTCGCTGCCCGCATTGGAAAGTCGGTTCAGTGGGTGTCGGCTGTGGAGCAGGGGCGCCGCCACGCCGAGCGTTTGACCGATCTTGTTCGGGTCGCCCAAGCTCTCAACTGCACGGTCCCTGATCTCATTGGGCGGCCGCTCGAGACGCAGGCACCTGGTGTTCGACCTACGGCAGACGCAATCGGTGCTGTGCGGGCCGCGTTGATGCGTGTCGTGGTGCCCGACGCTAATCACGTTGCCCCGCAACTGGATGCGATTGGCACGCGTGTCGCCGAAGCTTGGACTGTGTGGCACGGCTCTCCCACGGCACATACGGTTCTGGGCGGTCTGCTGCCCGATCTTGTCGTCGACGCCACGGCTGCATATCGGGCCGAGCGGACGAACCGCGAAGCAGCCGCGCGAACGCTGGCGGGCGCCTACCAGGTGACCCGCCAGTGGCTCCACCACATCCCGGACCCGGACCTTGCCTGGATCGCCGCAGAGCGAGCGATGGCCGCAGCTCGCGAGGCCGACGATCCTCATCTCATCGCCCTCGGTGCGTGGGCGTTGTCGGCGTCCTATCGGCGTGCCGGTCAGCAAGACGAGGCGACACGGCTGTGCTTGAATGCCGCCGACGAGGTCAAAAGGCACATCGATCAATCAGCCCCGGACAAGGACTTGCTTGCCGATTACGGCATGCTGCATCTAGCTGCGTCCATCAGCTCAGCGCAGTCCGACGACGACGGCCGAGCGTGGGCATTCCACCGGGTGGCCGATGATGCAGCTCGCGTCCTCGGTGCCTACTATGCGCCGTGGACGAAGTTCGGGCGCGCGAATGTCGATATCCACGGTGTGGCGATTGCCGCCGAGTTGGGCAACGCCGACGCCGTGATCGACTACGCGTCACGGTTGGACACCACCGACATGCCGAGCATCGAACGGCGCGCCGCAGCGTTGGTCAGTACCGCTCGTGGATTTGTTCGCCGCGGCGAAGACGAGGCGGCGATTCTGGTCCTCATGGACGCCGAGAAGATTTCGAGCGAGGAAGTTCGCGACTCGATTCTGGTGCAGGAATTGGTGCGTGAGCTGTTGTTCAGGGATCGTGCCAGGGCGCGCGCTCACGTCCGTGGCTTGGCGCAGCGGATCGGACTTGTCGCCCCCTAGATGGGTGCGCTCTGTACATAGCGCGCGAGTAGGTCAGCGACTACGTCCTGCGCGGCGTGTGCCACATCGCTCGCGACGATCGGGCCGCCCTTCGATGCCATGATGGCCGCTCGGCCGTGCACGAATGCAGCCATCGCGCCGGCATCCTGAGCGGGCTTTCCCGACGCCATGAGCGCGCCGGCAATTCCAGCAAGCACGTCGCCCGATCCCGCCGTGGCCAGCCACGGAAGGCCGTCGTTCTGGCTATAGATAAGGCCGTCGCTCCGCCCGATCAGAGTCGTTGGGCCTTTCAAAAGCACGGTCGCATCCAGCAATTCGGCCGCAAGTCGACAGAAATAGCTCGGACGGCGCTCTACGTCCGCGCGATCTACGGGGTGACCGATCTCGCCGAGTACGCGAGCGAGCTCGCCGGCGTGCGGGGTAAGCAGCAGCTGATCAGCGGCAGTTGCACGAGAGCCGCCGGTGCGTTGCCGAGCGCACTCGCTCAGCGCGCCGGCGTCGACGACGCACGGCAGACCGCTCGCGAGAGCGGTCGCGATGGCGGCGTCTTGTCCGCGATCGTTCTCCACACCGGATCCGAGCAGCCACGCCTGGACACGACCGTCGCCTGGCACGGCTTCGGGGACCGCCCGCAGGACGTGGTCGGTGACAAGTTGCGGACCGACAAATCGAATGATCCCGACGCCCGCTCGCGCGGCGCCCATGGCGGCGAGCACCGCCGCACCCGGGTACATATCGGAACCTGCAACGACTCCGAGAACTCCGCGAGTGTATTTGTGCCCGGCATATTGAGGCACCGGCCATCGCGCAGCGACGCCGGCTGGGCCGAGGCGCCGCACCGCTGGCGTCGACGGAAGCCCGGGCTCAATACCGACGCTCACGAACTCGATACGGCCAGCAACATGCGCGGCCGGAGGCAATAGCAAGCACGGTTTGAACGCGCCGAACGTCACCGTGACGTGAGCACGGACATGGCTTCCCGCGACCTCGCCGTTGTCCGGGTCCACTCCACTCGGCAAATCGACCGCCACGACAACCGTCTCGGAGTTGATAGCGGCGAGCGCAACTTCGACCATAGGCTCAAGCCCGACCGATCCGCTGATGCCCACGATGCCATCCACGATCATGTCGGCGTCCGCGAGTAATGCGGCCCAATCGTGCGGTCCGCCTACGTCGTCCGCGTCGATGAACCGCCCGCCCGCACGCCGCAGCTTGGCAAGTCCGCGCGCATAAGCCTCGTCACCGAACAGAACGGCAGTCACGTTCAGTCCGCGCCGGCAGAGCAGGGCGCCAGCCAGGAGGGCATCGCCACCGTTGTTCCCCGTGCCCACCAGCAGCACGGCCCTGCGCCCATAGACCCCGCCGCGGCGGCGCCTCATCAACTCGGCACACACGCGTGCGAGCGCGTCGGCCGCCCGATCCATCAACGCCCCGTCGCGAACGACCGCGAGCACTGGCGCCTCGGCCGCCCGAATGTCGTCGGCACAGTACGCGTCGATCTCGATCTGCTGGTTCACGATCGACCAGCGTTCCACACCAACATCAGCGCCGCGACCCATTACGGCCTCTCGCAAGCAAGGCAACGGCAAGTCTTCATAAGTATGTTATCGAAGCTCAGCGGCTCATTCGACGCTCGCGAACTCGGCACTTGCCCGCCGAACCCCGATTGAACTGCTACGGCGGTAGCAGAATTTCGACTTCTCGGCACCTTACCGTTTGCCGTGCTCGGCATTCCGCCACACGTTCCGGCGGGGTGCAGACATTATCCGGTTCGCTTTCGAGAATGGGGGTCTTCAGTGGGTGGCGAGTTGAATGTGATTCACCGGTGCGCGGGTGCGGCGGGGGTGCTTGTCGGGTTGCTGCTCGGTGTTTCGGCGTTGTTCGAAGTGTTTTTCGACGAGGACCGGGTGACGTGCTGGTTTCAGGGCATCGCGTGTGGCTGGGTGCCGTTGGTGGTCGTGGGGGTGTATCTGTCGATTCAGGGCGGTGCGTTGAGTCGGCGCGCGCGCCGGTGGGCGACGGTGGCGTTCGTGGTGCATCTGGTCGGGGCGACCTATTTCGCCGGTCATGGGTTCATGGACAACTTCGTGACCGCGCACATGCCGCCTGAAGTTTTCGACGAGTACGTGTTCGGCGCCTATCGGGCGACGTTCGCGACGATCGGCGTGGCGTTCGCGGTGACCGCGGTCTGGTTCGCGGTGGTGATGGCACGCTCGGGCACGATCCCGCTGCTGGTCGCGGGCGCCTACGCGGTGATGATGCCGGTGCTGGTGGTCTCCGGGCCGATGCCGGGCACCAGCGACGTCAAAGCCGTCGTGCACGCGGTCACGGGCGCGGTCATCGCCGCAGTCGGGATCGTCGTGTGGCGCACCGCGATATCCGGATCCAACCGCCCGGATCGGCGCTCGGGGATCGAGCATTCACCGGCCCCGTCGTACTACTGACCCGTCACTTGCTGATCAGCGCGAACCGTTGTTTCCGAGCAGTTTGTAGACGGTAGGTCTCTGCATTCCCGGCCCGGCGTTTGCCGGTGCCGACATTCCATCAAAGTCTCGCCGAATTCTTTCGCACAACCGCCGAGCTTGCGGTGTGCCTATTTCGGCGTGCGCTGACCCGATTCTTCGTATTTCTGTATCCCACCAGAAGGGGGCACGTTCCGGTGCTGAATTTGTCAGGTGTGTGGCGGCCCGCCGTGTGCGCGGCGATCGCGGTGACCGCGGTGACGTCGATGCTGTCGCCGGCGGTGTCGGCGGTCCCGCCCACGTCGGGTGGGCCGGTGAGCGATTTCGCGGTGGAGTTCACGGTGCGCAATGTGAACACCTCGCGGGTGCCGTGCGGCGCGGACGGCAAAACGTACACGGTGCGCGGGCACGTCACGCTGCCCGCCGGAGCGGACCGGGGGCGGGCGGTGCCGGGGGTGCTGCATTCGCACACCTTCGGGGTCGGCGAAACGATGTGGCGGGGCCTGAACGCGCACCCGGAACTGGATCACGTGCGCTGGCTGGCACGGGAGGGGTTCGCGTCGATCACGTTCAACCGCCTCGGCTACGGCAAAACCCCTGACGGGAAGGCGGTCGCGGGGACCAGCGATGTGCCCGGTGGGTGGGGTGTGTGTTTCGGCTCCGACGCTGCGGTGCTCGATCAGATCGCCGGCCAGCTTCGCGCGGGCACCTACACCGCGCACGGACATCCGGTGGTGCGGTTCTCCCGCCTGGCCGCGGCCGGTGGGTCCTCCGGCGCGGTCAGCGCCAAGATCGCCCAAACCTCGTTCCGCAGCTTCGATGCGATAGCGCAGTTCGGGTACGCCGAGGGCGGCTCGACGGTCACCGCCGACGACGCGGTGCACCTGCCGCAACTGTTGGGGGCGTGCGCGAACACCCCCGCCTCGGGCGGCTACGAACGCTTCGGCAACCTCGACCGCGCCCGCGCCACACTGCATGGGGTGGCCGAACCGGTGATCGCGTCGTATCTGCGCGTGCTGGAAGCCGATCCGTGCGGCGGCTGGTCCTCGGTGGTGTCGGCGACCCCGGTGAACCTGGCGGCCACCGCGTCGATCACGGTGCCGGTGCTGTTGATCTACGGCGCCAACGATTCGACCGTGCGCCCGGGTGCCGCGGAGGTGGAACGGCGCCTGTATGCCGGATCCCGCGAGTTGTCGGTGCATCACATGCCCGACACCGGCCACTACATGATGCTCGGGCGCACCGTCGCACAGTTCCGCACCATCGTGCGGGACTGGCTGGACCGGCACGGCTTCGGGCTGCGATGAGCCACGCCCAACCCGTCGACCACACCCACCGCTGGATTAGGCGCCGCGATCCTGCCGGGCTGTTGTATGGCTGGCCGTTGCGGCGCAAGATCGCCGCCGCGGTCACGGTCCCGCTGATCGCGGCCTTGTGTCTGGGTGTGTCTGTGGTGACGGGCAAAATCCGTGACGCGGCCCGCCTCGAGGCCGGCGCCGACGGTGTGCAGGTCATCGCCGAGGTGGTGGAGTTGTCGGTCGCCACGACCGCGCTGCTGGTGGCCCAGCACGCCGGGCAAGCCCGCGGCGAGGACACCGCCCGCCTCGACACCGCGCTCGCGGCCGTACGGGCACGAGACCCGCACACCGTGCCCGGCGGCGCCGACAACTACCGCACCATGATCGCCACCAGCGCTGCGATCCGTGCCGATGCCACCACCACCGACCGCACCACCGCACACGTCCTCGACACCGCGGTCGCGATCCGCGCGGGTGCACGCACCGTCACCGAGGCCGCCGTCGCCCCGCTCACCGATCCGGTGATCGTGGCCGCCGCCGCCCGGCTGGTCGACACCCAGAACGCCTCCGGCGAGCTCACCCACCAGGCCAGCGCCGTCGCGGGCATCCTCACCGACACCAGCCACGCCGTGCGCGACCTGCGCGGCGCCCTCACCTCCGAACGAGCATTGTTGCAGCCACTGTCGCGGCGCTACCCGCCCGACGACCCGCGCCTGACCCGCCTGCGCGAAGCGATCGACACCCGATTCGGTGTGGCCGCCCGCATCGAAGCCGGCGAACCCGTTCCGTGGGCGACATTGCGGGCCTCGCTGCTCGACAGCACCGCCATCTACACCACGTCCATGCACGAAGCCGCCGACCACATCACCACCACCGCACGCCAGCACGCCGACACCGCCAGCCGCGCCGCCACCACCGCCACCGCCGCCGCGCTGGCCGCCCTCCTCACCACCGTCGCTGCCGCGCTCGTCGTCGCACGATCGATCGTCGTCCCGCTCGCACGGCTGCGTACGGCCGCCCACGCCGCCGCCACCAAACACCTCCCCGCCGCCGTCGCCGCGGTCAAAGCCGGCGCAGACCCCGACGAGGACGCCGTCCCACTCATTCCCCCCGACACCGACGAAGAAATCGGCGACGTCGCCGACGCCGTGGACTCCCTGCAAACCCAGGCGCTGGCCCTGGCCGCCGACGAAACCCAACTACGCCGCCGCTACAACGGCATGTTCGCTGCCCTCGCCGCCCGCAGCCGCGCCCTCGTCGACCACCAACTCCGCGTCATCGAAGCCATGGAAACCGACCAAACCAACCCCACCACCCTCGGCAAACTGTTCAAACTCGACAACCTCGCCACCCGCCAGCGACGCCTCGGCGACAACCTGCTCGTACTCACCGGCGCCGCCCCCGGCCACACCGACAACCCACCGCTGCCCCTGGCCGACGTCCTACGCGCCGCCGCCTCCGAAGTCGAGCGCTACCAACGCATCCACATCACCACCACCCCACCCATAGCCATCGACGGCCCCGCCGTCGTCGACCTCGTCCACCTCCTCGCCGAACTACTCGACAACGCCCTCACCGCCACCCCACCCCAACACCCCGTCACCATCACCACCACCAACACCCGCGGTGGTGTGGTCGTGTCCGTCATCGACCACGGCACCCTCACCCCCAACCACATGACCGCCCTCAACACCCGACTCGCCCACCCCAGCGAACCCGACCCCACCACCCCACGCCACATGGGACTGTTCGTCGTCGCCCACCTCGCCGCACGCCACCACATCACCGTCCGGCTACGACCCACGAGCCCCGCCACCAGTAACAGCATGGGCACGGTCGCCGTCGTCACCATCCCCAACGACCACACCCTCGACATGCCCACCCGCCCGCACCCAGCCACCGTTGCAGCAGGCGCGCCGTGACCAAGCGACCCGCCGACTCCATGCCCGCAGGACCGCGATGCCACCGCTGCGGTTACAGCTGGAGGCGGGAGTTTGCAGGCGGCGCTTGAGGAGCGTCGCCTGATCAGGCTGACCGGCCGGTGATTCTCAGGGTCCGTGCGCCGGTGCTGACAAGGGGCCCCGCAACGGGCCATCCACCCGGCGGCTGATCCGGGCTCTTGCAGCGATCGCTCGCCGAAAGTTGTCTTGACCGATCACCGCGCTGGGAGCCTTTTGGGATGCGATTACGCCTGCGCGACAGTCGATTTCCCCCAGAGCCCGAATTGCCTCGGATGACAACCAGCCCTGATGAATCGCGTTTCGATGACGCCACCGCGCACACGCTCGACCGTGCCCGGCGAGTCGAACTGATACACGCCGTCGATAACAGGCTGTCGTAGGGCATGTGCTCTCAGATAGAGCCTCCACCAACGTCTTTGCCGAACCATCCCGGCGGGACAGGTGTCGAGGGCAGCGACGAAACGTTGCTGTGCTGGTCGAGAGTGCAGCGATGCATCGGGCCGTTGACGGCGTCGAGGAGCGCGCGCACCGTCGGGTCGACGTGGTGGACGAGAAAGTTGCTCATGGCGCTGCCGTCGGTGCTGGCGACTGCGGTTTCGAAGGCGTCGTGCAGGGCAGCGATTCGCACGACGACGGGTCGGTGTCGCCACCATTGCGGGCACCAACTGTAGGTTCCTTCCCGGTTCGTGCCGGCGATCCGGACGGCTGTGTTCGGGAACAGCCATTGTTCGGCGAAGTCGACGTAATGGTCGAATTCCAGTGGCTGCTCGACGACATCGCCCTCGTTGCCGGTCGGGGCCGCCGCGGGTGTGCCGGGATCGGAATTGTCGTTGGGGTTCTGTGTGGTCATGCTTCGTCCTGTCCGGGTTTGGTGAGGTCGACACTGGTCGGTGGGCTGCCGTAGCGACGCAGTGATTCTGTGACGCTGGTGGCGTGTTCGGTTGCGGGCCAAGGGATTTTGCGAACCAGGATGGGCCCGTTTCCTGGGTAGCGCACCAGTGCCCGGTCGATCGGCATCGCGGCGAGCTGCGCTTCGTCGAGGATCGGTTCGGAGTGCCATTGCAGGGTGCGGTCGACTCCGCCGTGGCCGACGCGGCGGCTGCGGTCGGCGACGTCGTGGGGTCCGACGAGGCTGGACCATTGGCGCAGGTAGGTGGTGTCGCCGATGCCGCCGCCGTAGATCTCGATCGACTGGGCGCGCATGGTGTTGAGGCCGTGCTCGCCCCACATCTGCTCGCCCTGCTCCAGCACTTGCAGGAACGTCATCAAGATCACGCCGTGGCCGCCGCTGTAGGTGTAGTAGTGCGGCAGCTCCCCCAACTTGCAACAGTTGGCGGCTTCGTCGAGGACGGCGAGGAGGGGAACGGCGAGCCGTCCGTCGGGGCGCGCGCGGGCGGTGGCGAGAGCGGCGTCGAGTATCTGCCCGACGAGCGCGGTCATGAGTGGTGCCGCACTGTCGGCGCCTTCCATCGACAGCGGGTAGAGGGTGTCGCGGCTGATCACGAAGTCGTGCGGGTCGAATTCCGGTAACTGATGCCGAGCTGGCCCTTCGGCGGGGACCACCTCGATGGTGATGCCGTCGGTGTCGGTGTTCGCGGTGATGCGTTGGCGGACCGGTGGCGTGGCGACGGCCGCGTAGCTGGTCGCGGTCATGACGTTGAGGAAGCGTCGGGCCATGCCGTAGACACCGTCGCGTTGGCGCGCGGTGAGGGCTTGGGTTTCGCGGATCCGCCGGGATGCGTCCGGTTCGCCGAAGTGCTGCAACACGATCCGTGGTGTGGTGTCTTGGTCGTTGCCGAGCCATTCCGCGGTATGCAGCAGATCTCCACCGGCCAACGCGGCGGCGTACAGGTAAAGCGCGAGGAGTTCTTGCGCTTCGGGGTCGAAGTACGCGTCTTGGCGGGCTCCGGGCTCACGCGATGCCGCGACGAAGAACCCGGCCAAGCGCCGCGCGTGCGCGAGCGAGCGCACCGGTCGCAGTGGATTCCACCAGAACGAACTCCACGCCCGTCCGGTGACGGCTTGCAGGTCGCACACCCAGATCCGGGCACCGGGGTCTGCTCCTTCGCGGCCGAACCGGGTGTGCCGGTACAGGTCTGGCTTGTTGGATGTCGCGACGACCGGTCCCCAGGCGTCGAGAACGGCCGGGATCGCCCAGGCCATTGTCTTTCCGGTGCGGGTACCGGCGATGCAGGTGACGCCGATCTCTGCGGGCACGTGGACGGGGGTGTGGCCGTCGACGGTGTGGCCGAGGCGGGGGCCGAGCGGGTTGGCGATGTTCTCGGCGTCGGCGAGCAGTCGCGTGTTGGCTGCTTCGATGTGCTCGCGCCGGCCCATGGTGAGTGAGCGGGCCGGTGTCATGGTGCGTGCGGCGGCGTCGATCCAGGATCTGCCGCGCCGGCGCCGCCACACCGCAACGACGACGACGCTGACGCTGGTGGCGAAACCGGCGGCGATGACGCTGGACTGCCACGGCCATGGGCGGCGGCCCGCGGCGAGTTCGAGCAGGGCGCCGACGGGATGCATCGTGGCGGGCATGCCGGCCAGATGTGAACCGAGGACGAGCGCGCCCCAGACCGCGAGCACAAGACCGAATAGGGCGAGCAGCGCAAGTAGTGCGGCGGTTTCCTGCCCGATCCCTCCCTTGCGTCGGCGTCGGGTTTCCCGGGTGGCGATCACCATGCTTCGAGTCCTCCCTGTGTGACGTGCTCGATGCCGGCGCTCGACCCGGCAGCGTCGACAGGTGGTGTCAACGCCGCGGAGTGGTCGGCTGCTGGGTGTGGGTGGCCCAGTCCGGCGCGCCCGATGGTGTCGGCGATCGCGGCCCCGTCTTCGCGACCGGCAGTTCCGGGTGCCGACATCGCCGCATCTGATGGCGACGGTGTGCCCGCTGGTCCGGTCGCGGTCGCATCGGTGTCGTGGTCCGCACGCGCAATCGACATAGTGATATCGGCGGTGTGGACGCCGGTCGGGAGGGAAGGCCCTTCGGGCGGGGCGATGAATATGCGGTAGGTGGTGATACTCGCCTCTTCGGCTCGCTGCGCACATTGGGTGGCGCCGCGCGAGTTGTTGTGGATGAGCGCGACGCAGGCGTCTGCGGCGGCGGCGACCATCCGTTCGTCGCGTCTGAATCCGGCGGCGCGGCCGTCTCGTTTCCAGTCCTTGCGGTGCACTTCGACGGGCAGGCCCCAGCAGCGCCATGCGTCGGTGGCGAGGCGGTCGGCGCCACCGGCATCGCCTACGACGAGGACCGCGCCCGCCGCGCGCAACGGTCGCAGCGCGTATCGGACCAGGTCGGCATCGCCAAGTGTGCGGGACCTGGTGAACAGGATGCGCCGCGCTTTGCCGGGCTGATCGCGCCCGTCCGGGATCGACTCCGGGTGTTGGCCGGATGCGGCGGTTCTGTCACGGCCCCCCACAGACGAGCTCGCGGGCACTGATCGGCGCCCGGCGCGCTTGATCCGGGCGACCCCTTCGGCGAATCGGCGCTTCGTGTCGTCGGGCACCGGGAACCCAAGCGGTGTTCCGGTGGCCCGTTCCGCGCGCGCGTGCCACACCGGTTCGTCGCCCACGAGGTCGTCGTGGTGAGGCGCGGCGGGGTTCTCGACGCGTGTGTTGTCGGGTTGTGTCATAGCTCGAGTCCTTCCTCGATTGTTTGGTGCGGCGCGGGGGCCGCAGTGGTGGTGACCGGTGGAGCCATCGACACCGACTGGCCGGGTGTGGGGTGCGGATTGCCGAGTCCGGCGCGTGCGACGGTGTCGGCGATCTGGGTGCCGGGGTCGGGGCTCGAGGTCGCTGCGGTGCCGGTGGCTTGGTCGGCGGCGTCGAAGGCGGCTGCGACCAGGTCTTCGATTCGTTCGGCCAGCGGATCGGTCCCGGTGTCGGCGTCGGTGCTCGCGGTAGTGGGCTGGCTGCTGTGCTGGGGTTCGTCGCGGGCAGCGCCGAGGATGTCGTCGGGGTCGAGTCCGGCGGCCCGGCTGCGCTCGCCGAACGCGTCGGCGGCGCGTTGCTGATCTGGACCGAGATCAGCGGTCGCGGTGGCTGCGGCGAATCCGGCGATCGTCGCTGCAAGGTGGTCGGTGTGGGCGCCGGTCTTGGCGAGTTCTTCGGACAATCCCGCAGCTCGCGCGCGAATGGCCATGCGCTGCAACCGTTCCTGCTGGTCGAGCCGATGCAGTTCGGTGGCGCGTTGTTCCCGGCTGTCGTAGCCGGCCTTCTTCAGGTCGTGGATTTCGATCTCACGTTCCTCGCCGGTGGCGGCGAGGCGGTCACGGCGTGCCAGGTCGGCGTCGCCGCGAGCGATCCGGGCGAGGCGGTCTTGTTTGTCGAGGTCGTGCAGTTCGGCGGTGTTCGCTGTCCGGTCGAGGTAGCCCTGCTTCTTGAGTTCGTGGATTTCGGTGTCGCGTTCTTCGGCTGCGGCGGCGGCCCGGTCGCGACGTTCCAGGTCGGCGTCGCCGCGCGCCATTCGAGCGAGGACCTCTTTTCGCTCGAGTTCGTACTTGCCGGCGGCCTGCTGGGCGCGGTCGAGGTAGCCCTGCACCTTGAGGTCGTGGATCTCGCCCTCACGAAACTCCGACGCCTTTGCTCGGGCTTGCCGGTCGGCGTGTTCGGTGGCGGCGCGGCGTTCCATGTTCAGGCCGCGCTGATACTGGCTGTACATCAGTGCGGTTTGCACGGCCTGGATCGTCGCAGCACGCAGCTGCCGGCCGGCGTCGGCGGCAGGATCGGCGGATTCGGTCATTTCCCTTGTGTCCCTTCCATATTCCTGATCATTTGGTGTGCATCTGGTCGATCCGCCACGCGTGGGTCGGGCGGTCGCGGACCGCGGTCATATACACGGTCAGTCGGCGGGCCGCTGTCGCGTCGCTCGGTTGCTGGGTGACCGCAACGACCCGCGATGCCCGTCGCGGCGTGTCGGGTGGGTGGTCGTCGCCGGTGATTCGTGCGGTCGCGACGACGCTCACTCCCCTGCCGCTCCAGTCGTCCCAATCGGCGCTCGCCGCCGGGTCCAGCAGTCCTGTGCTCGCACGGGTTCGCTCGAGGTAGCCGGGGTCGAGCAACCCAGCAGCGGCGAACAACGCTGTCCCCGGGTCTGGCTGGGTGGCGGGCCGGTAGCTGAAGACGGTCTCGGCCGCGGCACGGATCACCGCCGTCGCGTCACACGGATCGATCGACTGGTACGGGGCGCTGAACCGTGATGTGGCGCAGGACATGACGAGTGTCGGTTCGCCGGTCGGGATGGCGGCGCAGCCGGGCACCGCAACACCAGCGAGCGCTGCCGCAGCAACCAGCCCGGTCCGGGCGGCTGCTGCGGCCGGCGTCGTGGACCCAGGGATCGTCATGCTTGCGCGGTGTCGAGCAGGCTGGCCATCGGGGTGCTGCGGTAGTGCAGCCAACCGTCGGCTGCACACCATTCGCTGGCAGGGTTGTCGAGGTCGGCGATCCGTACGTCGAGTAGCAGCCGTGCCGACGCGGCAGCCGATTCCAGGTCGCCGGGATTGACGTCCGGGCGCGACATCGTCAAATGCAGTGTGGCCGCGGGCCTTTCGGAATCCATCCGGGCTTGTCCGGCGAGCCAGATCGCTTTACGCGCGGCGGCGTGCTCGGCGTGCGACTGGTGATCGAATTGCTCGTCGTCGCGGAACCGTCCGTACCAGACCGGCTGCCCGGCTGCCCCGCACACCGCGAACTGTCCCGCGGCCGCGTCGGCGGCGACCGCGAGAGTGATGTGCGGGCCTGACGAGGCGGCCTCGGCGAGTTCGGTAGCCGCGGCGTGCCGAGCCGCCTCGGTGCTGCTGCGCAGCTGGTCGTAGTCGATGCCGAGGCGGTCCTTCAAGGCACGTTTGAACAGCGGGAACGACTCGTGGTTGTTGAGTCCGTGTTCTGCGGCGATCCGGAATACCTGCCCGTGCGTGGTGGCGGCGGTCAGTTCCCGCTCCCGCGCGGTGATGACGTCGTCCGGGGTCGGTTTCGCGCCGCCAGTGGCAAGGGCGGCGATCGTGGCCGCGCTCCAGCGGCGTCGCCCACTCCAGTTGCACCACGCCACTGCCGGGTTCGTCTCGTCGATCGCGAGTTCCAGGTCGAGCCCGTACTGGTCGGCGATGCGGTGCAGGATTGCCTGGTCGAGGGCGCGGGCGAGGGTCAGCGCCACGACCGCACGAGGTGCGGCGATTGCGGCGCGGCGCGCCTGCCCGGCAAGCCAGATGGCTCGTTTGGCCGCGGCCAGTTCTGCACGCAGGGGGTCACCGTCGGGGTAGTCGTCGTCGCCTGCGTCGAAGTCGCCGCGCCAGAGGGCGACGTGATCGCTGCCCACGATCGCGAACCGGTTGCGGGCGGTTGCCGCCGAGGCGAGCCACATCCGGGGCCGCACCGCCGCAGGAGCGCCGCTTCGGGCGAGCGGTAGCTGGTAGTCGACACCGATGGCGTCCGGCCGAGCGGAGTTGTCGTTCGGGTTGGTGTTGTTCATGTCGTTCGTATCGCTTTCCTTGGTGTACTTGGGGTTTCGCGTTTCTGGGCTCCTCGCATTCCGCGAGCGCGGGTACCGCGCTGCGCCGGGCGGTGCGCGGTCGCGCACATCTGTCCGCCGGCCCGGGATGGGTGTGCTTCCCTTCCTGTGGACTGCCATTCGTGCGGGCTTCGGTCGAGTCATGCACGCTCACCTCTGGCCGCCGCTCGCCGATAGCTGTGCGTGGTGGCGCTGTCGTTGCGGCCGCAGCCGAAAACGATTGATACGCCCGACATTTCCTGCCGCTCTTGCGCGAGCGCAAGATCGGCGCAGAATGCGTCGGACGTGCGGTCGGTCCTCTGGAGTCGGCAATGCTCGCCCGCTGCAACAGATTCGATTGCTCGATCGCGCAGATATGTTTGCGTAGCCGTAGTTTCGCGCTGATCGGATGCGGTCCCTCGACTGCTCGCGATCAGCCTGCCGACACGCCGAAGATGTTCCAATGACGTTGCGCGAGAGCAACATGGGCGCTGGATGCGTGAGATCGCGCAATCAATCATGGGAACCTCCAGGGGTGCCGCCGTCGAATCGCCGCACAGACGCTGCCTCCCCACTCCAGGAGTTCAGCGGGCTGTACTTGACGACGTCGCCTGTTTGGGGTGCGTGCAGGACGCTGGGGACGCCGTCGCGGATGCCCGCATAGATGGCGACGTGGTGGGAGTCGCTCTCGCCCGGCGCGGTGAAGTACACGAGGTCGCCGGGCCGGATCTCCTCGAGTGGAACGGGCCGGCCGCGGGGGTCGTCTTGTTGGGCTTGGGTGTAGTGCGGCAGCGCGATCGTGCCGCCGCTGGCCTGATAGATCGCGTACAACGTCAGCCCGCTGCAGTCGAATCCGGTGACACCGCCGCCACTGGTGGGTCCGTCGGTGTCGCCGCCGCCCCACAGGTAGTCGGTGCCGACCCACGACGCTGCCGCGGCCAGTGCCGCCGCTCCGAAGTCGTCGGACTCCCCCGGCGCTGTCGGGGTGGGGCGTGTGCAGCCTGCGGCGAGTCCGTCGCGGCGTCCAGCCGGGTTGTCGGTGGGGTCGATGCCGGCGAACGCCGCATACAGTGAACGGGCGAGCGGCAGGAACGGCTGATAGCGGTCGGGGTGTGCTGATCCCTCGATGTGTTGGGCCAGTTCGCCCGGCGGCATCCGGTCGGCGCCAGGGGTTTTGGTGGCTTGGTCGTAGAACCAGTTGATCTGGACGACCGGGTCCATCAGCCCGGCGACGCCGCCGTAGGTCGCGGCCCAGACGATGACGCGCATCTGGTGTGGGCCGAGGCTGTCGTGGTCGTGGCCGACCCCGTCGGCGGGGTAGTTCGCCGATTCGGGAACGTTCGAGTTGGATAGGTTGGCGAAGCTGCTCTCGGCAGCTTGCGCGACGAGTTCGGCAAGAATGACGTTCTCGCCCATGCCGCGTTGGCGTCCGATGACGACGCCGTCGCGGGCCAGCCGTAGCTGGCGCTCGGACAGATCGCCGACACGCGTGGTGAGGGGTCCGTCCATACCGGGCGCGCCGGCCCGCCCGCAGGTCTGGTTACCGGAGTCGACCCCGGCCAGCAGGAGCACCAGCAGGACCGCGATCGCCACTGGCACCGCGATTGCGGCGCCGAGCAGGCTGCGGGGGCTGTCCACGACCGTGTCACCCGCCCGAACCATGGAAGCGTTGGTTGGTGTCGTGCACACCGGTGTCGCGTTCGGCGGGGGTGAAGATCATCCTCAGCGGGATGCCGGGTTGGTCGGCCTCGCCGGTCTTGAGGAGGAAACATCCTGTGCCGGGAGCGGTTTGGCCGGTGTCGGTGTCGGTGTTGGCGTGGTCGAGCAGATCGTCCGAGGGGGGCCGGGGTGCCGCCCAGGAGGTGAGTAGTCGCTTCTCGGTATCGGTGATCGCGACGACCTTGCGCAGGCGCTCGACCTCGTCCGGGCCGATCGGCCCGATGATCTTGGCGCGGGCGCGTTCGACGAAACCGAGTGCCTTGTTGACCGCCGATGCGGTGTCGAAGGCGGCGAGGTCTTTGATCGTGTGGGAGCACATGATCAGCCCGACTCCGAGGACGCGGTTGAGTCGGGTCAGCGCGTCGACGCGGTCGACCATGAAGTCCCCGACGCCCAGGACGCGCCAGATTTCGTCCATGACGATCTCGAAGGTGCGTTTGCGTGCCAGGCCCGCGTCGGCGAGTTCGTGTGCGGCGGCGACCGCGCCGAATCCGTCGCTCCAGCAGACCATCAGCACCGCGGCCAGCAGTTTGGTGTCACCGTCGGGTATGCCGGAGACATCCACGCACACCGCGGGCGCGTTCAAATTGAGCGGAACGTTGGTGTGGCCGTTGAAGATTTCTCCGAACGGTCCTTCCACCAACGCGCGCAATGACCGGCGCAGGGTTTTGGTGGCGGCGCGGTAGTCGACGGCGGTGTCTTCTTCGGCGAAGCGCTGCAGCCGTTGCCCGCCGTGGCCGATGACCCGCAGCAGATCCTGCAGCAGCGGTGGGGTCTCGGGGGTGAATCCCCCTGCCTCGCTGTAGAGTTCGCGCAGTCCGGCGGCGATGAGGGTTTCCTCGTAGTCGGCGACGCGCGAGCCGCGGACCAGTTCGATGAGCCCGGCGACGACCATCACCTGTCCGGCTTCCACCCGAGCGGCGACGCGGCGCCGCGCGAGTGGATCGGACAGTTGGCCGATGACCGTGCCCAAGGCCCCGACATCGAGCGGGTTTATCCGACCGCGTCCGTAGCCGAGGTCCACGACCTGCCCGCCCAACCGGACCACCAGGTCGCGGTAGTCCGGTTTGGTGTCGCCCAGGCACAGCACGGTTTCCCCGGCCGCGACGGCGCCGGTGACCATGCGCCGGACCAGCGAGGATTTCCCGTACCCGTTCAGCGCCAGCACGAAGGCGATCGGGCTGGACAGGTAGCCGCGGGTGAACCAGCTCATCGGATCGAAATGCACCGGGGCACCGGTGATGTAGTGCACCCCGACCGGCACTCCGACCACCGGCGCCGAGGCGCCGACCGTGAACGGCCACAATCCGGCCACTTGGGTGGTGGTGGAACGCCATTCCGGTGTGGCGGTGACCACCGAGGCTCGTCCGCCGCCGCGTCCGGCGTAGCCGCGGTCCGTCGGGCGGAGCAGGTCGCGGTCGAAGCCGTCGCGGGAGCGTTCGGCGGCCAGTCGGACGGCGGTCGCGCGGCGGTGATCGTCGGCCGACAGCTGCCGCCGCGCCCACCAGCCTCGCCACCCACCGTTGCGCGCAATCTGCTCGGTCACGCCCCGCTCGATCGGTGCGAGTACCGCCACCCCGGCGATGCGGTACCGTGGCGAACGACGCAGCGGCAGCTGACTTTTCAGCCGTCTCCGGGCTTGCCTGCGGCTCATCCGGTCACTCGTTTCGGCACGGACGTGTGCTCAGGCAGGATCACGCCGATGCCGAGCCCGGCGGCGAACGCGGCGGCCTGGGTGCCGTAGCAGCGGCGCACCGACAGCCGCGACGCGGCGGCCATCGAGCGGATCGCGGTGTCGATGCCGGGCAGGTCCGCGTCCAGGCGGTCGCTGACGGTGATGAGCACCCCGAATCGCGTCAGGCCGGCGCCGCGGGCCTGTTCTTGACGGGCCGCGCGGGTGTTGTCCACGCGGATGCTGGCCGAGGCCGAGGCGATGCCGCGTTCGGTCTGCTCCGCGGCCAGCGCGTCGCGGAAGTCGCTGTCGACGATCCCTGCGGCGTCGGCCGCCGAGTGCAGGCGGTAGATGATCGCGACGCGTTTGCGCGGCACGTCGGCGCGGGGACGCAGCAGGTCTTCCAGGCCGGATTCGAGCACGGCCCCGCGCGGTGCGGCGTCCATCTCCCAGGTGATCGAGCGGGCGCCGTCGTGGCGGTAGTGGTCCCAGTGCTCGTCGGCCGCAACGGGACCGGCGCGGTCCCACGATTGCGTGTCGGCGATGTCGGGTCCGGCGAGTTCGAGATCGCGTTGGGCGGCGAGGTCGAAGCGGGCCCGCGCGAGCGCGATCAGTTCCCAGGCGCGCATCGGCGCGGCGGGCAGCCCGGCGCGGGCGAGGTCGGACAGGACTCCGGCGAGGCGTTGGGCGATTTCGTGGGCCTGTTCGCCCGGGTCGCGTCGGGTGCGGCCGTGTCCGATCGCGCGGTAGGTGATCGCGATGCGGGCCTCCACCCGCACACCGATCCCCGGCATCTGCCCGGCTTCGGTCATCACCTGACGGGCGAAGTCGGGGGCGCGGTCGGTGACCAGGCGCGAAATCTCGCGGTGCTGTTTGAGTTTGGTGTCGACGACGGACTCGATGACGGCGGTGACCGCGAGGATCTCGCCGCTGCGGCCCTGAGTGGCCAAAAATTGTCCGTAGCCGTCGACCCAGGCGTCGATCGTGGACTGGTCGACCAGCTCTTTGCCGCCGGGCACCACCCGAAGCACGACGGTGTAGTGGCCGGTGCGGCGCATGTGGATCAGGCCGAACCGTTTGCCGCCCGGGGTTTCGTACTCGGCCAGCGACGAGGACGCCAGCAGGCCGGGTAGGCGGCACGCTCCGGGGATCTTGGAGAACCGGCCCGCCCGGTAGAGGTGTTCACCCTTGCCGCGGGCCAGGGCGAACTGCACCCGCAGCAGCGCGTGTTCGGCGCCGCTGCGCCCGCCGACCGTCACCGCCAGTGGTGTGAAAATCGTTGCGGCAGTGGCGATCAGAACCGCGGCCACCGTCAGCGACCGGGTGATCATGAACCCGAGCATGATCGTGATCACCAAGCCCAGCCCGAGCATGGAGACGCCCCAGGTGAGGCCGAAGAACCCGGCGCTGCGTGGTTGTTCCCACCGTCCGTACATGCGTGTCGCGCTCATCGGGGCACCTCGTACGGGGAGGGCTCCGGTTCGGTGCCCGCGGCGACCGCGGCGCGCACCTGCGACCCGGCCGCCGACGCCGCGCCCAGGCCCGCCGCGACGGCCATCCCGACCGGGCCACCCGCCGCACCGGCAGATGTGCCACCAGCCGCACCGGCTCCACCCGCTGCACTACCGGCCGCTGCGCCCGTGCCTGCTGCGCCTGCGGTTCCGCTGCCGGCGCTGTGACCGCCGGCCACGGACGGGGTGTCGCGCCGGCCGCCACTGGCGAACCCGCTACCGCCACCCTTGTCGCCACCTCCCGCGCTGCCGGTGCCGCCCCCGCTCGATGCTGTTGCGCCGCCGGATGTTCCGGAAGGGTCGCTGCCGGTCCCCGGCATCGAGCGGCCTGCACCGCCGCCGGTTCCACCGCCGCCGCCGGATGGGTCGCCGCCGGTCCCCCCGCCACTTCTGCCCGCGCCACCGCCCGACCCTCCGCCGGTGTGGTCGGCTTCGCTGACCGGGCGTGCGTTGTCGTTGGAACCGCCGCGTTGCATGGCGGTCTGCGCCGCGAGCGCGAGCCCGCCGCCGAGTAGGGCGGCGCCGCCGGATCCGCCGCCGCCGACCGCTGCCACTGCCGGCGCGATCATCCGCATCAACGCCGGCGCTACGAACGCCACCAGCGTGAGCAGGATGAGCCCGAGCAGCACCTGTTGCGGGTCGTCGCTCGTAGTGCCGGCCGCGCTGAACGCGACCGCATACACCAGTGCCCCAACGGGTTTGAACAGCACGAACGCCAGCGACCATCCCAGCAGGCGCTGGTAGGACTGTGAGCCCGGCCCGGTGCCCGCGGCGGCAGCGGCGACCGGCACCGCCGCTGCGGCAACGATCAGCAAGGCTTGCCGGACGACCAGCAGCACCAGTTGGAACAGTGCCGACAACAGGCCCAGGATCGAGATCAGGAACAGTGCCCCCGTCCCCAGACCCTTGGCCTGCAGCGAGTCGAACGACAGCATCCGGTTCAGCAGGTTCGCCGCGTCGCCGCCGGTGGCATCGGTGATCACCCAGTCCGAGAAGGCGTCTCCGGCGCGAGTGCCGGCGACGACGAACGACGCGTACATCCAGGACCCGAACACGGTGCGCGCGAATCCGACGAACGCTTCCTGTGTCGCTCCTGCGAGCCCTCCCCGGCGTGCCGTCGCCAGGCGGGCGGCGGTAAACATGATCGCGCCGGTCAGCAGCAGCAGTTGCAGGCCGGTGGTGTACTCGCGGACACGTTCCAGCGCCGACATGTTGTCCAGCTCCGGCGACGGCAGCCGAATCCACCAGGTCAGGCACCACTGCAATGCCTTGCCGAAGCTGTCGACCAGCGCTTTCACCACAGAGTCGAACGCCGATGACGCGGCGCCGGTGACCGCCTCGCCGAGCTGGTCCTTGCCGAACTCGCACACTCCGCCTACCCCGGGCAGATCGCACGGATCGACCGGCGGTATCGGGACCGGTTGACGGTGCAACGGCGCGGTCATCGCCACGCCCCGAATCCCGGCGCACCCGCGGCCACCGGCGTGGCAGGCGCCCACAGATCTTCGATGTCGTCCGGGGTCCGGACCCGCCAGTCGCCGTCGACCCAAACCATCGGCCAGCTCGTGTAGGCGGTGCCCGAACGGTCACGCACCGCGATCCGGACCACGGCGAACTCCGGTCGCGCGGTGGCGTATTCGTCGATCCGGAAGCCGTCCGGGACGACGACGTAGCGGGCTGCGTCGGTGGTGGCGGCGCGGCTGCGCCCGAACCTGGTCACCAAGTCGGCGCTGGGTCCGGTGAACCGGGCGGCAAGCACGCGTTGCCACACCTCCTCCGGCGCGGCCAGGACACGGGCCAGGGCGTCGTAGGCGGCCAGACCCGCGCCTTGCGGGGTAGGTGCGAACCCGGTCGCCACACCGTCACGAACACCGGCGGGTCCGTCGCTGACGCTGAACGGCAGTGCCGCACCGCCCCATCCGCGTTGCCACATCATTCCCGCCGGCGCCGCGGTCATGTAGTCCGGTCCCGCGGGGTTGGGCCGGCGCGCCGCGTCCTGCCCGAGTGCGATGCCCGCGGGATCGGCGGGGGTGTCCAGGCGGGCGCCGAACAGATCCGTGGTCGGTAGCCCGAACCCGCCCGCAGCGCCGGGCCTGGACACCGGCGGTTGCAGCGGCCACGACGGCGGCAACGTCAGACCCGATGCCGGCGTGCGCAAGTCCTGCGGTCGGTGTGTGCGGTCGGACGGGATCGCCGCGATCCCGACGACCAAGGCGAGCACGGCGACCCCGATCAGTGCAGCCCATACCCAGGGCCACCACGGCCACTGCCAGCGGGTGGATGTCGAGCGCGCCGGATCGTCGGCCATCGCGTCGCCGGTTTGGGCTGATGTCGTGTCGGGGTCGGTGGGGCGCATCGGGTGCGGTTCCTTCGGTCGTGGGCGAGTCTGGATCGGATCGAGTTGTGGTGTGCGGCCGCTGGTTTCGTTTAGCTGGCATCAGGGCGGGGCGTAGAGCGCGCCGGCGACGGTTCCCGCGCTGCCCAGCAGCACCCCAGCCAGCAGTGCACCGATCAGTCCTTCGGTGTTTTCGCCGCGGTAGTGGTGCAGCCCGAGCAGCCCCGCACACCAGATCACTCGCGCGACACAGAGCAGGGCGACGAGCCAGCCCAGCCAGCCCAGCAGCTGCAGCAGCGGCGCGCTCACGTCTGCAGGCAGTGCGGCAGCCAGCGGCGCCGCCGCCGCGGCGCCGTACGCGTGGGTGGCGGTGGTGGTCATGGTGTGATGACCGCGTTCATGATCGGGCCGGCGCTGGTCGCGATCACGCCACCGATGAGGGTGCCGAGCACGATCTTCGGCGCCTCGAGCGCGCCACCGTGGTAGCGCTCCCACGCGAAACGACCGCCCGCATAGACCAGGGCCGCCACACCCGCGATCGAGACCGCCCACGCGAGCCAGCCGACGATCCTGACCAGTCCGGATGCGCCGGGCGGCTGGATGGGTTTGACGTCGATCTGCTGGGCGAGGTCGTGGATCTGCGAACCGAGCGCAAGGATGCTGTAGCCGATCATGGGTGGTGCCTTCCTGATGGGTTGAAAGGTGTGGGGAACGCCAGTGATTCGGCGATGGCGTCGGTGATCGCCGCCGCGGTGCGGGCGACGTCGGCCGGCACCGTCTCGCGCAGGTCCGCCCGGCGTCGTCGGCGTGTCCGCGCGGCAGGCGCTACCGGGTCGCCGGGGGTGTAGACGGCGAGATCGTCGAGTTCGCATCCGAGCAGCTGTTCGTGCCAGCCGATGCGCGCGACGATGCCGTCGACGAGTTCGCTGATGGTGTCGGCGTAGCGGCGGACGGTGCGTGGCACGTCGCCGGGGCGCGGTGCGATCAATACGAGTCCGACGACCTGCACGCCGGGCGGAGTCACGTGTGCGCGCCATTCCCGCAACCGGTCCGCGGCCGCGGTGAGTCCGGGCATGCATTCGCGGGCGGCGACGACGACTCGTTGCGTGGTTGCCGCAGATGCGGGCCAGGCGCGGCCGGTGTCGGCGGCGTGGACCCACCATCGCGTCAGCGTCGATGCGCCCGCACCGCCGTGGGCGCCGAGCACGGCGAACAGCGGCGGATACGCCGCGGTCGTCGGCAACGGCTCTGCCCTGGTGGGCGCACGCCGCTGCGTGGGTGGCGCCTCGATCGTGGTGTCCGCTGATTGTGTTGCGTCAGCGGGTACTCCGTCCCCAGCGGTGTGGTCGCCGTCGCGATGGGCGGCTGTGGTGAGTGGGGTCATCGGCGTGCCTGGATGCCGGTGATGAGGGTTGCCCCTGGTGCGACGGTGACGTTGATCAGTTGCAGGTAGTCGATGCGTCCGCCGTCGGGGTGCAGCTCGACCACGTGCACGTCGGCTGCCTGGTCGGCGATCGGTGTGACGGCCACGCAGTGGCGGGTGCCGGGCGGGATCGAGGCGATCCCGGCGGCGAGCGTGGCGGGGTCGATGCGGGCTTGCGGGCCCAGGACGGTCATTGCGGCCGCGGGGTCGCGCTGCCGGTAGTAGGCGTGCTCGAAGGCGGCGATCGTCCCGGCGGCGGTGTCGCGGTCGCCGGGTCCGTCGGTGACCGTCGTCGCTGTCAGGCCGGTGCAGGCCTGCGATCGGTCCGACGGCGGGTGGCTCGTCGTGGCCGCGGCGGGTGTGGTGGGCAGCGGCGGAACGGCGACCGGGGGCGCCGGTTGGTTGGCCGCGATCACCCGCGTGACGCCGGCGACGATCAGTCCGATCGAGACGACAGCCAACAAGACGGCCGCGGTCAACCATCCGTGCCTGGCGCGTCGCCCCATGATCTCTGCGTTGCGCTTCCGGGTGTGGCGTACAGGTGTGCCGGGGCGGGCGGCGTGGTGGCGTTGGTGGAGCCAGGCCCACCCGTCGCCGTCGTGGGAGCGCAGGATCGGCGGCGCTATCCAGTCCACGCCGTGTCTGCGCAGGTCGTCCTCGTGCGCCGTGCGGCGTCGGTGTGCGGTGCGTGCCAAGGGGTTTCACCTCCGATCGGGGTTGATGCGGGGTTGGTTGCGGTGGTGTGCGAAAGGGCCGGGTTGCCCGACCTCGCCGCGTCTGCGTCGGGGGGAACGCGCGCTGGTCGGGGCCGGGCCTCGCTTTCGCGGGGTCAGTTACGGCGACGGCGCCCGCGACGTCGGAGCCGGCGTCGGCGTCGGCGTCGACCGCGTCGCTGTTGCGGTCGAGGAACTCGGCGCGCCGGTGGTGGTGGTCGATGTGCTGGTGCCGGTCGACGACGGTGTGCTGGCGGTGGTTCGGGATGGTTGCCCGCCGTGATGGCCTGCCTCGGCGAGGTCGCGGGCCAGTGCGGTGAACCAGTTCGCGGTCACTGCGGTGGCGGGGGTGCCGTCCGGGGCTGCGGGGCTGGTGTCGTAGGCCTGGCGGCGCCCGATGGTGTCGGAATACTTCGACAGCACCGAGAGGTCGAACAGGTCCCGGTTGTCGGACACGAGCTCGGAGATGGTGTCGAAGGCGATGCGTGTCAGTCGGGTCGGTGCGTCCGGCGGCACCAATTGGACGGCGGCGGTGGCGAGTTTCGCGCTCAGCGTCGCGGCGGCGGCCGGGTTCGTGACTCCGGCGGCGATCAGGGCGGCGATCGTGTCCGGGGTGAGCACGGTCTTGGCGATGGTGGTGGTGGCGTCGATGCCGATCATGCCGACGCGTAGCAGCGCGGTGATCGCGTCGGCCACGCCGGGTTGGGATCGTGTCGGGTCCGAGGCGTCCGCGAGGCGCTGTGAGATCGTCTGCTGCGGTCGATAATCCAGCGTGGGAGCGCGTGTGCCGGTGATGTCGTTGTTGAAGACGCTGACGGTGGTGTTGAACACCGTCGACGCCAGGCCCTGGGCGATCGCGCCGATCGCGGCGAGCGGGTCGGTCAGGTTCGCCCGTGTAGCGATGTTGTGCACGACCTGCAGCAGTGCTCCGTTGGCGGGTGCGTCACAGGTCAGATCACCCGGTGCGCAGAAGTTCACGACGCGGCCCGCCAGCGGACCGTAGTCGTTGCCCGTCCCTGTCCCTGCGCCGGTACCTGTCCCCGTCGCCGTGGTGTCGCGTGTCGCGGTGACGCCGCCGCCGCTCGGGCGTGGGTTCGACAGGGTGATTTCGGTGCTGTGACGGTGATGACCGCTCAACGGCGGGGGCGCGAGCGGGCTGGTGAGGTCCGGGCGGCCGGGGAGCACCGGTGCGGCGGGAGTGCGGTCGGGGTCGGCGAACAGTGCGATCCCGGCGATCTTGTCGGTCGGGATCCGGGTGCCGCCGCGGCCCGCAGCCACCATGTTGGCGAACCGGGACACGACGCGAGCGCCTTCGGCGTAGCCGGCAGCGGCCAGCAGGGTGTCTGGGCATGCGGTGAGCACGTCCGCCGCGGTGTCGGTGACCTCGCCCAGGGTGGCGGTCACAGCGCTCTCGACCGCCGACCCGGTTGTACCGGGCTCGTGTGGTGTGCCGGTGACTCCGGTTGTCGGCGTGGCGGTTTCGGCGGGGGGTTGGGAGTAGGCGATGTAGACGCGGCGTATCAGTGTCGGATCGCTCGCAGCAAGCATGGGTCCGAAGACTTGGCCGAGCATGCCGCTGTCGGCGTTCGGGTCGGCTCCGGGACTGGTTTCCTGTGGTCCCTGCACACCGAGCACGTAGAGCGCGGGGCAGGTGTCCCCGATCGGTGCGGTGGCGGTGCTCGACGAGGGTTGCGCTGCGGCTGTTCCTGCGCCGGTCACGGCGACGACGAGGGCCGTGGCGGCGGCGCCGACGGCGGCCGTTCGTCGCTGCGTGGTCTGGTTGATTTTGCGGCGCATAGGATTTCGTTTCTTGGTCGGATTCGGGGTGGCTCGTGGCGGAAAGTGGTGGGTCCTCCCGGACGGCCCGCGGGCGGTGGGTGCGGTGTTGGGAACACAGAGGGTCCACCGTCTTGTGGTGGGCCGTCCCGGAGGAGTTCTGTGGGTCGCGCTCCTAGCGCGGCCGGTTGTTGGACAGGTCGGTGGCCAGTGCGGCGAACCACTGGGCGCCTGCGGCGAGGTCGCCGCCGTAGCCGGTGTGCTGACCGGGCAGGTCGATCCAGGTCGCGGGGTCGAGCAGTGCCTGGTTCTCGGCGACGAGGGCACTGACGGCGGTTCCGGCCTGCTGCACAAGGCGCGGCAACGCTGCAGCGGGGTCGGCGGTCACTGCGGCGGTGATCTGGTTCCATCGCTGGGCGGCGTCGGCGTGCCGGCTTGGGCTCGGTGCGGGGGTGCGCGGGTCGGCGGCGCCAACGGCTCGTTCGGAGATCGATTGGGTGGGAAGGTAGTTCACCGATCCGCCGGTCACCGTGACGTCGTCGGCGAGCACGCCGGTGGCGACGGCGCCGATGGTGGCGCCGAGCGTCGAGATCGCGGCGGCGGGGTCGGCGATCGAGGCCTGTGCGGCTACCGCGGCGCCCGCGCGCAGCAACGGCGCCTGCGGGGCGGCGCACGACAGATCGCCGGCCGTGCAGAACTCGGCGACCCGCCCCGACAAGGCTCCAAATCGGGAACCGGCCGGGTCGATCCCCGCTCCGCTCGCACTCGTCTGGGGCAGCACGACGGTCGAGACGGCCGCACCGGAGGTCCCCGGGGCGGGTGTGGGTGTGGTTTGTCCCGGACGACCTGGGAGCACCGTGGTGCCCCCAGGTCTCGCCGGGTCCGAATAGAGGGCCACGCCTGCGACCCGGTCCGCGCCGATCGGGCCGCCGCCGGCCCCGACCGCGGTCGCGAACTGTGACACCACATGTGCGCCTTGGGAATACCCGACTCCGGCGATGTGTGTCTGCGGGCAGGTCGCGGCGATCTGTGACGCCATGGCGTGCAGCGTCGCGCTTGCCCCGGTCATCGACGCCGTGTAAGAGGCGGTGGTGCCGCCGGTGCCCGGGACGCCGCCGAAGCTGGCGTCGTAGGGGACGTAGGCACGCTGCACGACCGCCGGCCCGGCCGCCAGCAGCGGTTCGACCATCGGACCGAGCACTCCTGTGCCGGTGCTCGGGCTCGCGCCAGGCGACGACTGGCCGGTGCCGTCCACACCCAGCACATACAGGGCTGGGCATTGTGCGATTGTCAGCGGTGCGACCGGTTCCGCGGCGGCGGCTCCGGTTCCTGCACCCAGCGCGGCGATCGACACCGCGGCGAGCGCGGCCCTGCGTGCATGGCGGCGTGCCGGTGTCGGATCGATTGCGGCCGTCGCGGTTTCGTTCTCGTCGCGGCGGCAGGACTGGTCTCGGTTTGGTGCCGCGGGATCTGCGGCAATGCCATGAGTGGTCATAGTTGCGTCAAATTCCTTGCCGGAGGTTTGGGGCGTGACCTCCGACGGGCGTCGTCGACCGTCGAAGGCCACGCCGTGTCGGTCTGTCAGATGAAGTGCAAGATGATCGCGATCGCGTTGTTCACCGCGGCCAGGCCGTTGGCCGCGATCGCGACGCCCTGGTTGACCAGCGAGAGAATTACTCCGGGGTCCATGTGAATGTTCCTTTCATTCAATGTGTTTGACTGCCGACATCCACACAACCGTGAAATATGTTGCGCGTAAAGCGATTTCGCTTTCATTTTCAATGCAACTTTTCAAAATTGCAGTGCTAGTGATAATTTCGCGCGCGATCAGGCTTCGAGTATCTATTGCGAATGGTCGGTCGGACCGAATGTTGCATTGCCAGTGCGCAATTCGCTATTGCTGGCTCTGAGACGCCAGGCGCGACGGAGTGCACGCCCGAGCGAAGAATCTCCGACTGGGGACGGCAGTTGTGCCGACTGCACGGCATCGAGACGAAAGAATGCGCAACCCGTGTCTGCACAGGGAGCAGTGCCGCAGTGTGTCTGGCACAGCAGGCAGTGCCGGAGTATTGGATCGCGCACGCACGATGCGAGCTCGTACTCGTCGTTCGTGACGCTAGGATGCCGGCCGGCATCGTCTCGCGATCGATTTCGCGGGGTGTCCACCGTCTGCTGTCGCCGCACCCGAGCGCAGTACTCACCTACGCCGGGGCCAGCTGCGGCCTTCCCGGCGCACAGGGGAATACGCCTGGCGCAGGCGAGTACTGGTCTGCCCGTCCGCCGCTGCGACAACGAAGGCGGCTTCGACCTCATCCGGCACCGGTTCATCGAACCGCGCCAGGCCGATCGCCGACTACCGAGCGGTCAGGCGCACTCGCCGTCGTCTGCGCGCTCCGCCGGTTCGGCGGCTTCGGTGTTGTTGTCGCGCTGCGGCTTCGGCCGACTCCCGTAGGGGCGACTGGAGCTGCGACCGATGGTAGGCGGCAATGGCGGGATGAACTCCGCCTCGCGGATGCCGACGAACCGGTTGATTTTGTGCCCGTTGTTGGTGATCGTGTATTGCTCGACCCGCAGCGTGTACGGCTCGCCGCTGCCTGGGTCGAGCATGTACATCAGCGGGTCACGAGCATCTCGTCCGTACACGGTCTCCTGGTTCGCGCCCCACATCCGCACGAATTCCGGATGCTGCTCGAGTTGCCCGATAAATTCCTGCAGCCACGGCGCCGGGTGAAAGCGGGCCACCAAGCCCCGAAACCAGGCCATGTTCAGTGCGGCCTCGCGCGGCCAGTCCAACAACACTTGTTTCGACTCGGGCGCGCCGAAGTACCACAACATGATGTTGCCGGCCTTAGCCAGCCCGGGAAACGCGTAGTCGTAGGCCGTGTTGCACGCCAGCAGGTTCCACCGCGGATCGAAGTACGCCAGGAGATCGGTGTCCCGCGCCTCCAACTCCTGATGCTGTTGCTCGGTCAGCTGCGCCCGCAACTGCGCGACGTCGGGCAGCGGGTACACCGGGTCCAGACCGGTCAGATAGAACAGGGTCTGGCGATCCGAACCCGACAGCTGCAATGCGTCCGCGATCATCGTCGTGTACTCACGAGATGGGTTGTCGAGGTTGCTGGTCTCCAGCTTCTGGATGTAAGACGGACTCACCCCCGACACCTCGGCCAGCCCGTGCTGCGTCAGTTCGCGCCGCTTGCGCATCCTGCGCATATGATCTGCCAGCGTCGGCAGTGCGATCCGTCGTTCGAGCCTTTGCGGCCCACCTCCATCGATCTCCTTCATCTAGAACTCCCTCCCTGAGTTCCAGTCCTCGGCTCCCCGTCTCGTGTGGAGAATCCCCGCGGGGTGTGGTAACCGAAGACCGCCACGACGTACGGGGGTTTCGTACGCCTTTCAATTGGTAAGACGTCGAATAATCGGAATCGGTTCCAACAAACCTGAAGATTGTTTCCGTCGACCCCTTACCAACCGAAAATGCCACGCCAGCGGCCGTCACGCAACCAAAAAAGGTTGCACTACCAGTGCAATCACGCCACAGTCGCCGACCGCGAACCAGCAAACTACGACCGTGGACGGACACTCGACTCCAACCCAGGTCGGAGAATGGAGCGCTTCCTTCCGCGATTATGTAGTGCGCCCGACGGTCACGACAATGGTCGTCATCCCCGCGAAGCCGAAAAGTAACTTGCTGACGCGCAGGTTCTCCACCTCAGGCGCATAATCGCTCACTCGCTAGGCCAGCGCCCGCGCATCCGCCTCCACGCCCGTGAGAACGACACAGCAGCGAAGTCTCGAATACCAGCATCTCCGACCGGCACACCGTCACCCCACGCGGCGACCGGCTAACAGCTGTTCAGCCACCTCGCCCGCGCAGCCGCCGCACAACCCCAGCTTTACGACCAGCTCGCCACCTGCGCCGAACACCTCGGCCACGAACCAACGCTCGGCCACGACCACCACCGACCCAGCTGCGGCTCGCACGCCGCAGCCGTCGATTCCGTCGGAGATCTCGTCCGCGCTTTGGCGAACGCCACTGGACACGCCCGCCGGATCGCAGAGGCACTCGACGCAGCCCAGCACGCGCTCGCACCGCTCCATCACGAAACGCCGTACTGACCCCGGTACGGCTTTGCGAGGCGCGGATCACTGGCTGGCTGCTGCCACCGCACGTTGGCGCGTCCGGGCCCCCGTCTCGGCAGTCATCGCACTCACCGGATCCACTTGCCCTGAACCCAGTCTTGCGCGCGCCGCCGGTCCGCCGCGACCAACAACGCGCCCCGGGCCGGCCGAAGCCGACTCGAACGCCGCACTAACCTTTCCCGATGATCCGACGGCACCCGTTCCCCAACGAGAATTCGCGACACGATTGACTGATCGCAGTCAGTTCCCTCCGGCGCCGGTTGCCGCCCGCCCGCCACGACGTGAAGGCTTCAGCCGTCATCGAACCCAGTTAGATGGTGCGGCGCCAGACCAAGGTGGGCGCGGTCGGTGGCCGACGAAGTTGTCGGGGGGTGCGGATAGTCTTGCGTCCTTGTCCCGGAGACCTTGCGGCGCTACTTCGCAGCGGGCGATGGCCGTGGCGGCGACCGCGATCATGGCGAGGCAAGATGGCCACGTACACGACAGATTGGGGGTTCCAGTGAGTTCGGTTCATGAGGTGATCGAAGCGTTTCGGAAGGCACCCTCGAACTCCGAGCGCGGCACGAAGTTCGAGAAGCTGATGGTCCGCTACTTCGAGCTCGACCCAATGCTGGCACAGGAGTACGACGCCGTGTGGCGCTGGATCGACTGGCCAGGCCGCGACGGCAAGCCCGACACCGGTATCGACCTGGTCGCACGTTCACGCGACACCGGCGACTACACCGCCATCCAATGCAAGTTCTACGAACCCGAACACACCCTCGCCAAGGGCGACATCGACTCGTTCTTCACCGCGCTCGGCAAGGCGCCGTTCACACGCGGCGTGATCATCTCGACAACCGACAAGTGGGGATCCAACGCTGAGGACGCGCTGGACGGTCAGTCCAAGCACGTCCAGCGACTGTCATTGGCCGACATCGCGCAGTCACCGATCGACTGGAAAGTCGAGTGGGCGGGCGACGAATTCGCCGTCACCGTGACAGAGGCCACCCGGCACGCACCGAGACCCCATCAGCAACGCGCCATCGACAAGGTGTTCGAGGGATTCGGGGTCGGCAACGACCGCGGCAAGCTGATCATGGCCTGCGGCACCGGTAAGACGTTCACTGCGCTGAAGATCGCTGAGCGCACCGCGGCGGACAACGACGGCCACGCACGAATTCTGTTCTGCGTGCCCTCGATTTCGTTGCTGTCGCAAACCCTGCGTGAATGGACCGCGCAGACGACCCTCGAGCTGCGCGCGTTCGCGGTGTGCTCGGACCGCAAAGTGTCGCGCGCTGCCGAAGACTCCAAGGTCCACGACGTCGCGATACCGGTGACCACCAAAGCCGACCAACTCGCGGCCGCCTTCGCCGCACACACACAGGCGTCCGGGCTGACGGTCGTGTTCACCACCTATCAGTCACTGCCGGCGGTGGCCGGGGCCCAGCAACTGGGCGTGCCGGAGTTCGATCTCGTCCTCTGCGACGAAGCCCACCGCACCACCGGAGTCACTTTGCTCGACGACGAAGACTCGACCTTTGTTCGCGTGCACGACGCCGAGTTCCTGCGGGCGCGCCGACGTCTCTACATGACCGCGACACCGCGGATCTACGACCAGAACGTCAAGGACCAAGCTGACGAGCGCTCCGCCGAGATCACCTCGATGGACGACGAAACAGTCTACGGCCCGGAATTTCACCACCTCGGATTCGGTGAAGCTGTCGACAAAGGACTGCTCACCGACTACAAAGTGCTCGTCCTGACCGTCGACTCGTCCCTAGTCTCCGGACCCATGCAGAACCAACTCGCCGGCCACAACCACGAGCTGAATCTCGATGACGCGACCCGCATCGTCGGATGCTGGAACGGCCTCGCGAAACGCGCCGGCGCCGCCTCGGACGGAACCGGGTTCGCCGGCGGTGAAGCGCCGATGCGCCGGGCGGTCGCCTTCGCCCGCGACATCGCAGCGTCGAAACTCGTTGCCGACATGTTCCCGCGTGTCGTCGACGCCTACCGCGACTCTCTCGGTGACGAACCCGACGACGACAGTGCGGCATCGAACAACCCCGACCTCTACTGCACCGTCGAGCACGTCGACGGCACCCACAACGCACTGCAGCGAAACGCCCGAATCAACTGGCTCAAGGCGCCGCTGGCCGAGAACGAATGCCGCATCCTCACCAACGCTCGATGCCTGTCCGAAGGCGTCGACGTGCCCGCCCTCGACGCGGTCCTGTTCCTGCACCCCCGCAACTCGGTCGTCGACGTCGTCCAATCGGTGGGACGAGTCATGCGACGATCCGAGGGAAAGAACTACGGCTACATCATCTTGCCCGTAGCAGTGCCCGCCGAGACCAGCCCCTCCCAAGCGTTGGCCGACAACAAGCGGTTCAAAGTCGTCTGGCAGGTACTCAACGCGCTGCGCGCCCACGACGAACGATTCGATGCCCACGTCAACTCGCTCGCACTCAACACCGGCAAGGAAGCAGAGAAAGCCGGCACCGGCAGCGACTCCTTACTCGGTGGACACATCGGGCCCGTCGACACCGATACCGACGAATCACTCACCTCGTCGACCGATTCGTCGGATCCGGCAACGGGCGACGACGCCGGCAGCTCCGATCCGTTCTCCGCGCAGATCGCGCTGTTCTCGCTCTCGCAGTGGCGAGAGGCCATCTTCGCCCGGATCGTGGACAAGGTCGGCACCCGCACCTACTGGGAAGACTGGGCGCACGACGTCGCCGACATCTCCGCCGCCCAGATCGCCCGCATCAACGCGATACTCGATGCTGGCGATCCAGCAGTCACCGCGGAGTTCGACAGGTTCCTGACCGGGCTGCGTGAGAACCTGAACAACTCGATCACGCTCGCCGACGCGATCAGCATGCTCTCCCAGCACCTGATCACCAAACCTGTTTTCGACGCCCTCTTCGCGGGACACGACTTCGCCACCCACAACCCCGTATCCCGGGTGATGCAGCGCATGGTCGACACACTCTCCGCGACCGGCCTGGAATCCGAAACGACCGACTTGGCCACCTTCTACGACTCGGTGCGAGTGCGTGCCTCGGAAGTCACCAGCGCCGAAGGCAAGCAGCAGGTCATCGCCGACCTCTACGAACGCTTCTTCAAGATCGGATTCGCCAAGCAAGCCAATGCCCTCGGGATCGTCTACACACCGGTCCAGATCGTCGACTGGATACTGCACGCTGCGGACACACTTTCGCGTGAACACTTCGGCAGAGGTTTGACCGACGAGAACGTGCACGTCCTCGACCCGTTTACCGGAACCGGAACCTTTCTCGCCAGACTGCTTCAAACCGGGCTGGTCACGCCGCACGACCTGTCCCGCAAGTACGCACACGAATTGCACGCCAACGAGATCATGCTGCTCGCCTACTACGTCGCAGCAGTCAATATCGAATCCACCTATCACGCGCTCGCAGGCAAGAGCGACGCTGCCGACTATCAGCCGTTCCCTGGCATCGTGCTGGCCGACACCTTCCAGATCAGCGAAACCGGCGACAGCATGGACGCGATCATGTTCCCCGCCAACAACGACCGCATCACCCGCCAACTGGGCACACCCATCAGTGTCATCGTCGGCAACCCGCCATACTCCGTCGGCCAGGACAGCGCCAACGACAACAACGCGAACCTCAAATACCCCACGCTCGACGGGCACATCGAGAGCACCTACGCGAAACTGTCCACCGCCACCAACAAGAACAGTCTCTACGACTCCTACATCCGCGCCTTCCGATGGGCCACCAACCGCATCGGTGATCAAGGCATCGTCGCATTCGTCTCCAATGGCGGTTGGATTGACGGCAATACCGCCGACGGCATGCGCCTCACCCTCGCCGACGACTACAGCCACATCTACGTCTACAACCTTCGAGGAAACCAGCGCACCGCAGGAGAACTCAGCCGCAAAGAGGGCGGCAAGGTATTCGGCGCCGGCAGCCGCAACACCGTCGCGATCTTCATCGGAGTCAAAGACCCCACCCATGCCGGACCCGCCACCATCCGCTACCGCGATATCGGTGACTATCTCAGCCGCGACGACAAACTCCTGATCCTCGACGCTGATCCACTGACCAGCATCGACTGGCAGTCAGTCACACCGAACACGCACGGCGACTGGATCAACGCTCGCAACGACGAGTTCGCGACCTTCCCCGCAATCGGCGATAAGAAAGCCAAGCCAGAAGACATCGTTGTATTCCAAACGTTCTCCCGTGGCTTGGAAACTGCTCGCGATGCGTGGGTCTACAACTCCAGTCGCGACGTCTTGACGATGTCGGTGAACCGGCTGACGGCCAACTACAACAGTCTGCTCGATTCTTTCCGGTCCTACTGCAAGCGCCACGGGATCGGCAAGCCCAGCGAGGCGACAGTCATTGAGTACCTCAAGACGGCGCCCGCGGCGTCCGACGCAACACGAATTAAGTGGTCGAGAAGTCTCAGAACGCACCTGGCGCGAGACCGACGCATCGACGTTGCGGATGACCGGTTCGTACTCGGGACCTACCGGCCGTTCGACATTGAACACGTCTACTTCGACCGCCACCTGAATCACGAACGGTCACAGCTGCCCACGATCTTCCCAACACCGCACCACCGAAACACTGGCATCTACCAAGTCGGCGCAGGCTCCGATGTGCCATTCTCTGTCCTTATGCTCCGTCTGCTGCCTAACCTGCATGTTACTGGCGCGGGCAGCGGCGGCCAGTTCTTCCCGCGATACACCTACGCGAAGACCGAGACCGATGACAGCACACTGGATTTCACAACCGACGCCGGCGAGGTCGACGAGTGGGGCTACCACCGCGTGGACAACATCTCCGACGACATCCACAAGCTGTACCGGAACAAGATCGGTGACGACATCTCCAAAGACGACATCTTCTACTTCGTCTACGGTCTGCTGCACTCGCCGAGCTACCGCACCGCTTACGCGTCCGACTTGAAGAAGCTGCTGCCGAGGATCCCGACACCACAAAACCGCGTCGAGTTCGACACCTACACGGATGCCGGCCGGAAACTCGCCGTCTTGCACGCTGACTACGAGGATGCCGATCTTTTCCCACTCGAGCTTCAGGTCAAGCCCGGTGCTGACGCTTCGGACCGGGAAACCTGGCGGGTGCAGAAGATGAGGTGGCGCTCGAAAACGGACCGGACGGCGATCGTCTACAACTCGAACGTAACCATCACCGGCATCCCAGAGGATGCCGAGCGTTACCTGCTCGGTTCTCGTTCCGCCCTCGGCTGGATCATCGACCGATATCAGGTCAAGACGGACAAGGCCTCCAACATCGTCAACGATCCGAACGACTGGTGTGACGAACACGACGACCCGTACTACATCGTGAACCTGATCAAGAAGGTCACGACCGTCGCGGTCGCCACAATGGACATCATCGATTCCTTACCTTTCTTGCAGGGTGGTCGTCGGCACGGGCCGTAGGCTTCGGATCACCCAGGGATGCCGGGTATGGCTTTTCATCGTCTGCCGTTTGGATGGCCCGGAGGGATTGGCCGCCCGGCGTCCCGCGACGACTCGACCGCTGATTGAGAGATGCGATTCGATCGCTGTGTAAGGACGTGACGGCGTGGTCGTCCGCTGGGCCGAGCATCCGGCATCACGAGCGTGGAGGTGATTGTGCAACAACAACTTTGGGCTGGAATCGACGCGGGCAAGGCCGAGCACCACTGTGCGGTCGTCGACATCGACGGCAAGCAAGTGTTTTCCCGACGCGTCGCCAACGACGAGGCCGTCTTGCTCGAAATGATCAGCGCGGTAACAGCTCTCGCCGACGGCGGCGAACTGACCTGGGCGATCGATCTCAACCGCGGCGGCGCCGCGCTGCTGATCAGCCTGCTGATGACGCGCGATCAGCGGCTGCTGTATCTGCCCGGCCGCACCGTGCACTACGCGGCGAGCACCTACCGCGGCGACGGCAAGACCGACGCCAAGGACGCGGCGATCATCGCCGACCAGGCCCGCGTGCGGCGCGACCTGCAACCGTTGCGCCCCGGCGACGACATCGCCGTCGAGTTGCGCGTCCTCACCGCGCGCCGCACCGATCTCGGCTGCGACCGCACCCGCGCGATCAACCGGCTGCGCGCCCAGCTGCTCGAGTTCTTCCCGGCCCTGGAACGCGCGTTCGACTACAGCACCAGCAAGGCCGCGCTGATCCTGCTCACCGGGTATCAGACCCCCGACGGGCTGCGTCGCATCGGCCGCAACCGGCTGGAAACATGGCTGCGAAACCGCAAGGCCCGCAACGCCGTCGCCGTGGCAGACACCGCCGTCACCGCCGCCGAGACGCAGCACACCAAGGTTGCCGGCCAAGACATCGCCGCCACCATGGTGGCTCGGTTGGCCAAGGAGGTGATGGCCCTCGACACCGAGATCGGCGAAACCGACGCGATGATCGAGACCCGATTTCGCCGCCACCACCACGCCGAGATCATCCTGAGCATGCCCGGGTTCGGCGTGCTGCTCGGCGCCGAGTTCCTCGCCGCCACCGGCGGCGACCTGACCGCCTTCGACAGCGTCGACCGCCTCGCCGGCGTCGCCGGACTCGCTCCGGTACCGCGCGACTCCGGCCGTGTCCGCGGCAACCTCAGACGCCCTCGCCGCTACGACCGGCGACTGCTGCGCGCCTGCTACCTGTCCGGGCAGATCGCGATACGGACCGACCCGATCTCGCGGACCTACTACGACCGCAAACGAGCCCAGGGCAAACGCCACAACCAGGCGCTGATCGCGCTGGCCCGGCGCCGCACGGACGTGCTCTACGCGATGCTCCGCGATGGCACCCTGTATCAAGATCCGACCGCCCCGCCAGCACCATCATCAGTCGCTCTCGCGGCTTGACGAAAACCATAGAGGCACCCCCCTGTTCGGCGCGATCGCGGTGAGCTTGTTCTTCTTCCACTTCTGCAGGAAGTCCTGCTGGTCCTCGCCATTGATTACCGGATAGGGCTTGCCGGCATCCTCGAAGGCCTCGCGGGGGAATTTATCGTCCTTGACCTTGGTCTCTTGTAAGCACAGCACGTCGATGTCGTGCGTGTGGAGAAGGTCCAGCGCCCGCTGGGCGCGGGTGCGAACGGAGTTGATATTCCACGTGGTGATGCGCATGGATAATACAGTACCGCGCGGGTATTGGCGCGGACTAGTCCAGGCAGTGGCCGGCGGGCTAGCTTAGCGGGGGCTAGTCGCGCAGCCGGGCGTAGATTTGGCGGTGTTGCTCGATGAAGCCTAGCTTTTCGTACAGGCGAATGCCGGCGGTATTAGAAGCCAGGA
>CAKZIX010000210.1 GCA_936936565.1 uncultured Nocardiaceae bacterium | reverse complement strand
CTATCCGTCGGGTGGTGGCGACTACGAGGTGGCGACCACCAATCTCGGCCCTACCGCGGGGCTTACGGTGGCCAGTGCGCTGTTGGTGGATTATGTGCTGACGGTGGCGGTGTCGATTTCGTCGGCGGCGTCGAACATCGGTTCGGCGATTCCGTTCGTGGCCACGCACAAGGTGTTGTTCGCGGTGGTGGCGATCGTGTTGTTGAGCGCGATCAATCTGCGCGGGGTGAAGGAGTCGGGTATCGCGTTCGCGATTCCGACCTACGCGTTCATCGCCGGGATGGCGGTGATGATCGTGTGGGGGCTGGCGAAGGTGTATGTGTTCGGCGACGAGGTGGCTGCCGAGTCGGCGGGGTTCGAGTTGCAACCCGAGCACGAGCATCTGTACGGGATCGCGTTCGCGTTCCTGTTGGCGCGGGCGTTCTCGTCGGGGTGTGCGGCGCTCACGGGTGTCGAGGCCATTTCCAACGGTGTGCCGGCGTTCCGGAAACCGAAGTCGCGCAATGCGGCGACGACGCTGTTGATGTTGGGCGGCATCGCGATCGTGCTGCTGATGGGCATCATCGTGCTGGCGCAGAAGATCGGTGTGGTGTACGCCCACGATCCGGCGTCGCAGCTGGTGGGTGCGCCCGCCGACTATCAGCAGAAGACGCTGGTGGCGCAGGTCGCCGATGCGGTGTTCGCGGGATTCCCGGCGGGCTTCTTCTTCATCACGATCGTGACCGCGCTGATCTTGGTGCTGGCGGCGAATACGGCGTTCAACGGCTTCCCGGTGCTGGGTTCGGTGCTCGCGCAGGATCGGTTCCTGCCGCGGCAGCTGCACACGCGCGGTGATCGGCTGGCGTTCAGCAACGGCATTCTGTTCCTGTCCGGTGCGGCGATCGCGTTCGTGGTGCTGTTCGGCGCCGAGGTCACCAAGCTCATCCAGCTCTACATCGTCGGGGTGTTCGTCTCGTTCGTGTTGAGCCAGACCGGCATGTTGCGGCATTGGACGCGTTTGTTGCGTACGGAGACCGAGCCGTCGGTGCGCGCGAAGATGAAGCGGTCGCGGGTGATCAATGCGATCGGGTTGACGATGACGGCGACGGTGCTGGTGATCGTGTTGATCACGAAGTTCTTCGCCGGGGCGTGGATCGCGATCGTCACCATGGCGGCGATTTTCGTTTTGATGAAGGCGATCCACAAGCACTACAACACGGTGGCGCGGGAGTTGGCGGAGACCGAGTGGGACGGCGTGCTGCCCAGCCGTACGCATTCGATCGTGCTGGTGTCCAAGCTGCACCTGCCCACCAAGCGCGCCTTGGCGTATGCGCGCGCCACTCGGCCGGACACGCTCGAGGCGATCACGGTCAACGTCGACGACGCCGATACTCGCGCGCTGGTGCGCCAGTGGGAGCTCAGCGATATCGCGGTGCCGCTCAAGGTGATCGAGTCGCCGTACCGCGAAATCACCAAGCCGGTCATCGATTACGTGAAGCGGGTGCGCAAGGATGCCCCGCGCGACGTCGTCACCGTGTTCATTCCGGAGTACGTGGTCGGACATTGGTGGGAACAGTTGCTGCACAACCAGTCTGCGCTGCGCCTCAAGGGCCGCTTGCTGTTCGAGCCGGGCGTGATGGTGACCAGCGTGCCGTGGCAGCTGGTCAGCTCGGACCGGCTCAAGAACGAGGCGTGGGTGAATGCTCCGGGTGCGATCCGGCGCGGCTACCAGGATCAGAACAACACGAAATGAGTTGGCAGGACACGACATTCGAGCTGCGCGTCGACAATCCGGCGCACGGCGGGTTCGTCGTGGGACGTCACGAGGGCCGCGTGGTGTTCGTGCGGGGCGCGCTGCCGGGCGAAACGGTGCGGGTGCGGGTCACCGAAGATCGCGGCGGCAGTTTCTGCCGCGCCGAGGTGTTCGAGGTACTGGACGGAGCCGCCGATCGGATCGCGCCGTTGTGCCGCGCGGGCGCCGAACTCGGCGCCGGCTGTTGCGATCTGTCGCACGCCACGTTGGCCGCGCAGCGACGGATCAAGGCGTTCGTGGTGGCCGAGCAGTTGTCCCGGCTGGCCGGGATGACGCGCGAGGTCGAGGTCGAGGAGTTGCCGGGCACGGGCGACGGCACGGGCTGGCGCACGCGGGTGCGACTGGTCGCCGACAAGCGCGGCCGGGCCGGCACCCACCGCTACCGCGGCAGCGCGATCGTCACCGAACTGGTGTGCCCGCAACCGGTTTCGGGAATGTACGACGGCATTTCCGCGCAGCGCTGGGCGCCGGGTTCCGATCTCGTGGTGGCCGTCGACGGCGACGGCACCCGACATCTCGTTCAGGTCGAGCCCGCGCAGGTGTCGGCGACGGGACGGCGCGGCGGCGGCCGCCGTGGCGCCATGGCCCGCCGCTCGGCGACCAGCGCCGCCCGCGCGGAGATCGCCGTGCTCGGCGGCGGGCGCGCCCGCGAACACGTCGCGGGGCGGACCTGGGAGTTGGCCGCCACCGGGTTCTGGCAGGCGCACCGCGCGGCCGCGCAGACGTATTCGGACATCGTCGCCGGATGGACCCGGCCGGGCGCGGTTGCCTGGGACCTCTACAGCGGTGTGGGTGTGTTCGCAGCACGGCTCGCCGAGTCGTCGGACACCGTTGCAGCCGTTGAATCCTCCGCACCCGCCGTCGCCGACGGCGAGCGCGCGCTGACCGGCCTGCCGGTGCGCTTCTACGCCGGTCGCGTCGAGCAGACGGTCGCCGCGCTGCCCGCGCACCCGCACGTCGTCGTGCTCGACCCGCCACGCGCCGGGGCCGGCAAGGAGGTGGTGGCCGCGGTGTGCGCGCAGCGCCCCGACCGGATCGTCCACATCGGCTGCGACCCGGCCGCTTTCGCCCGCGATGTCGCGCTGTACCGGGGCGGTGGGTACGGCCTGGCCGAACTGCGGGCCTTCGACGCGTTCCCGCTGACCCACCACGTCGAGTGCCTGGCCCTGTTGGTCCGCATTTAAGGATTCCTTAAGTCGGTCGGCTAGCTTTCGGCACATGCGTGCACGGTGGATCGTCGCGGCGGCGGCCGTGATTGCGGTGCTGGTCGTCGGGGCGTCCTGGTTCGTCTTCGACCGGACCCGGCAGCACCCCTTTCCCGAAGTCGATGCGGCCGGACTGAACGAGCGCCAGACGCGGGTGGTGGAGTTGCTGCGCGCCGAGCACGCCGCGAACCCCGGCGGCGCCAAGTATTCCGAGGGCGTCAGAGAGCCCTGGTGCGCGAACTTCGTCAGCTGGATCATGCGCGAAGCCGGTGCACCGCTTGCCAATCCGAACTCCGGACACTGGCGTATTCCGGGGGTGTACACGCTGACCGAGTTCTACCAGAAGGCGCAGCTGTTCCAGCCCCGCGACGGCGCGTACGAGCCGAAAGTCGGTGACGTCGTGCTGTATTCACCGTCGAGCAAGTACGGCCAGCACACCAACATCGTGGTCCGCAACGACAGCGGCCGGCTGACCACGGTCGGCGGCAACGAGGGCCTGGGCGTCGTGGGGGTGCGCGTGGTGGACACCACGCACGCGGGGATCGTCGGGTACGGCGTTCTCTGAGCGCTCACACCACCGCGCCGGCCGCGGCCGCAGCGTCGGTGCGTCCGGTCCGGATGCCCAGGTCGTACCAGTTCGCGAGCACCTGGATGCCGGTGCGCTGCCGGCGGAAGTAGGTCGCGCGCGACAGGTGCAGCCGACGGGCAATCGCGAGATGGTTGCTGCCACCGCGAATGTAGTACTGCTGCAGGATCTTTCCGGCATCGGCCTCGGTCGGCACGCTGCTGTCGGCGAGGGCTTCCACCGCATCGTGAAGCCAGCCGCGCAGCTGCGGCACGGTCGGCGTCAGCGCGCCGTGCAGCAACGAGCTCGAGGTGAGCGCGCCGGAGTTGCGCAGGTTCGTCAGCGCATCGGCGATCGCCTCGGCCGTGTCGGTGCTCGACGTGGGCGCCCGCAGCTGGTGTGCCGCACGGTAGTTGGTGGCACGCAGACGCAGCTTGCGGTGCGCGCCGGCGTCGCGCCACTGATAGGCCTGATCGAACAGGGCCCGGAACGGCGCGGTCAGCTCGATCCCCAGGTCGACGCGCCGCACGATGGACAGCCGGGCCAGTGTCGTGAACAGGTCGGGCCCACCGCCGAGCAGCGCTTCGTCGGCGGTGCCGAGCGCAGCCAGCATCCGCAGCGCGTGCTGCCAGCGGCGGCCGGTGCCCTCCGACGCGATCCGGGCGGTGACGGCGCCGGCCACACTGTCGGCGAGTGCGCCGCGCGCCTCGGGGGCGGTGCCCGTCTGCAGCGCGGTCACCACCGTCGCGGCGACCAGCGGGTTTCCGCGGGACAGCTCGATGACGGCGCGACGTGCCTCCGTCGCGGCGATGCCGCTACGCAGGCTGAGCCCGTCGATCGCGCGGTCCGCCCACGCGGGCACGTCGACCAGCACCGTCTCGTGGCCGGGCACGTGCACCGGGACGCGGCTGACCAGGACCAGCGTGCCGCGGACGCGGTGGCCGGCGAGCAGCGCCCGCACGGCGTCGGCGGCGACCCCGTCCACATGGTCGAGGACCAGGTGTTCGGGCGCAGCGGCAAGAAGTGCGGGCAGCGTGTCGAGCGCCCCCGGCACGGCCAGGTCGACCGTCGGGGCATGCAACTTCGCGGCGAGGGCCGACTTTCCGATGCCGAGCGGCCCGGTCAGGTTGACGATCCCGCCGGCAAGGAGGGCCGAACGAAGTTCGTCGAGCGGGCTCGGAACTGTGGAACGCAGGAGCGTGGCGGGGCGGTTCATGTGCACACCTTCTGCCGGGTCCCTTGTCACCTGCCTAATGCTGGCTTAATACCGCCGCCGGCGTATTGCCCCCAGTTCTGCTGGCAGCGCCCGCGCGCAGTCGTCATACCGCGATCAATTCAGGTGTGCGCGTGCGCATTTCGTTGCGCAGACGGTTCAGCGCCCGGTGCTGCATGACACGCACCACACCGGCGCTGGTACCCAGCGCCTCCGCCGTCTGCGCCGCCGACCAGCCCATCACGATCCGCAACACCAACACTTCCCGGTGCGTCGGCGACAGCACTTCCATCAGATCCCGCACGTAGCCGCGGCGCTCGAACGCCAGCACCCGATCCTCGGGACTGGCTTCAGGGCACACCTTTTCGGGCATCTCCCCCGACGTGCGCAGCCACAACACGTCGCCGCCGCGGCGCGCGTCGGCCACCTTGTGCGCGGCGATGCCGTACACGAACGCCAGGAACGACTTGCCCTGATCGCGATAGCGCGGCAGCGAGCGGATCATCGCCATGCAGATCTCCTGGGCGACGTCCTCCGGCGTGTGCGGGATATCGGCGTTGGCGAGTCGGGCCGCGCAGTAACGCACCATCAACGGATGCACGAGGCGAAGGATCTCGGTCAGGGCGTCGCGATCACCGGCGGCGGCGCTGGGCACCCAGCTTTCGACAGCCCGGATCGTGTCTGCGTCGGCCATGAGCGTCGGTCCTTTCGAAGCTTTTCCTTGATGCTTCGATCCTGCTCGGGACGCGATGCCGGAACCAGAAACCCCAGGGGTGGTTAGCTCTCACCCTCCACCGGCGCCGGCTCGGCCGACGCACTGGCTTGGGCGACAACGTGATCGGCGCGCCGGATCGCCCACAGCGTCACTCCGAACGCAACCGCCGCCAACGGCCAGCCCATGCCGATGCGAGCCACCGCCAGCAACCCCGTCTGGTCGGTGTCGTACAGGTAGGACTGCACGATGTAGCGGGCACCGAAGACGACCGCCCACGCGGCCGTCGCGATGTCGTAGGCAAGCAGCGCCTTACGGTGCTTGCGCCAGTCGCTGCCGTGCCCGTTGAGCACGCCCCAGATGACCCCGACCAGCGGCCAGCGCACCAGGATCGACACCAGGAACACGCCCCCGTACAGCAGGCTCGTGTAGATGCCGAACAGGAAGAACCCCTTGGCATCTCCGGTCCGGTACGCGATGAACGCACACACCCCGACCCCGATGAAACCGGAGATCGCCGGCTGCACCGGCTCCCGGCGAACCACCCGCCAGACCAGGATCCCTGCCGCGACACCCAGCGACGCCCAGATGGCCGCCGTGAGGTTCCAGATGCTGTTGACCGGAACGAACACCAGCACCGGCAACGTGGAATAGACCAGGCCGCTGACCCCACCCATTTGTTCGAGCAGGGTTTGATTTCGTTCCGCATTCATCGCCACCAAGCGTGCCATACGCACCGCCAGCGCCCGACGTGCGCCGCCCAGGGCTCGTCGCCGGCAGCCCGCCGATCAAACGGCGTTCGGACGGATGTGCACCGGAAGCGCACCCTGCCGCCAGGTGATGCGTAGCGTCAGTTCGCGCACACGCCATCCTGCCGACGTACGTTCGGCCTGCCCTTCGAAGACGCCACCCGCCAGAAAATGCGATTCCAGCGCCGCCGGATCGGTTGTTCCGGCCGCCCACAGGTGCATTGCCGTCAGATTGGCACGCACGCGCGCGCGGTCGCCGTCGACCTCGATCAGGTGATCGGAAATCACATGATGCGTCGCGCGAAACAGCGCCATCGCCTCGAGCTGTTGAGCGGCGATCGCCGCACCCCCGACTCTCGGGACACCTGTCGGGCCGACCCAGCGGCCGTCGGCGGTGAATGCGGCATCGACGGCGGCGCGGTCGAGCCGTCGGTCGTCGATGGCAGCGTAGTAGCGAGTCAGCAGTTCACAAATTTGGATTCGGTCGTCGAAAGCCATTGCAGGCGTTGCGGTCATGCGATCCAGCCTCGGGGCTCCGGCTTGCGTCGCGCTTGCGCGCACCATGCGTCGGGCTTGCCGTGCGCGGCTTACCGAACGCTCAGGCGCGGGACTCAGCGTCCACTTTCGACGCCGAAACGGCACTTTCGGCCCTGCGGACGCCGAAAGTGGACACCCAGTCCCACGTCGATCGATCGCCGGGCAGCCGCAACGCGGCGGATGTCGCAGCTACGTCGGCTATCGCCGCGGTCAGGGCTGATCGCCGCGCCGGGCAGGCCACATCGATTCGTGGCATGAAAGCGCGGCGCGGTGAGCGCAGCGCCCCGTGCTTCGCGGCACGCGCGCAGCGTGCCGCGAAACCTCAGCGCAGCTCGTAGTACGGGTTGTAGATGACCTTGACGCCGTCGCGGTCGCCCACTCGGCCGCGCACCATCATGGTCTTGCCGGGTTCGATGCCCGGAATGCGGCGGCGGCCGATCCAGACGAGGGTGACGGCATCGGTGCCGTCGAACAGCTCGGCTTCGATGCGAGCGCCGGCAGCCTTCGAGCAAGCCTCCACCGACCGCAGGCGGCCGATCATCGTGACTTCCTCGCCGAACGTACAGGTGGCAGCAGGCTGAGCACCCTGCGCCGCCGACGTTTCGGCCATTTCCTCGGCGTCGAGCTGGTCGAGATCCTCCGTGAGCCGTCGACCCAGCCGGCGGAAATAACCTGCGGTTGCAGGTGCCATCGCGTACTCCTCGAGCGATGTGGCACGGGTTTCGCGCCACCTTCAAGGGCTTGGTTTGCCCACTCATTCGTCACTGTAAACCCATTGGGGCGCAGCGACCACCCGGAGCGGCGCTGGGCAGAATCAGGGTCATGACAACGCCGCGGCCACCCGCTCGAGCAGTGGTTTTACCAGGTACTGGCTCGGATGCCGCGTTCGCAGAGGCCGCGTTCGGGCCGGGCCTGCGCGACCGCGGTGTGTCCGTCGTCGCGGTCGAGCCGGATCCGCGCGGGATCGTCGCGAGCTATCACGCCGCCCTGGACGCGGCCGCCGCCGACGGACCGATCGCGGTGGGCGGAATCTCGATCGGCGCCGCGGTGGCGCTGGACTGGGCACGTCACAACCCGGCCCGCGCGGCGTTCGTGCTGGCCGCGCTGCCACCGTGGACCGGCGCGTCCAACGGAGCACCGGCCGCGCACAGCGCGCGCTACACGGCAACGTCGCTGCGGGCCGACGGGCTCGACGCGGTGATCGCCGCGATGCGGGCGACGAGCCCGCAATGGTTGGGCGACGTGCTGGAACGCTCCTGGCGCGCGCAGTGGCCGGACCTGCCGACCGCACTCGAGGAGGCGGCCACCTACGTCGCGCCGACGGCGGCCGAGCTGGCGACGATCACCGCACCGGTGGGAATCGTCGCGGCCACCGACGACGCGGTGCACCCGCTGCACGTCGGCTGGGAGTGGGCGGCGGCATTGCCGCACGCCGGGTTCGGCACCACCACGCTGGCAGCGTTCGGGCCCGCGCCGCGCGTGCTGGGCACCGTGGCGCTGCGGGCGCTGCCCCGCTACTGACCGAGCTGCTGCATCGCCGAACCGTCGACGGCCCGGCGCGGCGGCTTGGGCGCGTTGGCTTCGGCTTCCGCGGCGGCGGCACGCTCGGCCTCGATCTGCGCCAGCTGCTGCTGGTGCGCCGCGGCAAGCTGCTGGGCCAGACCGGCGGGCAGGATCACCGGCAGCGGCGCCCGGGCCGGCTGCGGCTCGCTGCCGCGGCGCACCACGGTGTCGGCGAGCACGGCGCGGGCGGCGCGCACCAGCGGCGCGTCGGCGGCGGTCGAGCCGGGCGGACCGGCCGCCACCAGGCGCACCATCCAGCGCGGGCCGTCGACCCCGACGAAACGCAGATCGGCACCCTCGGTGACGGCCACGACCTCCCGGCCCCACGGGCCGTTCTCGACACTGACCTCGGCATTGTCGCCGCGCAGGGACTCCGCGAGATCCGAGGTGACCTCGCGCCACTGCCCCGGCGAGCGGGGCGCGGCGTATGCGGCCACCGTGATCCGGCCCCATTCGGTGACCAGGTGCACGCCCTGCGCGCTGCCGTCCGGGCCGATCTCGACCTGCAACTGCGCCTCGGGCGGCAGCGGCAGCACCACCGAACCGAGGTCCAGGCGCTGGTCGAGGACCGCGTTGAGCCGCTCCTCGACGTCGGCGATGTCGAACGGCCCGTGATCGGGCCGCGGCGACTCGTCGTCGCTCTCCGCGTTGTCGGTGACTACCGCCGCGTCGACGTCGGCCGCGTCGATCTCGTCTTTCTTACGCCTTCCGAACATCGTCAGGCTCCTTTCCCGGCAAAGCTGGAGCCGGCACCGTCGCCCAGCAATTCGTGGCCACCGCTGGACCCGTAGCCGCCGGCGCCGCGAGTGGTTTCGTCGAGCGAATCGACTTCCGCGAAGTCGACCAGCTCCACCCGCTGCACGACGAGCTGGGCGATGCGATCGCCACGGCGCAGCTGGATCGGCGCCGTCTGGTCGTGATTGATGAGACAAACCTTGATTTCGCCGCGGTAACCCGCGTCGACCGTCCCCGGGGTGTTGACCACCGACAGGCCGAACTTGGCGGCCATGCCGGACCGCGGGTGGATCAGCCCGACGGTCCCGACCGGCAACGCCACCGCAATTCCGGTGCCGACCAGCACGCGCTCGCCCGGCGCGATCGTCACATCGACGGTGGTGCACAGATCGACACCGGCGTCGCCGTGGTGGGCACGCTGCGGCAACGGGATGTCCGGGTCGAGTCGCTTGACCGCGATCGGCGAAAGGTCGCTCACGTCATACGAGCCTACGCAGCTCCCCGACAGGGTGGACGCGCACACCGCGTTTAGAGTGCCATCCGTGGCGCAACAACCGACGTACTCCGAACGACTGTGGGTTCCGCTGTGGTGGTGGTTGGTCGGGGTAGGGATCGCCGCATTGCTCGCACTGGAGGTCGACCGCGGCATCGGCCGCACGCCGGCGCTGGTGACACTCGTCGTGCTGATTCCGCTCGTGGCGTGGGTGTTGTTGTGGCTGAGCCGATTTCGCGTGGAAGTACGCGACGGTGAACTGTGGGCGGGGCAGGCACACCTGCCCCGCGAGGTGATCGCACGCAGTGCTCTGGTGCCGAAAACGGCCAAGAGCGCAGCGCTGGGCCGCCAACTGGACCCAGCCGCATACGTGCAGCACCGGGCCTGGGTGGGCCCGATGGTTCTGGTGGTTCTCGACGATCCGGACGATCCGACGCCGTACTGGTTGGTCAGCACCCGACACCCCGACCGGTTGCTGGCCGCACTGAGCTGAGCCCCGCCGCTCAGCGCGGTGGGCCGGCGCTCACTGCGTCGCTCACGCGGCGCAGTCCATGCAGATCATCTGGCCGTTCGCAGTGCTGGCGAGCCGGCTGCGGTGGTGGACCAAGAAACAGCTCGAACAAGTGAACTCGTCGGCCTGTTTCGGAATCACCCGGACAGACAGCTCTTCGCCGGACAAGTCGGCGCCCGGCAGCTCGAACGATTCGGCCGTGTCCGACTCGTCGATGTCGACAACCGCGGACTGCGCCTCGTTGCGGCGGGCCTTCAGCTCCTCGAGCGAATCTTCCGAGACTTCGTCGGTTTCGTTCCGTCGTGGCGCGTCGTAGTCGGTAGCCATCTCGTTTCCCCTCGTCCTTCGTCGTGTATCGCCCGGGCCGACACGCCTGGCGTGCCGGTACCCGGACCGTCGCTGGTGCACGTGCTCTTGTGCAGACAACGTTTCCGGCTGCACCCGGAGTACCCCCGGGCTGACCGATGAACGTTCAAGAGCGGTGCTTTGTTCCAGGGTTCCGAGCTCTCTCCCCGTAGAGAATCGGACCTGGGCCGCCAGACCATAGCGGACCGGACATCAGATGTCGCCATCAAAGCCCAATCGATCCGAAAGTGTCGGCCAATCGTCATCTTGGTTGGCGCTGCGGCGTTGCCCACACGCACCCGCGCGCATCCGGGATCTAGACTGCTTGCGTGGTTTCGCTGATAACCGATGGCAGGTCGACCGACGAGAACGGTCGCCCGTTCCGGCGCCGCCGGTACCTGCCGTGGCTGGTGATGGCCGCGATCGTGTGCCTGCTCGCGACCGTGGTGTGGGTGCGCGCGCTCACCAAGGACGAAGACACGTCCACCGCGATGAACTGCAACAGCCCCAGCCAGCGCAGCGCGTCCACCTCGGCGGCGGCACCCGCCCCGCTCGGCAAGCGCGTCGGGCAGTCCCGCCTGCACGATGCGGAGCCGGCCCCGCTGGCCGCCACCAAGGTGCGCGTGCTCAACGCCAACGGCAACCGTGGCGAGGCCTCGCACATCGCCTCGACGCTCGGCGAACTGGGCTTCGGCACAGTGGATCCGGGCAACGACCCGGTGTATGTGGACCAGAACATGCAGTGCTACGGCCAGATCCGCTTCGGCGAGAAGGGCCGCGCCGCGGCCGCGTCGGTGCAGTTGGCGGCACCCTGCGCCGAACTGATCGAAGACCAGCGCCCCGACGAACTGATTGACCTTGCATTGGGCACCTACTTCCGCGACCTGCGTCCCAACAACGACGCCGAAGAAGTGTTGCGCGCCTTGAAGAATCCGCCGCCCGGCGGGCAGATGGCGCCGCTGGACATCAAGCTGCTCGAGGCCGCCCGCAAGGCCAAGTGCTAGACCGGAATCGGTTTGGTGATCCCGAGGTCGACGAGTGCTGCGAGTAGCTCGTCGGCGATGCCGGGCGCGGCCGCGACGACGACTTCCCCTGCGGCACTGAGACTGTCGGCGCTCGGCAGCACCACGTGCGCACCGGCCTCGGCCGCGATCAGCGCACCGGCGCCCCAGTCCCACGGGCTCAGCCCGTGCTCGTAATGCGCGTCCACCAGCCCGGCCGCGACCATGCACAAATCCAGCGCCGCCGAACCGATCCGGCGAATGTCACGCACCTTCGGCAACAGCTGCGCGACGAGCTCGCCCTGCCGGCTGCGCCGTTGCGTGTTGTACGCGAATCCGGTTGCCAGCAAGGCCATCTCGAGTGAATCCACCGGATTGCAACGCAACGCGGTGCGGCTGCCGTCGGGGCCGACGCGCTCGGCGCCCGCACCGCGCGCCGCGCAGTAGGTGATCTCGCCCACCACGTCGACGACCGCCCCGGCCACCGACACACCGTCGATCTGGGCCGCGACCGACACCGCGTAGGCCGGGATGCCGTACATGAAGTTGACGGTGCCGTCGATCGGATCGACCACCCAGCGCACCCCGGACAGCTCGTGGGCGGCACCGCCGCCCTCTTCACCGAGAATCGCATCGTCGGGACGCAGGCGCGCCAACGCTTTTCGGACCACCTGTTCGGACTCGGTGTCGACGATCGTGACCGGGTCGGTGGGCGTGGTCTTGGACTGCACGGCGCCCGAATCGTCGGCCCGCGCAGCGCCCACCCCACCGAACACCTCGGGCCGACGGCGACGCACGTGCGCGGCCGCCTCCTGCGCCACCTCGACCGCGATGTCGCGAAGGTCCGTATGATCGATCGAATCCATTGTCGGCACGACATCCATCGCACCACAGAATCACCGAGCGTATGGCAGCGTAGTTACAATGGTCACTGCCGGTTTCCAGCCCGGTCGCAACCCCGAAAGACTTTCCGCCGGACTTCAGACTCTGGCGTGACATCGCACGAACCCGTCACGAAAGGGCGTAAGTGGTAGCCACTCGTCACAGCACCGACTCCGCCAGCGAGCCAGAGGCGGTCGCACCGGCTGTCAAGAAGGCACCCGCCAAGAAGGCCGCGGCGAAGAAGGCACCTGCCAAGAAGGCCGTCGCCGCCAAGGCGCCCGCCAAGAAGGCAGCTGCGAAGAAGGCGCCCGCCAAGAAGGCCGGCAAGGCCGCGGCCAAGCCCGACGAGCCGCAGGTCGAGGGCGAGAACGCCGAGGTCGAAGAAACCGACATCGGTGACCTGGAGGTGCCCGAGGGCGATCTCACCGAAGAGGTCGTCGACGTCACTGTCGAGGTGGAAGCCGAAGACGACGGCGCCGTCGACGAGCCCACCGCCGCCGACAAGGCCTCGGGCGACTTCGTCTGGGACGAAGAGGAATCCGAGGCGCTGCGTCAGGCCCGTAAGGACGCCGAGCTCACCGCCTCCGCGGACTCGGTGCGTGCCTACCTCAAGCAGATCGGCAAGGTCGCGCTGCTCAATGCCGAGGAAGAGGTCGAGCTCGCCAAGCGCATCGAGGCCGGCCTGTACGCCGGTGAGAAGCTGCGCGAGTTCGCCGACAAGGGCGAGAAGCTGCCGGTGGCACAGCGCCGCGACCTGCAGTGGATCTACCGCGACGGCAACCGCGCCAAGAACCACCTGCTGGAGGCGAACCTGCGCCTCGTCGTCTCGCTGGCCAAGCGCTACACCGGCCGCGGCATGGCGTTCCTGGACCTCATCCAGGAGGGCAACCTGGGTCTGATCCGCGCGGTCGAGAAGTTCGACTACACCAAGGGCTACAAGTTCTCGACGTACGCCACGTGGTGGATCCGTCAGGCCATCACCCGCGCCATGGCCGACCAGGCCCGCACCATCCGTATCCCGGTGCACATGGTCGAGGTCATCAACAAGCTCGGCCGCATCCAGCGTGAGCTGCTACAAGATCTGGGCCGCGAGCCCACGCCCGAAGAGCTCGCCAAGGAAATGGACATCACGCCCGAGAAGGTGCTGGAAATCCAGCAGTACGCGCGTGAGCCCATCTCGCTGGACCAGACCATCGGCGACGAGGGCGACAGCCAGCTCGGCGACTTCATCGAAGACTCCGAAGCCGTCGTCGCGGTCGACGCCGTGTCCTTCACCTTGCTGCAGGATCAGCTGCAGTCGGTGCTGGAGACGCTGTCCGAGCGCGAAGCCGGCGTGGTGCGCCTGCGCTTCGGCCTCACCGACGGCCAGCCCCGGACGTTGGACGAGATCGGCCAGGTGTACGGCGTCACGCGTGAGCGCATCCGCCAGATCGAGTCGAAGACGATGTCGAAGTTGCGCCACCCGAGCCGGTCTCAGGTGTTGCGCGACTACCTGGACTAAATCTTCACCCGGATCTCGCCGGTCTCAGCCCTTGGGCGTGAAGTACTTGCGCGGGTTGTCCACCAGCATGGTGGCGATCTGGGCCTCGGTCACGCCCTTTTCCAGCAGCGCGGGCAGCACGTCCTTGGGGATGTGCTGGTAGTTCCAGTTCGGTAGGACCGCGTTCAGGGTGGCCTGGGTCTGCTCGCCGGAGAAGTAGTCCATGTAGCAGGCGGCGTCGTGGGAGAGCACGATGCGGTCGGCGTAACCCTGGGCGCACAGGGCGACGACGGTGTCGACGCGGTTGGCGGTGGTGTTGTAGACGTCGACGCCGAAGCGGTCGCAGCCGATGGTGGCGCCGCTGTCCATCAGCTTCTTCAGGTAGTCGAGGTCGTTGGAGTCGCCGGCGTGGCCGATGACGACCTTGGTCAGGTCGACGCCGCGTTCGGCGTAGAACTCGATCGCGAGCAGCCCGGTCTGGACGGCGGAGTTGGTGTGCACGGTGATCGGCACACCGGTCTGCAGGTGGGTGTCGCAGATGGCGGCGTGTACCCGGGTCTGGTCGGGGGTGAGTCCGCGTTCCTCGATCACGCCCTTGAGGAACGCCGCGCGCACCCCGGTGTCGCCGATGCCGTCGGTGATGTCGCGGACGAACAGCTCGGTGAGCAGCTCGGGTCCGCCGAGGATGGTGCCGGGGCCGCGGTGGTGAAAGAAGTGCGGGATTTCGTCGAAGGTGTAGAGCCCGGTCGCGACGATGATGTTGATGTCGGCCTGCTCGTTGATCAGCTGGATGCGCGGGATGTAGCGACCGAGCCCGACCACGGTCGGATCGACGATGGTGTCGATGCCCGCGGCTTTCAGCGCTTGCAGTTTGGCGACGGCGTCGGCGACTCGTTCGGCTTCGTTCCACCACGCGTCGCCGTAGTTCGCCATGACGTCCGGGGTCAGGACGAAGACGTGTTCGTGCATCAGGGTGCGTCCGAGCGCGTCCAGCGCCAGCGGCCCCCGCAGCGCGTCGACGGTTCCAGCGGTCATGAGAGTCTCCCCGGCCGGCTCGATGTCTGTCGCGGTATTTCTACCGTGCTTCGATGCTGCCGTCTCGACGTGCGGCGCACCGGGACTGGTCGATGGCACGCCCGCGGGGACCCGTCGCGGACACAAAGGCACCAGTCATTCGGTCAGCGGGACGACCGGCGCCTTTCATTGCGGCCCTGCGACGCTCACCGGGGGCACCGCTGGGGTTCGAGCGCTGTGCCCAGTTGCCGGACGGTCTCCTCGGCGTCGGCGCGCGTCGCCGATTCGAGGAACCGCAGCGCAAGCACGGCACCGCCGTGCAGGCGGACGGTGGGCGTATAGGCGACGGAGTTCACCTCGTCACTGTCGGCGGCGTGTTCGGCCAGCTCCACCGCACACACGTCGGACACTGCGAAAGTGCGCGTTCGCAGCCCGAAAATTGTTGTGACCGTTGCGGTACCACAGCCGACCGCGATGGTTCCGGTCAGCGCGCGCCGGACCACCCACAGCAGTCCGAACAGCGCCGCCACCTCGGCCGCGACGGCGAGATAGGCGTTGCCGAACAGCACGACGACGCCGCTCACGGCGAACGACGCGAGCAGCACCGCAACCAGGTGCACGTTGCGGGTGGGGCCGTCGGCGGTGAGGACGAGCGTCATGCCGGTCAGGCTTTCGGGCGGCGCTTGCAACCCGCTTAAGAACTCCGCAGCAGACCGGCGGTCGGTGTGCGGCAGCGCGAATGGCACCATGTTGGTATGACAACCGCGAGCGTTGCCCTGGCAATCGTCGCGGCTTTTCTTTTCGCCCTCTCGGCTGCGCTGCAACAGTCGGCAGCGCGGCAGGTACAGATCGAGGCGACCGGGGCCCGCAAGCTGATCGCCGGCCTGCTGCTCATCCAGCAGCTGGTTCGCGACAGGTGGTGGCTGGCGGGGTTCGTCGCCAATGTCATCGGGTTCGGGTTGCACGCCACCGCACTGCACCTCGGCTCCATCCCGATCGTGCAGGCGGTGCTCGTCGTGCAGCTGCTGTTCGCGTTGCCGTTCGCGGCGCGGCGGCGCCGGATCCGGCTGCTGCGCCGGGACTGGATCGGCACGCTGCTGGTGTGCGGCGGCCTGGTGGTGCTCGTCTCGCAAGGTGCCTCGCACAGCGACATCCGCAACGATCTGCTGCCGATCGCCGGGTGCGTGGTCGCCTGCGGGATCGTGATCCTGGTCGGCGTGGCCCGGTTCGTCGTCCAGCAGGAACAGATGCGCTCGGCACTGGTCGCCGTCGCCGCTGGCATGTGCTTCTGCACCACCGCCGTCTGCGTCACCATGGTCACCGACGCGCTGCCGTCGCTGCACTGGTCGATCCTTGTCGTGGCGGCGTCCACGTTGCTCGGCGGGCTGCTCACCCAGGAGGCGTTCCACAGCGGTTCGCTCCCGACTGCGCTCACCACGATGACGATCACCGACCCGGTACTCAGCTATGTCGCCGGTGCCACGCTGTTCGTGGTGGTCGTGCAGCCGCACCCGGTGGCGGTGGCCACCACCGCGGCACTGGTGGTCACCGGCATCGTCATGCTGGCGAACTCCCCCACGCTCTACGACGAACGCGACCCGGACACCCGAGCCTCAGACGTAGCTCGCGTGTAGATCGAGCAGCCCCGACACCGTCGCCGACCACGGAAACCGTTCGGCGGCCGCGCGCGAGTCCGCGCGGCGCTGCCCGGCAGGCACCCGCAACAGATCGACGATGCCCTTGGCGATACCGGCGGCAGTGCCGTCGGTGACCGCGCCCGAACCGCGCGCCCCGACCAGTTCGTGTGCCGCGCCTTCGCGCGGTACCACCACGGGCGTGCCACAGGCCAGCGCCTCCAGCACGGCCAGCCCGAACGTTTCCGCAGGCGACGGGCACAGCGCGATGTCGGCGTCGGAGACCACCTTCGCGATCGCCTCGCGCCCGGAGATGTGCCCGAGAAAGCGCACCGGCAACCCGACGGCGCGCTGCTCCATCTTCGGCCGCAGCGGCCCGTCGCCGACGATCGACAGCTCGGCGTCCACGCCGCTGGCGCGCACCAGCCGCAGCGCGTCGATGGCCCGCTCCACCCGCTTCTCGGCCGACAACCGGCTGATCGTCACCAGTTTCGGCGCACTGCGGTCGTCCGGACGGCCGTTCGGGTGGAAGGTGCTCAGGTCCACACCGAGCGGCACCCGCTGCACGTTCGTCGCGCCGACGCGGGCGAACTCGTCGGCGGCGAACTGCGAGGTGACCACCACCTGGTCGACGCGCTGGCTCAGCTTCTTGTTCGCCACGTCGGCGAGGGCGATCAGCGGGAACCGCTTCGGGACCCGGTTGCGCAAGATGGCATCGATGCGTTCGTGCGAGAACAGCACCATCGGCACCCCGCGCTTGCGCGCCCACGGACTCAGCCACGCGACGCTGAACTTGTCGCTGATTTCGAGCACGTCCGGCCCGATGGCGTCGAGCAGGCCGTACATGCGCCGCCCGGTGAGCACGTGGTAGCTGCCGGTGCCGAGCAGCCGCGGGCTTGCCACGGTGATCCGCCGGCCCGACGCGGTGCGCTCGTCGCCGTCGGAGCGGCCCGGCACCACGAGGATGCGCTCGTGCCCGGCGGCGACGTAGCCGCGCCCGATCTCGTCCACGCAGGTCCGCAGGCCACCCGAGGTGGGCGTGTAGAAGTTCGCGATCTGCACGATCCTCACAGCGCCGCCTCGGGCCGCGCGAGTACATCCATCACGAGCCGACCACCGCGGCGTAGGTCGTGGCGAGGGCCCCGGCGGCCAGGGCGGACTCGATGGCGCGCAGGGTCACCTCGCGCAACCCGGGCCGGTGCAGGTCGTCGGGATGCAGCGCGATGCGCACCAGAGCGCCGCGGCCGGCGCTGCGTTTGGCGACGCGGCGCATCATCTCGGCTCCGATGCGCTCACCGACACCGCCACTGGGCCGGTGCGACAACGCGAAGCCGCGATGCAGCTTGCCGCTGCGAAGATCTTTGACGCCAAAATGATTCGTGGTGTGGGTATAGCCGGCGGCGACCAGCGCCCGCTCGGCCGACGGCGAGGCCAGCCACCCCGGCGGCGTGAAACCCGCAGTGCCGAGCCCGGATTCGTCCATCACCGCACCTGCCGACGAAATCCGTTGTGCCGCTTGCGCTTCGTCGAGAGCCGCGAACTCGGCGGCGCCCCGGGCCACGGCCTGGCCGACCAGCCGCCGCGCCGCCGAACCCTCGGGTCCGGCCACATGCTCCCACCCGTGCAACACGATCTCGTCCCCCTTGGCGCGGCGCCCCTGCAGCACCCGCGCGTAATCCGGCGCCGCCGCCAGCGACTCGCCCCGCCACGACCCGGGAATCACCAACAGCGAGACCGGAATTCCGAGCTCGTCGGCATCGGCACACCACTGCGCGGTCTCGTCGGCGGTTGCCGGTGACACGTCATGGACGCTGACAACCAGCCGCGCTGGGTCGACCATATGTACGTCCCTCTCCCATGGGTTCGCAAGTCAACCGGCGACGGTAGCACCGGTTGGTGGCCGTCGCTTGAACACGAGGTTCATCACCGGTTCGACGATTCGAGCACCGATCGGACCAAGTATGGCCATCAGTAGCACATAGGCGGTGGCCAGTGCCGCCAAGCCACTGTCGACCGCTCCGGCGGTCACCGCCAGACCTGCGATGACGATGGAGAATTCCCCGCGCGCGACCAGTGCCACACCGGCACGGGCCCGGCCCATCCGACCGATGCCCTGCCGGGCCGCCGCCCACCAACCGGTCACCACCTTCGTCGCGACCGTCACCACCGCCAGCACCAACGCCCAGCCGAGCACCGGCGGCAGATGCGTGGGGTCGGTGTTGAGCCCGAACACCACGAAGAACATGGCTGCGAACAGATCTCGCAGCGGCGCAAGCAGTTTCGCGGCATTGTTGGCCGTCGAACCGGAGATCGCGATACCCAGCAGGAACGCGCCCACGGCCGCCGATACCTGCAGCGCCGAGGCCAGGCCCGCGACCAGCAACGCCGAGCCGAGCAGCTTCAGGAGAAACACCTCGCGGTCGGTGCTGTCCACGACCGCCGACACCAGGTGGCCCAACCGCAGCGCCACCACCAGCACGACCGCGAGCACGGCGAGTGCGATGCCGAGCGCCTTGAGACCGCCGAACAGGCCCACCCCGGCCAGGATCGCCGTCAGGATCGGCAGATACAGCGCCATCGCCAGATCCTCGAAGACCAGGATCGACAGCACCACCGGTGTTTCCCGGTTACCGAGCCGGCCCAGATCGGTGAGCACCTTCGCCACGATCCCCGACGACGAGATGTAGGTGACCCCGCCGAGCGTCAGCGCACCCACCGGACCCCAGCCCAGCCACAGCGCCACCAGCGCACCCGGCGTCGCGTTGAGCACGATGTCGGCCAGGCCGGCCATCCAGGACCGGCGCATCCCGTCCACCAGTTCCGAGGCCGTGTACTCGAGTCCGAGCATCAACAGCAGCAGCACCACGCCGATCTCGGCCGCCAGGTGGCTGAATTCGCCCGCCTCCCCCAACTGCGCGAACCCGCCGTGCCCGAACGCCAGCCCGCCCAGCAGATACAGCGGAATCGGCGACATCCCGATGCGCCCAGCGACGCGGCCGAGCACGCCGAGCGCGAAGAACACTGCGCCCAGCTCCATCAGGGCGACGGCCTGTTCGGTCATCGCTCAACCGTGGGCGAGAATTTTCGCTGCGGCGTCCAGCCCGTCGGTGGTGCCGACGACGACCAGGACGTCGCCGGCGATGAACGTGAAGTCCGGACCGGGCGAGGCGTGCACCTGCCCGGCGCGCATCACCGCGACGATGGACGTCTTGGTGCGGGTGCGCATCGCCGTCTCACCCAGCTTGCGGCCGTCGAAGGGCGAGGACCCGCCGATCGGCAGCTGTCTGGTGGTGATCCCCGGAAGGTCGCGATGCTCCTCGGTGAGCTGCGCGACCAATTGCGGCGCGCCCAGCAAACTGCCCAAGGCCGCGGCCTCCTCGATGGACAACGGCACCTGCGCGGCGGAGGCGTCCGGATCGTCGGGCTTGCTGACGATCAGATCCACGGCACCGTCGCGGTGCGTAACGACACCCACCCGGCGGCCGGAACTCAGCGCGAAGTCCTTGCGGACTCCGATGCCGGGCAACGGTGTGACGTCGACGTTCACACCTCGAGCCTAACCTCATCAGTTCGTCGGATTCGGCGCTTCGGCATGCCGTGCTGTCATGGTGGATGTGCCGGGCGGAATTTCGAGATGGTGGCAGCGGCTGAGTCCGCTGCAGCAGGGCGCCGTCGTCGCGCTGATCGCGATGACGGTGGGCTCGCTGCTGTACGCCGCCGGGCTGTACCCGCTCGACGGGCGCGCGGCCGAGACGGCGCTGCCGATCCGGTTCGCCGTGCTCGCGCTCGCGTCGGCGGTGCTGCTGTTCCGGCGCGCCGCGCCGGTGTTCGCGCTGTCGGCCGGACTGGTGCCGCTCGGCATCGATCTCGCGCTCGGCGCCTCGGTGCCGATCTATCTCGCCTACGCCGACCTGGTGTTCGCCGCCGTGCTGTACTCGTCGGCGCGGGTCGCACGCCGGGTGATCGCGTGCAGCCTGACCGTGTCGCTGGCCGTGTGCATCGCCGTCGGCATCGTCTCCGCCGACCCGCGTGACGTCGCACTCGCGGCGTGGGGCCTGTTCGGTGGGCTCGGCCTGCCGATCTGGTGGGCGCTGTCGGTGCGCACCCACCGCGACGTCGCCGAAGCCGAACGGGCCCGCGCGCACGCCCTGACCGTCGTCGCCGAGCTGGATCGCCGGGCCGCGGTCGCCGAGGAACGCAACCGCATGGCACGCGATCTGCACGACGTCGTCGCTGGGCACCTGTCGGCCATCGCGATTTTGTCCGAGGCGGCCACCCGCAGCCCGGACTCGGTGCCGGAGATCCTGGAATCGGTGCGCGCCAACAGCATCGGCGCACTCGAGGAGATGCGCGCCATGATCGGGCTGCTGCGCTCGGAATCCGACGACGCGCCGGCGGCCCCGCGCCGGCTGGCCCACCTGCCGTTGCTGGTCGCGTCCGCCGCCGCGGCCGGCACCGCGGTCGAGGTCACCGGAGCCGACACGCTGCACGACATTCCGACGGCGGTCGACCAGGCCGCTTACCGCATCGCTCAGGAGGCACTGACCAACGCCATGAAGCACGCGCCGCGACAACCCGTCACCGTGCAGCTGCACCGCACACCCACCCTGCTGACCCTGCACATCTGCAATCAGATCGTGAAACCTGTGGTGACAGTGCATGAATCTGGCATCGCAAACATGCGCGAGCGCACCACCCTGCTCGGCGGCCGGTGTACGGCCGGCCCCGACGGCCGCACCTGGCGCGTGCGCGCGGAACTGCCGTTGCAGGTGCCCGCGTGATCCGCGTCGTGCTCGCCGACGACCACGCGGCCATCCGCACCGGGCTGCGCATGATTCTCGGCAACAGCGACGACATCGAGGTCGTCGGGGAGGCCGCGGACGGCGACGTCGCGGTCGCGCAGGCCCGGGCGCTGCGGCCCGACGTGGTGCTGATGGACATCCGGATGCCGGGCGTCGACGGCATCGCCGCCACCGCCCAGATCACCGCCGCCGGACTGGCGAGCGTGCTCGTGCTCACCACGTTCGACATCGACGAGTACGTGTTCCGGGCGTTGCGGGCCGGCGCGTCGGGGTTCCTGCTGAAGTCGGCGACCGCCGATGCCATCGTCGCCGCGATCCGTGCGGTCGCGGCCGGGGACGGGGTGCTGGCGCCGCAGGTCACCCGCACGCTGATCGACGCGTTCGCCGCGACCCCGCAGGCCACCGCCGAGCAACCGCCCGGCCTCGACGAGCTCACCGACCGCGAGCGCGATGTGCTGGCCTGCCTCGGCGACGGATTGAGCAACGCACAGATCGCCGCGCGGCTGTACATCGGCGAGACGACGGTCAAGACACACGTGTCGCGCGTGCTGACCAAACTCGGCCTGCAGTCGCGCGTGCAAGCGGCGATCCTGGCCCGCGAGCGGCGGGAGTGACTGCCCCCAAACCGGGTAATACTCATCACACGACGGGGCGTTTCGGCAATGTGAAACTCCGCACGGGAACAAAGCGCGCACGCCATTCGTCTGACAGAGTGGATAAACCGCAGCAAACTCAGGCGGCGGAGAGGCCCTAGGCACGGGTACAACAACCCAGAGCCAGGACGGAGGAAATGCCATGTCGACCACGTTGACCAGCGATCCGAAAACTGCACTGACGACCGCCGATCGCTGTGATCGCTGCGGTGCCGGTGCGCGCGTGCGCGTAACCCTCCCCAGCGGTGGCGAGCTGCTGTTCTGCCAGCACCACGCCAACGAGCACAGCGATCGCCTGCGCGAGCTGGAAGCGATCGTCGATTCCGAGTCCGCTCCGGCCCTGTAGTCCTCGTCCGTCCCAGCACCCGGCCGTCTCGGCCGGGTGCTTTTTTGTGCCCCGGACCAGCGGCTGTCACAACGTCGCCCCGCATCTCGTCTGCTCGGTGACGCATCGAATTTCGGGAGGGACGATCACCATGGCCGGAGCACTGCTCGTTCGGCACGACGACGCCGAGACGCTCGACACCATCGGCGTGCGGCTCTACGCCGACCACACCACGACCGGCGGCGTGCTCAGCGCCAACCGGGCCTACCTGTCGGCCGGCACCGACGGCCCGCCGCCGCACTACCACTGCACGTCCGCGGAGCTGTTCTACATGCTGGGCGGACGCTTGCGGGTGCTTGCCGGCGACGACATGACCGAGCTCGGCGCCGGCGACTTTCTGTTGGTCCCGCCGGGCGTAACGCATGCCTGGGCGGCGCCTGCCGCATCGTTCGCGGACGTGCTCGTGCTGTTCACCCCCGGCCTCGAACGATTCGAGTATTTCCGCCTGGCCGAACGGTTCCGCCGGGGCGACATCGGCGTCGCCGAGTTCTTCGCCGAGCAGGAGCGATTCGACAACCATTTCGTCGACAGCCCCGTCTGGCACGCCCGGTAACTACCAGCGGCGCAGGGCGGCGATTCGCTCCTCGAGCTGTTCGGCCGTCGCGATCGCGGTCGGTGGGCCGCCGCACTGGCGGCGCAGCTCGCCGTGGATCACCCCGTGCGGCTTGCCGGTGCGATGATGATGCATCGCGACCAGCGAGTTGAGTTCGCGGCGCAGCTCGACGAGTTTGTCGCTGCGCACCACGCGCTCCACCACCGGCTGCGCCTCGGCGCCGGCCGCCTGCTTCTCGAGCTGCTTGGACTGCCGGTCGCGTAGCAGTGTGCGCATCTGCTCGGCGTCGAGCAGACCCGGGATGCCCAGGTAGTCGGCCTCCTCGGCGCTGCCGGCCAGCGCGGCGGTGCCGAACGAGGAGCCGTCGTAGATCACCTGGTCGAGTTCGGCCTCCGCGCCGAGCGAGACGAACGGCAGCTCGTCTTCCCCGGGTTCGTCCTGCTGCTTGTTCGCATCGGTGAGGAGCTGGTCGTCGAGGCCGTTGGACTCTCGATGCGGCTTGCCCAGCACGTGGTCGCGCTGGCGTTCCAGCTGCGCGGCCAGATCCAGCAGCACCGGCACCGACGGCAGGAACACGCTTGCCGTCTCCCCTGGCTTGCGGGCTCGCACGAACCGGCCGATCGCCTGCGCGAAGTACAGCGGCGTCGACGCGCTCGTCGCGTACACCCCGACCGCCAGGCGCGGCACGTCGACACCCTCGGACACCATGCGCACCGCCACCATCCAGGGCTGCTCGCTCGCGGCGAACTCGCCGATGCGCGCCGAACTGCCCGGGTCGTCGGACAACACCAGCGCCGGCTTGCTGCCGGTCATCGCTTCCAGCAGTTCGGCATACGCGCGGGCCATCGTCTGGTCGGTGGCGATGACGAGCCCGCCGGCATCGGGCATGCCACCGGCGCGCTTCTGCAGCAGCCGGACGTTGGCGGCCTGCAGCACCGCCGGCATCCAGTCGCCGTGCGGATCGAGTGCCGTGCGCCAGGCGCGGGCGGTCTGCGCGGCATCCAGCGGCTCGCCCAGGCGCGCGCTGAACTCCTCGCCCGCGCTGTCGCGCCAGCGCGCCTCACCCGAGTACGCCAGAAAGACGACCGGCCGGACCACCCCGTCGGCCAGCGCCTCGGAGTAGCCATAGGAATGGTCGGCCTTGGAGCGCTGCAGCCCACCGGGTTCCGGCTCGTAGGTGACGAACGGGATCGCACTGTCGTCGCTGCGAAACGGGGTCCCCGTGAGCGCCAGGCGCCGGGTGGCATCGCCGAAGGCCTCCCGGGTGGCATCGCCCCAGCTCTTCGCGTCGCCGGCATGGTGGATCTCGTCGAGAATCACCAGCGTGCGCCGGTTCTCGGTGCGCACCCGGTGCCGGGTCGGGTGCGCGGCCACCTGCGCGTAGGTGACGACGACACCGTGATAGTCCGCCGAGGTCTGGCCCGTCGAATTGGAGAACCGCGAGTCCAGCGCAACGCCGAGGCGCTTGGCCGAATCCGACCACTGGTGCTTGAGATGTTCGGTGGGCGCCACCACCGTGACCTGATCGACGGTGCGATCGGCGAGCAACTCGGCCGCTAACCGCAGCGCGAAGGTTGTCTTGCCGGCGCCCGGGGTCGCGACGGCCAGGAAATCGCGCGGTTTCGTCGACAGATACTTCGTCAGGGCGCGGCGCTGCCAGGCGCGCAGGCTGCCGACAGGAGCTGAGTGGCTCACCACGAAGTCCCCGGCTCCATTCTCGCGCTGTGCAATTCGGACGGATGCGAGCTTAGCCGCGCACCCCGCCACGACACCAACCCCCGAGGCAGACACCACAGCGTGGCGCACTCGCCCGGACGGGTTGCGTGCGGAATGCTGGAGTCATCATGACCGAAGAGACACCCGCCGCGCCTGCGGCCGAGCGCACGTCACCGCTGCGCCGGATGTGGCAGGTGATGTGGCGCACGCTCGTCAAGTCGTGGGACGACACCATCTTCGCCAAGTCGGCTACGGCAGCGTTCTGGCAAACCCTGTCTCTGCCGCCGCTGCTGCTGGGTCTGCTCGGCAGCCTCGGCTACGTCAGCGGCTGGTTCGGGCCCGACACGCTCGACATCGTCGAATCGAAGATCATCACCGTCAGCCGGGACGCCTTCAGCCCCAGCGTCGTCGACCAGCTCATCGCGCCCACCGTCAACGACGTGCTGCAGCGCGGCCGCGCCGAGGTGGTGTCGTTCGGCTTCGTGCTGTCGCTGTGGGCGGGCTCGTCGGCGATGGCCACCTTCGTCGACTCCATCACCGAGGCACACGGCCAGCAAGATGCCCGAAACCCGGTGTGGCAGCGCATCTTCGCGCTGCTGCTGTATGTGATGTTCCTGATCGTCGCGGTATTCGTGCTGCCGGTGATCGCGATCGGGCCGACACTGCTGGGACGGGCGTTGCCGTCGTCGTGGCAGGACGTCGGCATGCAACTGATCGACGTCTTCTACTACCCCGGCGTCGGCCTGCTGCTCATCGTCGGCCTGGCGCTGCTGTACAAACTCGCGCTGCACCGTTCGCTGCCGTTCCACCGTCTTATCGGCGGCGCACTGCTGGCCGGTGTGTTCTTCATGGCCGCAAGCTGGGTGTTGCGGCGCTACCTGAACTGGGCCGCCGATTCCGGCGTTCCGTACGGCGCGCTCGCCACCCCGATCGCGTTTCTGCTGTTCGCGTTCTTCCTCGGCTTCGCGATCATCCTGGGCGCCGAATTCAACGCCACCATCCAGGAGTTCTGGCCCGCGCGCGCGACCCGCATCGAGCAGGTCAAGGAGTGGCTGGCCACCCAGACCGAGGACGGCGTCATCCCCGCCACCAAGAAGATCGCCACCGCCCCCATCAAAGTAGCCGCCGACCGCATACGCGCCGTCACCGAACGCCCGGCCAACGAGTCCGCCCCCAGCGACCAACCCTGACCCGTCAAACGTCTCGGCGAGTCGATGGTTACGTACGAAATTGCCCCGAAGTACGTACCCAACCATCAACTCGCGGGACGTCGGCTCACTTGAGTGTCTCGTAGACCTTTTTGCACTCGGGGCACACGGGCGAACCGGGCTTGGGCGAGCGCGTCACCGGGAACACCTCGCCGCACAGCGCAACCACGTGCGTGCCCATGACCGCACTTTCGGCGATCCGGTCTTTGCGCACGTAGTGGAAGTACTTGGGAATGTCGTCGCCGGTCGACTCGTCGGTGACCGAATCGGGACGAACGTCGGTTTGCGTAGCCACGTTCCCATTGTGCCTGCCGGAGCGCCCGGCATGCCGAGCGCTCCGGGTCTTCAGGGTTACAGCTCGCGGTCGTCGGGCTGGGCCAGCTCGCGATCGTCGGGCCGGCTCAGCTCGCGATCGTCGGTGCCGTAGATCGACGAGTCGCTCGTCACCCGTGTGCCGTCGGTGCCGTAGATCGACGAGTCGCTGGTGACGCGGGTGCCGTCGGTGCCGTCGGCGGCCGCCGCCACGGCCGCGCCGAACGCGAGTGCCGCGCCGAGCGCCGCCGTCACGGCTGCGATTCGCATGGTGTTCCGCATGTGTGCCTCCCAGGGAAAAGGTGCCGGCGGATCTCGCCGGCAGTTCCGAACGTACCGGGGTGTATGTCGATGCGCATACCCCAAAGTATGGAGACCGTCCGTGCAGTCGATCTTCGAGCGTGGGACAGTGGAGACATGGCACGGCGCGTAGGCTTCGGAGACTCCGACGAGGGCACTTCCGAGCATCCGGCGCTCATCACCACTGCCGCGGAATCGATCGAAGATCAGCACCGAGCGCGGGTGCGCCGCTATCTGACGATCATGTCGTTCCGGATTCCGTGCCTGTTCGGCGCCGGCATCGCCTACAGCTCCTTCGATTCGCCGCTCGCCGCGATCATCATCCTGGCGGCGTCGATCCCGCTGCCGTGGATGGCGGTGCTCATCGCCAACGACCGTCCGCCGCGCAAGCGCGACGAGCCCAGCCTCTACCGGCAGACGGTCGACGCGCGCGCCATCGAATCCGGGGCGCGCCCACACCTGGACACCTGAGCCGCAACCCACCGCCGGGCGGGCACAATCATCGCGTGCTGCTCGACATCTGCGACGACCTGCGCGACGCCTTCGTCACGGCCGGCTACGACGCCGACACCGTCCTGGACGTCCTCGGCGCCGACGCCCACGCCGCACTCGGGCGCGGCGAGCCGGTGCCCGCGCGGCGCGCCGCCCGCGGTGCGGGCGCGCTCGGCACCTTGATCCGACTGTTCCTGCTCGCCGACCCGGTGCCCGAATCCGAAGCCGCCCAAGCGTTTCGCGCGCTGCGGGTCGACGACGCGCGGGCCGCCGGACTGCTCGAACGAGACGGCGACGAGGTCCGCACCGCGCTCGACGTGCGCCCGCTCGACGTCGGCGCCGGCAACCGGTGGATCATCTCCGACCTCGACGGCAGCCTGCGTCCGCGGCCGATCGGTGTCGATCATGTCCTCGGCGTCGGCCACGCCTCGCTGTCCCTGCTGCGCGCCACGCCCACCGCGCCCGTGGCCCGGGTGCTCGATCTCGGAACCGGTTGCGGCATTCAGGCCGTGCACGCCAGCGGGTACGCCGACCACGTCGTCGGCACCGACGTCAACGAGCGCGCCCTGCGGCTGGCCGCGGCGACCGCACAGCTCAACAGCCTCACGCTCGACCTGCGGCACGGATCCTGGTTCGAACCCGTGGCCGGCGCCGAATTCGACCAGATCGTCGCCAACCCGCCGTTCGTCGTCGGCGCCGGCCGCGTCGAACACACCTACCGCGACTCCGGCCTGCACCTCGACGGGGCGAGCGAGCTGGTCGTGTCGACCGTGCCGCGGCACCTGGCACCCGGCGGGACCGCCGCACTGCTCGCGTCCTGGCTGCACACCTCGGGTGACGACTGGCGCCGGCGCGTCGCGGCGTGGCTGCCCGACACCGGTGTCGACGCCTGGATCGTGCAGCGCGACGTCGCCGAGCCCGCGCTCTACGTCGGCACCTGGCTGCGCGACGCCGGCCTGGACCCGCGCACGCCGGTCGCCCAGCAGCGCGCCGAACAGTGGCTCGACGACCTCGCCGCAGCCGACGTCGACGGCATCGGGTTCGGATTCGTGTTCCTGCGCCGCATCGACGGACCCACTCAGGTGCTCGCCGAAGACCTCACGCACGGCTTCGACGATCCACTCGGCGCCGAAGTGCCCGGCTACTTCACGCGCTCGGCATGGTTGCGCGACCACGACGTGCTCGACGGCCGGCTGACACTGGACCCCGCCACGGCGCTCGAACGGGTGTCGCTGCCCGGCGAGACCGGATGGCGCGAAGTGGTCGTGCGGTTGCACCGCGGTGACGGGCCGGCCTGGCAGCACGAGGCCGACGATCTCACCGCACGGCTCGTCGGCGCGCTGAGCAGTGGTGTCCTGACCGTTGCCGACGCCGCACAGCTGCTCGACGTCGACGCCGCGGCCGCCGCCGCGGTGGTCGAGGCGCTGATCCGGCACGGCCTGGTCGTACCCGTCTGATCCGGGCGGTTCCAACGTTCGCCTTTCTCAGCAAGTTCTCAGGGCCCCACGCTGATAAGCGCAGGTCAACCGGGTTTGTCGAGCCGATGTGCGGGAACTTTTCTCCTACGGGGGCCGTTGATCCCAGTGAGAACACCGACTCAGGGAGGCAAGTCATGACAAGCCCCGACACCATCGCCGTGCGCCCCACGGATTCCGATCTCGACGCCCAGAGCCCCGCCGCCGATCTGGTACGTGTGTACCTCAACGGAATCGGTCGCACCGCGTTGCTCACGGCCGAGCAGGAAGTGGAACTGGCGAAGCGGATCGAGACGGGGCTCTACGCGCAGCACGTGCTGGAGACGACCAAGCGGATCCCGGCAGCCCGCAAGCGCGACCTGGCAATCATCGTGCGCGAAGGGCAGTCCGCGCGAGCGCACCTGCTCGAGGCCAACCTGCGGCTCGTGGTTTCCCTGGCCAAGCGCTACACCGGCCGCGGCATGCCGCTGCTGGACCTCATCCAGGAAGGCAACCTCGGCCTCATCCGCGCGATGGAGAAGTTCGACTACACCAAGGGCTTCAAGTTCTCGACCTACGCCACCTGGTGGATCCGTCAAGCCATCACCCGCGGCATGGCGGACCAGAGCCGCACCATCCGGCTGCCCGTGCACCTCGTCGAGCAGGTCAACAAGCTCGCCCGCATCAAGCGAGAACTGCACCAGCAGCTCGGCCGCGAAGCCACCGACGACGAACTCGCCGCCGAATCGGGCATCCCGGCACACAAGATCGCCGACCTGCTCGACCACAGCCGCGATCCGGTCAGCCTCGACATGCCCGTCGGCAGCGACGAAGAAGCCCCCCTGGGCGACTTCATCGAAGACTCCGAGGCCACCTCGGCCGAGTCCGCGGTGATCGCCGGGCTGCTGCACAACGACGTCCGGCAGGTACTCGCCACGCTCGACGAACGCGAACAGCAAGTGATCCGCCTGCGATTCGGGCTCGACGACGGGCAACCGCGCACCCTCGACCAGATCGGCAAGCTGTTCGGGCTCTCCCGCGAACGAGTCCGCCAGATCGAACGCGAGGTCATGACCAAGCTGCGCAAGGGTGATCGCGCCGAGCGATTGCGCGCCTACGCCAGCTGACCGAAAAGCCCGCAGCCGGAAGCGACGGGGGCGTCGCCCACGCTGCGCGGACGACGTGCCTTGCGGCGCGCTGGGTCCGCACCGAGATGCCGGCCGGATCGTGTGAGTCCTGACCCCCTCCAGGACCGCGGTCCGGTCGGCCTCATTTTGGCCTCGCTGCGCTCGGCGGTTCGCGCGCTTCCCGCCCGGTCTTCCCTCGTCGCTCCGCTCGCCAGCGCTCGCGAATCGCTCCTCGGTCGCAGACCGGGCGACGCGCGCGAACGTCCTCCGCGTCCAGCCGGGGCGACGCGATGCGACCGGACATCCCCGGTGAGCAGCCTCGCCATCATCACCCGCTCGCAACGTTTCGCACCCTGCCATCCTCGGCGGCTCGCAACGTTTCGAGCCCCGCCATCATCACCCGCTCGCAACGCTCCACGCGCTGCCATCCTCGGCGACTCCCAACGTTCGAGCCCCGCCATCATCACCCGCCCCCCACGTTTCGCGCCGTGCCTTCCGCACCGCTCCGCACGCAGCGGCTCTGTACGGCTCGACCGGGCGACGCGCGACGAGCGGACATCCCCGCCTGCTGCTCGCTGGCAACCGCCTTCGCTCGCGAGCAGGTTTCGCGCGGCTGCCGCGCATAGTCCGGGCGGGTTACGGGTTGGGCTCGCGCCAGAGGGGCCACAGTTCGTGGCCGTCCACCTCGATCGTGCCGCCGGCGTCGCGAAATCCCACCGAATGCAGGTACGGACACAGCACCGGGTCCGGGGCAACGGCGAACACCGGTTCCCCAGCCGCGTCGCAGCGGCGCAACGCGTGCCCGATCAGCGCCCGCGCGACTCCGCGACGACGGTGGTCGGGACTGGTCGCGACGAGCGCGCCGTACCAATGCGGTTGCACCGGTTGCGCCTCGTCGAGGGCGCGGCGCAAGCGCACCGCGGCAATCAGGCGGGCGCGAATCGACAGCACGCTCGACGGCACCGACCGGGCCCATCCCAGCGGCGTCGGCTGCGACGAACCCGGCGGATCACACACGACCACACCCACGATGCGGTCGTCGTCTTCGGCCACGGTCACCGCGTCGGCGGGCAGATGATGCAACCGGACATTGGCGGCGAAGTAGTCGGCCATGCGCGCCGCACGTCCGGCGCATCCGAACGGCCAGACCTGCGCCAGCACCTCGTCCTCGGCGAAGGCCGCGGCGATCAGCGCACCGATCGTCGCGACGTCGGCGGTCGTGGCAGCGCGAATCCGCGGCATGACACCCATCTTTCATGCGACCGGCCCGTGCGCACACATACCGGAGGGAATGGCCCCCAGAATAATAGGGGCTTCGTCCCCGGTACTACTTCCACGCCGCAGGCGCCGGGAGTGCACCACCGCTGACGTCGAGGTCGTCGCCGTGCGCCCGGCCGATCAGCCACGCGATGATCGCGCCAGCCGTCCCGGACACCGTGACCGCCGGCGCACCGGAGCCGACGGTCGCCTGAAAGTCCTTGTCCGCAGCGATGATTCGGACGGCGGGAAAGTCCTTGCCCGCGAAGTCGGTCGCCACCTCGGGAAGCAGTCGGTCGACGAAGGTGTCGGGCCAGTCCTTGTGGGTGTATCCGGCGGCGAGATCGACGTGGTGAATCTCGACTTCACGCAGACGCATCCACGGCACGAACGAGGCGCTGACGTCGTCGCCCCGGCGGTTGCGCACGGTGGCCGCCCACGCCGCCGCGTCGAGCGTCTGCGCCAGGCCGTGAAACCGGCGCGCGGCGGCGGTCAGGTCGTCGACCTGTTCGGCCAGCGGGCGCGGCGCCCCTTCGGCGATGTCGGCGTCGCGCACGAAAGTGCTTGCGTATTGCGGTGTTTCGATTCCGGTGTGGGCCCAGATGAGCAAATTGACGAGGCTGTCGGCGTTGCGGGCGAGGTGGGTGAGCACGTGTCCCCGGGTCCAGCCCGCACACAGCGAGGCGCCCCCGAGCGCCGCGTCGTCGAGCATCCCGGCCGTGTCGAGCAGGCGTTCGGTCGCCTGCCCCACCGCATCGATCACGTCCTGAGGTGTGGTCACATACCGAACGCTACTGCCCCGGCTCAATCGATCCGGCGCGGCCCGATGTCGGGGCGCGTCGGCACCGGACCGATCCGGATCGTCGCGTGCAGCACGTCGGCGCCACGCCCGGAGGCCAGCACCGGCTCGCATGCGAGCTCGCGCACCTCCGGATTGTCCTCGCACAGTGCCGAGATGCGCTCCAGGATGTCCACCAGCGCAGCCTTGTCCACCGGTTCGGACAGCCCGTACCCGCCGAGCATCGGCGCCGAGCGCGGTGCCTCGATCAGCCGTGTCGCGTCGTCGACGGTGAGCGGCAGCGCCGCGTGCGCCCGGTCGCCGAGCAGCTGGGGCAGCACGCCCGACATGCCGAACGCGACAACCGACCCGAACGACGGATCGTCCTGCACCCGAATCGAACAGCCGATCCCGCGCCGCGCCATCCGCTGGATGTGCACCCGTGTGCTGCGGGTGACCTGCGCCAGGTCGGAGTATCCGTGCCGCACCGCCTCGGCGTTCGCGAGGTCCAGGCGCACGCCGCTCATGTCCGGGCGTGACCGCCACGTCGCCCCGGTGGCCTTCGCCGCGACCGGGTATCCCAGCCGCTCGGCGGCCGCCACCGCCTCCGCGGCGTCGGTGACCTCCACGAAGTCGACGACACCAATTCCGTAGCAGGACAACAATTCCACGACGTCCGCGTCGCTGAGCCGATGCTCGCCAGGAGTTTCGCCGATGCGGCGCACCACCAGTTCGCGGGCTCGTTGGGCCTGCAGTCCCACGAGGTCGGTGATCGCCGAGGCCGGCCGCGCCCGCCACTGGGCGTAGCGCCACGCGCGGACCAGCGCGCGGACGGCGGTCTGCGGATCGGTGAAGTTCGGTACGGAGCCGCGGCCGGGGTTGCCGTCGGCTCCGTCGACCGTCGAGCCGGGCGGCAAGCCCTCGGCCGCGCGCATGATCGTGAGCAGCGGCTTGTCCGTGTCGAACCCCTGGACGACGGCGGCAGCGTCGGGCTCGATCCCCAACGGCGGGGCCAGCACGGCAACGACCGCGTGCACGTCTGCGGCGGCGAGCGCTTCCTCGACAGCGGCCCGGAACTCGGTCGCCGGGGTGCCCGGCGCGAGATCCAGGCGCCGGGCTACCTCGAGTCCGGACGCCTGCACCAGGGCCGCCGTCATCGCACTGAGCGCGGGGCTGTCGCAGACGACGGCGACCCCCGGTCCGCTCGGCAGCGGTTGATAGGCGAACAACGCAGCGCTGTCGAACAATTCGGAGATCGAGTCGACCTCGATCACGCCGGCCTGCGCGAACAGATCCCGGGCGACCGAGTCCTCGGACGACGTGCCCCGCCAGCCGGCGCCGTAGGCACTGCGCACGGCGACGATCGGCTTGGACCGCGCCAGCCGCCGCGCGACACGGGAGAACTTGCGCGGATTACCGACGCTTTCCAGATACAGCAGCACCACGTCGGTGTCGGGGTCGGTGTCCCAGAATTGCAGCAGGTCGTTGCCGGAGACGTCGGCACGGTTGCCCGCGGACACGAACGTCGACAGGCCGAGGCCACGCGCGGCGGCAGTTTCGAGGATGGCCACGCCCAACGGCCCGGACTCGCAGAAGAAGCCGATGCGCCCGCGCCGCGGCAGCGTGTGGGCGAGGCTGGCGTTGAGCCGGACCGCGGGCGCGGTGTTGGCGATGCCGAGTGCGCTCGGCCCGACGAGGCGCATTCCGTTGCCGCGGGCCTTGTGCAGCAGTCGTTGTTCGGCCGCGACGCCGTCGGCGCCGGATTCGGCGAATCCCGACGTGATCACGATCAGGCCCTGCACCCCTTTGGCGAGGCAGTCGTCGAGCACCGAGTCGATGGCGTGGGCGGGCACCGTGACGACGGCGAGATCGACGTTGTCGGGGATGTCGCGCACGGTGGCGTAGGCGCGCACCCCGAGCACCGACCGGTGCGCCGCGTTGACCGGGAACACGGGACCTTCGAACCGGCCGTCGAGCAGGTTGCGCAGCACCACGTTGCCGACCTTGCCCGGATTCGTGGAAGCCCCGATGACCGCGATGGACGTGGGCATCAGCAGATTGCGCACGCTGCGCGCCTCGGACGCACGCTCGCGCGAATTTCGCACGGAGAGAAGAGCATCCGTCGGATCGATGGCGAATTCCAGGTGCAGGGTGGAGCCGTCGCTGCTGCGGCTGAGCTGGTAGCCGGCGTCCCGGAAAACCTGCACCATCGCCGAGTTCTCGGCCAGCACCTCGGCGGTGAACAGTTCGATGCCGTTCTCGGCGGCAGCGCCGGCGAGGTGTTCGAGCAGGACCGAGCCGAGCCCGCGGCCCTGGTGCGCGTCGGCGACGACGAACGCCACCTCGGCGGCCCGCCGGCCAGGATCGCTCGCGCGGGACTCGTAGTCGCTGGGAATGCCTTCGTAGATGCCCATCGCGATGATCGCCCCGCCGAGTTCGGCGACGAGGGCGACCCGATCGTGGTGGTCGACGTGCGTGGCGCGGTGCACGTCGCGCGGCGACAGCTGCGGGTACGGACCGAACCACCGCAGATAGCGGGTCCGTGGCGACAGCTCGGCGTGAAAGTCGATCAACCGCTCGCCGTCGTCGGTGCGGATGGGACGCACATGCACCACGCGCCCGTCGGCGGCGAGGACGTCGGCCGACCAGTGTTCGGGATGCGCGGCTTCGGCGGTGTCAGTCACGGGGGTCTTCCGGATCCAGGCCGAGCAGTGGGAACGCCGAACGGCGGGTCGCTTCGATCATTTCGTCGACGTAGGCGGCCAGCGGCGCATCGTCGGCAGGTCCGGAGCCGTCCCACCGCTGGACGGTGACGTCGATTCCCTCACCCATGGTGGTCGGCGGATCGGCCCGCGGTGCGATGGCGCGCACGTGCGCGATCCAGTCCGACGGCACGGCCGTGCTCGGCTCGAGGTCGAGGTCGAGTACCGCCGCAACGAGGTGGGTCCACGATCGTGGCACCACACGCACCAACCCGTATCCCCCGCCACCGACGGCAAGCCAGCGCCCCCCGCAGTGCCGGTCGGCCAGTTCGCGCATGGCCAGGAACGCGGCGCGGTGCCCGTCCACGTGCAACGCCAGGTCGGCGAGCGGGTCGTCGGCGTGGGTGTCGACACCGCACTGGCTCACGACGAGCTGCGGCTCGAACGCCGCCACCGCGCCGGGGACCACGGCGTGGAAAGCGCGCAGCCACAACGCGTCCGGGGTCCCGGGCGGCAGTGGAACGTTGATCGCGTACCCCTCCCCGGCGCCGGTGCCCCGTTCCCCCGGCCAGCCGGTACCGGGCCACAGCGTGCGCGGGTGTTGGTGCAGCGAAACGGTGAGCACCCGCGGATCGTCGTAGAACGCATGCTGCACGCCGTCGCCGTGGTGCACGTCGACGTCGAGGTAGGCGATGCGCTCGAATCCGTGGTCCAGCAACCAGGAGATCGCGACGGCGACGTCGTTGTAGACACAGAAGCCCGACGCCGCCGACGGCATCGCGTGATGCATGCCGCCGCCGATGCTGACCGCGCGCAGGGCGCGGCCGTCGGCAAGCTCCCGGGCCGCCTCGAGCGTGCCGCCGGTGATCACGGCGGCGGCCTCGTGCATGCGCGCGAAGATCGGATTGTCGTCGGTGCCCAGCCCGAACGGCGCGCTCGGCCCGAGCCCCACAGGTGGCGCGGGCTGTGCACCTGCCGCCTTCACCGCGGCGATGTAGTCGATCGTGTGGATGCGTGCGAGCTCGGCGTCGGTGGCCGCGACGGGTGCCACCACGTCGGCGCGATCGAACAGCCCGAGCGCCCGCGCCAGCCGCATGGTGAGATCGAGGCGGACCGGGTTCATCGGGTGGCCCGGGGCCCAGGTGTAGCCGAGATAGTCCGGACTCCAGATCACGGCTCGGCCCGATGAACTCATGAGGTTCAAGTTACTGGTGCGCTGGGAAGATCGGAGCGGCAACGAGTGTTGTACGAATCGGAGTTCGTTCGGCGCACGACGAATCCGGTGTACGTCGCGCGGGCCGTTCGGTGGCCCCGCTAGCTGGCCGAACAGTTGCGAGAGGCGTGTGGACGCGTGCGGCTGCGCCGTACGGTGCCGCCGGTAGACTTTCCGCGTGACGAAGGGGATGTGCGGGTGAAGGATCTTGTCGACACGACGGAGATGTACCTCCGGACGATCTACGACCTCGAAGAAGAGGGCGTGGTCCCGTTGCGGGCTCGCATCGCCGAGCGTCTGGAGCAGAGTGGCCCCACGGTGAGCCAGACCGTCGCCCGCATGGAGCGCGACGGACTGGTCCAGGTTGCGGGCGATCGGCATCTCGAGCTCACCGACAAGGGCCGCAGCCGTGCCATCGCCGTCATGCGCAAGCATCGCCTCGCCGAGCGTCTGCTCGTGGATGTGATCGGGCTGGACTGGGAAGACGTGCACGCCGAGGCGTGCCGCTGGGAGCACGTGATGAGCGAGCAGGTCGAGCGCCGCTTGGTGGAGGTGCTCAATCACCCCACGACGTCGCCGTACGGAAATCCCATCCCCGGCCTCGACGAGCTGGGTGTGGCGCCGGACGACACCAACGCCGAGCAGTTGGTGCGGCTCACCGATATTCCGGTGGGCACCAAATGTGCCGTCGTGATCAAGCGCCTGGCCGAACACATTCAGACGGATCCGCTGGTCATCCGGCAGCTGCGCGAGGCCGGCGTGGTGCCGGACGCGCGCGTGACCGTGGAGGCGCGCCACGGCGGCGTGCTGATCAGCGTGCCCGGTCACGACGGGTTCGAGTTGAACGAGGAAATGTCCCACGCGGTTGCGGTAAAGCGGGTCTGAGACGTGAAACTCCTGGTTACCGGCGGCGCCGGTTATGTGGGCAGCGTGTGCGCGAAGGTGCTGCTCGAGCGCGGGCACGACGTGGTGGTGCTCGACGATCTGTCGACGGGTAATGCCGACGCCGTGCCCGAGGGTGCGGAATTCGTGCAGGGTGATGTCGGCGACCTGGCGCCGAAGGTGCTCGATGCGGCCGTTCCGTTCGACGGCGTGCTGCACTTCGCCGCTCGCTCGCTGGTGGGTGAGTCGGTGCAGGAACCCGAAAAGTATTGGTACGGAAACGTTGTCACCACTCTGGAGCTGCTCGAAGCGATGCGCTCGGCGGGGGTGGGCAAGCTCGTGTTCTCCTCCACCGCGGCGACCTACGGTCAGCCGGAGAACAGCCCGATCAGCGAGGCTGATCCCACACGCCCGACCAATCCGTACGGCGCCTCCAAGCTGGCGATCGACCACGTGATCACGTCTTATGCGGTGGCGCACGGGCTCGGCGCGACGAGTCTGCGCTACTTCAACGTCGCGGGTGCGTACGCGGGTTTCGGTGAGAACCGGATCGTCGAGACGCACCTGATCCCGCTGGTGCTGCAGGTGGCGGCCGGGCACCGCGAGTCGATCTCCGTGTTCGGCACCGATTACCCCACGCCGGACGGCACGGCGATTCGCGACTACATCCACATTCGTGATCTCGCCGAAGCGCACGTGCTCGCACTGGGCGCCTCTGCCGCCGGCACACACCGCATCTACAACTTGGGTAGCGGCACCGGATTCAGTGTGCGCGAAGTGATTTCGGCCTGCGAGCGGGTGACCGGGCGAGCGATCCCGGCAGTCGATGCGGCCCGGCGAGCGGGTGATCCGGCGGTGCTCGTGGCCTCGAGCGAGCGGGCCGTCACCGAGCTCGGCTGGCATCCGCAGCACACCGCGCTGGACGAGATCGTGACCGATGCGTGGGCCTACCTGCAGCAGTTGGGCGATCGCGCGCACTCCGCGCGCGTGTAACGACCGCGCGCGCTGCCTCACGGCAGCACCGCCGGCGGCAGGGCGACACCGAGCCCGGCGGCTGCATCGTATCCCGACCTGGCCACCTCGACGAGCACGTCCGGCGACAGCCCGGCCCGGACCGCGACGTCGAGATGATTCGCCATGACGTGGCCGGGATCGGCCTGCAGCGCGGCGTCTGCGGCGACAGCGGCAATCGCCCCGTCGCCGCGCACGTACGCGAAGAAGCCGTACAGCATCGCGGCCTCGGCTCGCTCCGGAGCCGGCAGCACCCGGACCAGCTGCAGCCACAGCGCTTCGGCGGCCGCGGCGTGCACGGTGAGTACCAGCGCCAGCGCGGCATCGCGCACACGTGTGTCGGTCAGGGCGAGCGCCAGCTCGGCTACCTCGGCGGCCGACAGCCGCTGCCCGCCGGCCCCGGTGAGCTGCGCCAGCAGCCGCCGCAGCCGGTGTGCACCGGCCGACACCGGCGTGCGGTCCGGCCGTACCGCGCGGTCGGTGGCGGCGAGCAGCGCCTCGACACGATCGCGCTCGGCGGGGTTGCGGCACGCCAGGATGTCGGCCAGCGCGCGCCGCGACCGATGCACGACGCGTCCCTCCGCGATGGCGGCGACCGCGAGCGGCGAACTGAACGGATCCGGGAGAACGCCGGTGGCGCCGTCGGTACCGAGACTCCACCACTGCCCGCCTGCGGCGAGCGCCGGCGCGGCATGCGCACCCACCAGCCGGATCCCGTGCGCGGTCAGACAGGTGTGCAACTCGGCGGCGAGCCGCCGGAACGGCGCTCGGCCGGTGCCAGCCCGATCGTCGACCACCACTGCCGCGACCGCGCCGGCGCGTTCGCGGGCGCACACCGCGGCGCACTGTTCGAGAATCGCGCGCATGACCGCCCGCGCTTGCTCCGCGCCCGCGGTATCGCCGGCGAGCACGATGTCGTGCCGGATTACCGGCCCGGCGCGCTCGGTGTCGACACCGACGAGTACCACTGAGCGCTCGGGCACGAAACCGAGAAGCGTGGGCACGGCGGCGATCAGATCGGCGGCATCGCGGACACGGACCGTTCGTGGTGTCAGGGCGGAGGTCATGTCCGTGAGCTTGCCCGATGTCCGGACCACCACTGGACCCGCGACCTGGGCTTTTACAATTTCTGTGGATAGCGATTTCAGTTGTGGACAACCGGCGTGCGCATCGGTGGTGTGTGCTATCTCACCCGGCGTGCACGCGCTGCACGGCCTTGGTGAACACCTCGTCCAGCGTGGCCGTGTCGGGCGGTGTATCGCGAAACGTCATGAACGTCGAGGCGATCCGTACGTCGCCGACTTGGGCCAGCAATGTCGTCATCGTCTGCTGCACGGATGCGGACGCGACGGTCTGCCTGATCGCCACGCTGTCGTCGGCGCGCACCGTCGGCGGCGGCAACAGCTCCGTGCGCACCGTCGAGGTGGCACCGCTGTTGGTCACCGTCATTTCACCGCAGTCGGCCAACTGCGCCCGACGCACCGAAAGCGGCCGTTCCGAACGAGTGAGCTCGACCGAAATCGTTGCGCGACTTGCATTGTCGGTACCTACCACCATCGCGGTGCCGTCGGGTCCGGTCGGCCGGCCCGGCGGCTTGCACGTGTCCGGTGCGACGGTCGCGCCGGTTGCCACACCGGTCAGATCGGCGGCCGCCTGCGCGACCGCCTGCGGCGGCAGCACGAGCGCGGAGTATCGGGCCGGAAACACCGCCGGGTCCAGCAACAGCGAGCTCAGCGGGGCGTCGATGCGCTGCGGTGCGGGCGCGGCGGCGGGTTTCGGGTCCCCGGACACCGTCGACGAACACGCGGTGGCACACACCGCTACCACCGCCATCGCCACCCGCATGCGCATAATGCTCACTCTGCCATCGAGCGCCCGCCACGACGGGAAGCCACGGCGGCAACGGGGGGTTGTACCAACGGGTAACACCTGAGGGACACTGGATGGAGGCGAGAGGAGACCTCGATGGACGAACAGTCGAGAATGTACGAGCTGGAGTTCCCTGCCCCCCAACTGTCCTCCCCCGATGGGCTCGGCCCGATTTTGGTACACGGGCTCGAGGGATTCACCGATGCCGGGCACGCCGTGCGGCTGGCCACCGAACATTTGCGCGCCACGCTCGACACCGAGCTGGTCGCCTCGTTCGACGTCGACGAGCTGCTCGACTACCGGTCGCGCCGGCCGGTGATGACCTTCGACACCGACCACTTCTCGGACTACCGCGATCCGGAACTGAACCTTTACGCCGTCAAGGACGCGGTGGGCACACCGTTCCTGCTGCTTGCGGGCTTGGAGCCGGATCTGCGCTGGGAGCGGTTCACCACCGCGGTGCGGCTGCTGGCCGAGCAACTCGGCGTGCGGCGCACCATCGGACTCAGCTCGATCCCGATGGCGATCCCGCACACCCGCCCGCTCGGCGTCACCGCCCACTCCAACAATCGCGACCTGATCGCCGACCATCAGCGCTGGGTCGGCGAGATCCAGGTGCCCGGCAGTGCGTCGGCGCTGCTGGAATACCGGATGGGCCAGCACGGCCACGAATCGATGGGGTTCTCGGTGCACGTGCCGCACTACCTGGCGCAAACCGACTATCCGGAGGCAGCGCAGACGCTGCTCGAGAACGTGAGCACGGCGGGCGACGTGTCGCTGCCCTTGACGGCGCTCGGTGCCGCCGCGGCCCGCGTGCGCGAGCAGGTTGCCGAGCATGTCGCCGGCAACCCGCAGGTGGAGGCCGTGGTTGAGGCGCTCGAGCGCCAGTACGACTCGTTCGTGGCCGCCCAGGAGGCGCCGATCCCCCTGCTGGCCGGCGACGAGCCACTGCCCAGCGGCGACGAGCTGGGCGCGGAGTTCGAGCGGTTCCTCGCCGAACAGGGCGGCTACGACGACGACCCGGACCAACGCAACTCCTAGCAGCCACGCCGCGTAACCTGGGCGGCGTGCAATCGGGCGGAGCAACCTCGCTGGCCGGCCTGATCGAGCCGCGCGACGACCCGGACTGGCTGTACGAGACGTTCACCGCATGGACGAGCGCGCGCGGGCTGACGCTCTACCCGGCGCAGGACGAGGCGATCATCGAGCTGGTTGCCGGGGCGAACGTGATCCTTGCCACGCCAACTGGTTCCGGCAAATCTATGGTGGCGGTGGGGGCGCATTTCGCGGCGCTGGCGCGCGGTGAGCGCACCTTCTACACGGCGCCGATCAAGGCGTTGGTGAGCGAGAAGTTCTTCGCACTGTGTGAGATCTTCGGCGCCGACAAGGTCGGCATGGTCACCGGCGACGCGTCGGTCAACGCCGATGCGCCGATCATCTGCGCCACCGCGGAAATCCTTGCCAACCTTGCGCTTCGCGAGGGCGCGGATGCCAACGTCGGGCAGGTGGTGATGGACGAATTCCACTACTACGCCGAACCCGACCGTGGCTGGGCCTGGCAGGTGCCGCTGCTCGAACTTCCGCGCGCCCAATTCCTGCTGATGTCGGCCACACTGGGCGACGTCAGCTTCTTCCGTGACGACCTCACTCGCCGCACCGGGCGTCCGACGGCTGTGGTCACCGGCACGGAACGCCCGGTGCCGCTGCTGTTTTCGTACGCGCTCACGCCGATCGGCGAGACGATCGAAGAACTGGTCACCACGAGCCAGGCACCGGTGTACGTGGTCCATTTCACGCAGGCCGCGGCGTTGGAACGCGCACAGGCTCTCACGAGCGTCAATTTCTCTTCGAAGGCGGAGAAGGAGGCGATTGCAGACGCGTTGGGCGGCTTCCGTTTCGCCACCGGATTCGGCAAGACCTTGTCTCGGCTGGTGCGGCACGGTATCGGCGTGCATCACGCGGGCATGCTGCCCAAGTATCGCCGGCTCATCGAAAAGCTCGCCCAGGACGGCCTTTTGAAGGTGATCTGCGGTACCGACACGCTCGG
>CAKZIX010000209.1 GCA_936936565.1 uncultured Nocardiaceae bacterium | reverse complement strand
GGGATCGTGGTGTTGCGCTCGATGAGCTTGGTCATCACGCCGCCCTTGGTCTCGATACCCAGCGACAGCGGGGTGACATCGAGCAGCAGGACGTCCTTGACTTCACCCTTGAGCACACCGGCCTGGAGAGCCGCTCCGACTGCCACCACTTCGTCAGGGTTCACGCCCTTGTTGGGCTCGCGGCCACCGGTGAGCTCCTTGACGAGCTCGGCGACGGCGGGCATGCGGGTGGAGCCACCGACGAGGACCACGTGGTCGATGTCGGACACCGAGATGCCGGCGTCCTTGACGACGTTCTGGAACGGCGCGCGGGTGCGATCCAGCAGGTCCTGCGTGATCCGCTGGAACTCGGCGCGGGTGAGCTGCTCGTCGAGGAACAGCGGGTTCTTGTCCGCGTCGACCGTGATGTAGGGCAGGTTGATGCTGGTGCTCTGGCTGCTGGACAGCTCGATCTTGGCCTTCTCGGCAGCCTCGCGCAGACGCTGCATGGCCATCTTGTCCTTGGTCAGGTCGATGCCCGAGGTGCTCTTGAACTTGTCGACGAGCCAGGTGACGACCCGGTCGTCCCAGTCGTCGCCACCGAGGTGGTTGTCGCCGCTGGTCGCGCGCACCTCGACCACACCCTCGCCGATCTCGAGCAGCGAGACGTCGAACGTGCCGCCACCGAGGTCGAAGACCAGGATGGTCTGTTCCTTGTCGCCCTTGTCCAGGCCGTACGCGAGCGCGGCCGCGGTGGGCTCGTTGATGATGCGCAGCACGTTGAGGCCGGCGATCTGGCCGGCGTCCTTGGTGGCCTGACGCTGCGCGTCGTTGAAGTAGGCGGGGACGGTGATCACCGCGTCGGTGATGTCTTCACCCAGGTAGGACTCGGCGTCGCGCTTGAGCTTCTGCAGCACGCGCGCGCTGATCTCCTGGGCCGTGTAACCCTTGCCGTCGATGTCGACGGTCCAATCGGTGCCCACGTGGCGCTTGACGCTGCGGATCGTCCGATCCACGTTGGTGACCGCCTGGTTCTTGGCAGGCTGGCCGACGAGCACCTCGCCGTTCTTGGCGAACGCGACGACCGAGGGTGTGGTCCGCGAACCTTCGGAGTTGGCCACGACGACCGGTTCGCCGCCCTCGAGGACCGCTACAACCGAGTTCGTGGTGCCGAGGTCGATTCCGACCGCACGAGCCATGTGATTCCTCCCTAATATGGGTTCTCAGTGGTGCTGAGCGTACTGCACTCAATCTTGCATCGACGGCGGGGTGCCGTCAATGGAAAGTTGCGTTCAGTCCGCTCAAGTTTGTCGAACTGTCCAACGTGCACCCACCCGGGTTTGTTCCCGGACGGTATCGGCTGGGTCACATCTGAAGCATTAGCGTTCCGGCCCATGCTGTTCCGCTCACTCGCCGGCGCTGCGCTCGTCACCCTGACGGTCGTCGGCAACGCCCAGGCCGCCACCCAACTCACCCCGCGCGACAACTCCGGCGCCCACACCGGCGTCACCGTCGCCGCCAACGGATCGTGCTCGCTCGACTTCCGGGTCTGGCTCACCGCCGGCACCGCCGGTACCGCAACGGCGAACGTCGAGGGCCGCACGCAGGGCGGCGCCGGGCTGTTCACCGGCTCGTCGGCGGTCGCCGCGTGCCGGGCGGGCGTCACGATCAGCTGGCGGCGCGTCGACGCCGACGGCAACGGGGTCACCGGCTTTGTCACCGTCGGCCTCGACGCCGACGAACACCCGGATCTGCGTACCGTGCCGCTGCAGACGGGTGCCGGCGCCATCGAGCTCACCGTGACGCCCGAGCACCCGCCGATCGCCGGGTCGGTGTCGACCAAGACCTACGACGTGCCGTGATAGATCTCACACCCACGCGCCGGTTTGGAAGCGTGTAAATCGTTGCCGCACGGACGGTTTCACGGCCGCGTCGCCGCCGCTCGGCGGCCGGCGCGGTGCCCGCCGACCGTGTGAACGGCTAACGTTTTCGATCATGCAGCTGCCCCGGATGCTCCGTACTCCGACCGTCGCCGCCGTCGCGCTCACGGTGCTGACCGCACTCGGCACCGGCACCGCCAACGCCGAATCGCGCCTCGCGCCGCGGGGCAACGCCGGCGAACACACCGGCGTCACGGTCACCGCGGCAGCGGCCTGCTCGGTCGACTTCCGGGTGTGGCTGGTCTACGTGCCCGGCCGGACGGGCCGGGTGCAGGCCAACGTCGAGGGCCGCAAGGGCGGCTTCGGGCTGTTCACCGGCTCGTCGGCCACCGCCTCCTGCCAGGCCGGGGTCAAGATCACCTGGCGGCGCGTGGACGCGAGCGGCAACGGCACCACCGGATTCCTCGTCGTCGGCACCGAAGGCCGGGCCGACGGGAAACCGTCGCTGCAGACCGTGGACCTGGACACCGGCTCGGGCGCCATCGACCTGACGGTGGCCCCGGATGCGGTCGCTCCGGAGCAGACGGTGCTGAGCACCAAGCCGGACACCAAGACCTACGACGTGCCCTGAGCCCGGAGTGGCGGCGCTGGCGTTCGGGCCGCAGTCGCGGCAGCCGCACCCTCATTCACTTCCCGCACCCCGACTCGCCTAGCGACACGCCGGCACTGTCCACAAAAGGGGTGCGGGAAACGAGGTAGGGGGGTGCGGAGTACCTGGTCGCACCGGGTGACCGGCATGCACACCGGCACCGATCAGGACTGGCGGCTCAGTTCCAGCACGCCCTCGGCACTACGGGCCGCCACCGCACAGGCGCGGGCGGTGAACTGATCCAGCAGCGGATGTTGCGCCCGCGCCCGCCACTTCCGGACCGCCGCCATCGCCGCACCGGCCAGGTCGGCATCCGGCGCCACGCCGAGACGCCGGTGTGGCGCCACCCCGCTGCCGCCGATCAGACGGGTCAGTTCGGCGATGTCGTTGTCGGGCAAGCCGATACCGGTGGTGCGCAGCCGGCCGAGCAGGCGCAGCTCGGCGAACCCGTGCACGTCGGCGAGCAATCGGCCCACGTCGGGGAGTAGTTGGGCGGCAGCGGTATTCGGTGGTGCCGCCCGCAGCACGCGGTCCAGCGACACCAGCGCCGAATGCGTCTTGAGTTGTTCGGCACGCTGGCCGAACTGGACGTCGAGCACGGTGCGCAGCTCATCGAGCCCGCTACGCGTGACCAATTCCGCTGCCAACGTAGGCGAATCACGCACACCCAACCGAACCATGGTGACCGCCATGCGGATTCCGAACAACCCGAAGCGGCGCGCCAGCTCGGCCCGCACGCCCGCCTCGACGGGCAGTTCCACCCGGGCAAACCGATCCGCCGACAGCAGCGCCAGTTGCAGCTGCTCCACCGGCACCGCGGCGAGCGCCTCGAACGCACGAAACTCGTACTCCCGCAACGTGCGTGCCGCAAACGCCAGCAATCCGGCCACCGGCACCACCGCCTGGCACAGGCCGGTGCGTTCCAGCTCGCCGGCGAAACGGGCGGCGATATCGCGCGCCGACATCATCGCGTCGATGCGCCCGGCCCCGATCTCGTCGGCCCGCGAGACCACCCCGACCACCCCGAGCGGTCCGGACTCGGCGCCGATGTGCGATCCGATCTGGCGCAGAAATCCGACGTCGCTGTCGGACAACGAACGCAACAGGTAGACGACGGCATCGGCACCCGAGGCCGAACCCTCCGGGGTGAGCAGCGCGCTCGTCCGGGCCGACACCTGCCGCGACAGCGACGAGGTGCCCGGCGTGTCGATGACCGTGTTGACCGCGAGCGTGCTTGCCGGCCACTGTACTTCGAGGCGGTCCAGCCGATCGGCCGCGCCGTCGCCGAGATCGAACGTCAGGCCGGTGTCGTTGCGCTGCAGACGCACCGGGAACCGCCGATCTCCCTCCACCGCAGTCACGTTCGGGGTCGGGCCGTTGCGATACCAGGTCACCACGCGCGTGCATTCGGTGGCATCCGTCGGTGCGACCGCCTGTCCCACAAGCGCATTCAGCAACGTCGACTTGCCGGCCTTCAACGACCCGGCCAGCGCCACCCGCAGTGGCTCGTCGAGCCGTCGGGCGCATTCGTCGAGTTGGGCCCGGGTGTGCATGTCGTGCGCGTAGGCCCGTCGCGCCGCCGCGACGAGCTCGGATGCCGTGGTCACGATTCGGTCGTCTCGCCGCTTGACGCGGAAATACTTTGTGCCGCAACACTTCCGGAGCTGTGGTGCCCGGCAGGCGCAGCACCGGAATCGCTCTGCACGGCCACATCGCTGTCCCGGGCGGCCGGGCCGACAGCAGGCGCGATGCGGTCGGCGCGCGCCCGCAGCGCGGCGATCGCCCGCAACTGGTGCTCCAGCGCCGCGGCCCGCTGCGCCCGCGAGGCAGCGGTAACATTCGCGGCTTCCTGCGCGGCGCGCAGAGATTCGTTGATCGAGCGCAGCGTCTGTTCGGCGATCGCAGTGAAATGGTCGCGCAGCACGCGCTGGATCTGGCGCAGCCGATCCTTGGACTCCTTGTTCGCCTGGAAGCTGACGTCCTCGGCGAACCGCCGCACCGCAATCTTCGCCTCGCCGCGCCGGCGCTGCACCCGAGCTTCCTTGTCTTCCCGGTATGCCTTGGTGCCCAAGAGAACTCCGGCTCCGAGCGAAATCGGATTGATGAGCGCCAGCCCGGCCACCGTGGTGATCAGACCGAACATCAGCACGCCGCCGTAGGAGCCGCGCATGCCCACCAACACCTTCTGCCCCAACCCGATTCGGCCGTCGTCGAGATCACCCAGCGACTCGACCGGGTCCAGCACGCTGTCCAGATCACCCAGGTCCAGGTGCGGCAGCTCGACGACCACCTCCGAAAAGTGGTCCGCGACGCGCTTGGCCAGCCATTCCGCGCGCTCGTGCGCCCACACGAAGTTGTCGCCGATCGCGGACCCGACCTCGGTCGTCAGCCACTCGGTGAGCTGCTCCCAATGCACGCCCGGATCGTTGTCGTCGATCCAGAGTTCGGCATCACGAGTGATGCGGCGCAAGCGATCTCGCAGATCGTGATCGATATCGGCGGCCAGATCGGTGATCCCGTCGCCGAGCGTCTGCTGCCACAGCGCGGTCTTGCGCTGCAAGTCCTCCGCCGTCGATTTGGCCTTGGTCAGTTCGGCGACCGCGGCCGTCGCAGCGGCCGGATCCCGCAGCGCTGCCAGCTCACTGCCCAGGCTCAACGCCAGATGCTCGGTGGCCGAACGCACGTCGTTGCCGACGGCGGCGCGCACCGCCGCATCGGCGCGGGCGACGACCTTGCTGCGCAGGAAATCGAACAACGGTCCGAACCCGGACTCGGCGGCCAGTTCCCGATCCTGCAAGCGCACCGCGTGCCCGCGCAACAGCGACGACACCGGCAGCAGCGGCACGTCCACGCCGGCGCGCGCCAGGTGCCCGCCGTTGGCCGCCAACACCTGCCGCCAGCTCGGATACAGATCGGTCTTCGTCACCAAACATGCGACGGCAGAACATAATCCGGTGACCTGACGCAGGAACCCGACCTCGGGCTCGGTCAGCTCGGTGCCGGCGTCCGACAGTACGAACACCGCGTCCGCGGCGGCGACCACACCGAGCACGCTGGCCGCGTGCGGATTGCCGTGGCCACCGACACCGGGCGTGTCCACGAGCACCACACCTTCACGCAGCAGCGGACTGGGCACCGAGATCTCCAGCCGCAGCACGTCGGCGTCACCGGACTCCAGGCGCGGACCGACGGCGAGAATGCTGTCGAAGGGAATCCGGACCCGGCCCTGTGTGGTGACGACTTCGGCCCGGTTCTCCGGGCCGTACTGCACGAACGTGGTGACCGCCGTGGTCTCGTCGTCACCGACCGAGCACACCTCCAAGCCCAGCAGCGCATTGACGAACGAACTCTTGCCCTGCTTGAGCGGGCCGACGACGACGATGCGCCGCCGCGGATCGAGCACGCGCTCGCGAGTGGCATCCAGACGCGCGACAAGGTCGCCGCGGGTACAACCCGCGGCGACCGTTCGCGTCTCGTCGAGCAGCGCCACGAACACGTCGGCCACCGTCTGCGGTGCACCGGCCTGGGACGTGATGGCGTTCACGGCTTGCACACCGCGTTCCGAGGCACCGCCGTTACATCAGTGCGGCAGTTCCGGAGTGGTCCCCACGTGCAGGAAGCCGCCACCGTCGCCGGGCAGGTCGGTGTCGGCCGTGCCGGTGCCCTGCCCGAACAGCGTGCCCTCGGCACCCGTCTGCCCGAACCCCTGGCCGCCGAACACGCCGTCGGCATCGAGCTGGCTCCAAGCGTTGGTGCCCGCGCCGGTCGTGCCGCCGATCGCGCCGTCCACACCGGTCGACGCGCCACCCGTGGCGCCGCCGCCCAGCGCGGCGTCCACGCCCGTGGTCACCGCGCCCGTCGCACCGGCTCCGGCACCCAGCGCACCTTCGACACCGGTACCGACGGCACCCGTGGCACCACCGATCGCACCGCCGCCCAGCTGCGTACCCGCACCGAGCGCACCCTCCACACCGGTCGTCACCGCACCCGTGGCACCCGCACCCACCTGCGCACCCGTGCCCAACGCACCTTCCAGCCCAGTCGACAGGCCGGCACCGGCACCAGCCGCACCGCCGAGCGCACCCTCGACACCGGCGCCGACGGCACCCGTGGCACCACCGATCGCACCGGCACCGACCACGCCCTCGAGGCCCGTCGACACGCCGCCACCGACCGCACCGCCCAGCGCACCCTCGAGACCGGTCGACAAGCCGCCGCCGAGCACGCCTTCGAGACCGGTCGACAAGCCGCCACCGGCACCGAGCGCGCCGTCGACGCCGGCCGTCAGCCCGGCCCCGGCCACGAGCGCGCCCTCCAGACCGCTTCCGATCGCCCCGTGGGCGCCGGTGGTCACGCTGCCGACCGCGCCTTGCACGCCGGTCGTGATGCTGCCGCCGGTGCCCAGGGCGCCGCCGAGGGTTCCGTCCAGGCCGGTCGCGCCCTCGATCGCTGCCGACAAGCCCCCGCCGGCGTCGATCGCACCCTCGAGCCCGGTGCCGATCGTCCCCTGCAACCCGCCGCCGAGCGCCCCGTCCAGACCGCCGCCGATGGTGGCCTCCAGTCCGTCGATGCCGGCCGACAGCTGTGCGGTGCCGGCCTCGATGGCGCCTTCGAGTGCGGCGCTGAGGTCGGTTTCGAGCTGTCCGCCGATCCCGAGCACGGTGCCGAGCGCCCCGCCGATGCTGCCGCCCAGTTCCAGGCCGGCGCCGAGCGTGGTCTGCAGCGCGGTACCGAGGGTGGCGCCGAGTTCGGCACCCAGCGCGCCGCCGACGCCGAACGCGCCGCCCAGGATCGCGCTCAGGTCGGCGCCGAGCGCGCCGCC
>CAKZIX010000208.1 GCA_936936565.1 uncultured Nocardiaceae bacterium | reverse complement strand
ACGGACAGCGGGAGCAGACCCGGCGTGAGCACCTGATCGAGCTGCAAACCGTCTTCGGTTTCCGGCCCTTCACCATGAGCCACTACCGGCAGGCCGTCCACACGCTGACCGAGCTGGCCATGCAAACCGACAAGGGCATCGTGCTGGCCAGAGCCTTGATCGAGCACCTGCGGCAGCAGTCGGTCATTCTGCCTGCCCTCAACGCCGTCGAGCGGGCGAGCGCCGAAGCAATCACCCGCGCCAACCGGCGCATCTACGATGCCTTGGCCGAACCGCTGTCGGACGCGCATCGCCGCCGCCTCGACGATCTGCTCAAGCGTCGGGACAACGGCAAAACGACCTGGCTGGCCTGGCTGCGCCAGTCGCCCGTCAAACCGAACTCGCGGCACATGCTGGAACACATCGAACGCCTCAAGGCGTGGCAGGCGCTCGACCTGCCTTCCGGCGTCGAGCGGTCGGTGCACCAGAATCGCCTGCTCAAGATCGCCCGCGAGGGTGGCCAGATGACACCCGCCGACCTGGCCAAGTTCGAGGCGCAGCGACGCTATGCCACCCTGGTGGCGCTTGCCATCGAGGGCATGGCCACCGTCACCGACGAAATCATCGACCTGCATGACCGCATCCTGGGCAAGCTGTTCAATGCCGCCAAGAACAAGCATCAGCAGCAGTTCCAGGCATCCGGCAAGGCGATCAATGCCAAGGTGCGGCTGTTCGGGCGCATCGGCCAGGCGCTGATCGAGGCCAAGCAAGCGGGCCGCGATCCGTTCGCCGCCATCGAGGCCGTCATGTCCTGGGATGCTTTCGCCGAGAGCGTCACCGAAGCGCAGCGGCTCGCGCAACCCGAGGACTTCGATTTCCTGCACCGCATCGGCGAGAGCTACGCCACGTTACGCCGGTACGCGCCGGAATTCCTCGCCGTGCTCAAGCTGCGGGCTGCGCCCGCTGCCAAGGATGTGCTGGACGCCATCGAGGTGCTGCGCGGCATGAACAGCGACAACGCACGCAAGGTGCCTGCCGATGCGCCGACCGACTTCATCAAGCCGCGCTGGCAGAAGCTGGTGATGACCGATGCCGGCATCGACCGGCGCTACTACGAGTTGTGCGCACTGTCGGAACTGAAGAACGCGCTGCGCTCCGGCGACATCTGGGTGCAAGGCTCGCGCCAGTTCAAGGACTTCGAGGACTACCTGGTGCCGCCCGCGAAATTCGCCAGCCTCAAGCAGGCCAGCGAATTGCCGCTGGCCGTGGCCACCGATTGCGACCAGTACCTGCATGACCGGCTGACGCTGCTAGAAACACAGCTTGCGACCGTCAACCGCATGGCGGCGGCCAACGACCTGCCGGACGCCATCATCACCGAGTCTGGCCTGAAGATCACGCCTCTGGATGCGGCGGTGCCTGACACCGCGCAGGCGCTGATCGACCAGACCGCGATGATCCTGCCGCACATCAAGATCACCGAACTGCTTATGGAAGTGGATGAATGGACGGGCTTCACCCGCCACTTTACGCACCTGAAATCGGGCGACCTGGCCAAGGACAAGAACCTGCTGCTGACCACCATACTGGCCGACGCGATCAATCTCGGCCTGACCAAGATGGCCGAGTCCTGTCCCGGCACAACGTATGCCAAGCTCGCCTGGCTACAAGCCTGGCATACCCGCGATGAAACCTATTCGACGGCGCTGGCCGAATTGGTGAACGCGCAGTTCCGGCATCCCTTCGCCGAGCATTGGGGTGACGGCACCACGTCATCGTCGGACGGCCAGAACTTCCGCACCGGCAGCAAGGCCGAGAGCACCGGGCACATCAACCCGAAATATGGCAGCAGCCCAGGGCGGACGTTTTACACGCACATCTCCGACCAGTACGCGCCGTTCCACACCAAGGTCGTGAACGTCGGCGTGCGCGACTCGACCTACGTGCTCGACGGCCTGCTGTACCACGAGTCCGACCTGCGCATCGAGGAGCACTACACCGACACGGCGGGCTTCACCGATCATGTCTTTGCCCTCATGCATCTGCTGGGCTTCCGCTTCGCGCCGCGCATCCGCGACCTGGGCGACACCAAGCTCTACATCCCGAAGGGCGATGCCACCTACGAGGCGTTGAAACCGATGATCGGCGGCACGCTCAACATCAAGCACGTCCGCGCCCATTGGGATGAAATCCTGCGCCTGGCTACCTCGATCAAACAGGGCACGGTGACGGCCTCGCTGATGTTGCGCAAGCTCGGCAGCTACCCGCGCCAGAACGGCTTGGCCGTGGCGTTGCGCGAGCTGGGGCGCATCGAGCGCACGCTGTTCATCCTGGACTGGCTGCAAAGTGTTGAACTGCGCCGCCGCGTGCATGCCGGCCTGAACAAAGGTGAGGCGCGCAACTCGCTGGCCAGGGCGGTGTTCTTCAACCGCCTTGGGGAAATCAGGGATCGGAGCTTCGAGCAGCAGCGCTACCGGGCCAGCGGCCTCAACCTGGTGACGGCGGCTATCGTGCTGTGGAACACGGTGGGCGGGTCACTGGGACCGGTCGTTCTCATCACCATGGGCTTGCTGCTGGCCGGCTCGTCACAGGATCTGTCCGAGGCCATCGCCCTGGACCCGGTCGGCGCCCTGGCGACGATCCTGCCCACCTGGTTCCTCATCCCCTTCGCGGTCGTGGCGATCCTGGGGCTCGCGGGCGGCATCATTCTGGACCTGTACTCCTCGGGCCTGTCCCTGCTGGCCACGGGCCTGCCCGTCAAGCGCCACGTCGCCACCTCGATCGACGCCACGATCACCACATCGGCCGGAGAACGGCCGCACCGGGCAAGGGCATCTTCCGCGAGGGAGATCACGTCGGCGGGATCGGCGCCGCCGGAAGGACTACGACGAGGCGGCCCTGTTCACGCCCGACGGCGTCTACGGCTCCGTCAACTGGGAGGCCATCGGCCTCGTCCTCCTCGGCAGCGACCTGGGCACCGTCGTCATCATGGCGCTGCTCTCGTTCGTGTTCGTGCTCAAGTACGTGGCCGAGACCAAAGGCAAGACCCTCGAGGAGATGAGCGACGCCGTCGAGCGCTCCCCGGG
>CAKZIX010000207.1 GCA_936936565.1 uncultured Nocardiaceae bacterium | reverse complement strand
GCGGCAGGCGATCGTCACCGGCCGGCCGACGCTGCACCGCGAGGTCGCCAAGCTGCTGGCCGATCCGCAGGTCGCGGTGTTCGCCCTCACCACGGGTCCGCGCTGGCCGGACGTGTCGGGCAACGTGGTCGGCACCGGTACCCGCGCGGTGGTCACCGGGGCGCCGGACGCGGCCTGGACGGCGCGCTGCGGGGAACTCGGCACCAATGCCTACAAGGTTGTGCGCGAGCAACTTTCGGGTCACCCGAAGCCGACGGGCCTACACGTGGCAGCCGTCGTCACCGATGCGCTGCGACCGGGGGATCAGCTGCTGCTCGGGGCGTCGAACCCGGTGCGCGACGCGGCGCTGGTGAGCGCGCCGGTGCCCGGGGTCACGGTGGTGTCCAATCGCGGCGTCGCGGGCATCGACGGCACCGTCTCCACGGCCGTCGGCGCGGCGTTACGGCATACCGGCCGCACCATCGCGCTCATCGGCGACCTGACCTTCCTGCACGACGCCGCCGGGCTGCTGATCGGGCCCGGCGAACCGCGTCCGGCCGATCTCACGATCGTGGTGGCCAACGACGACGGAGGCGGCATCTTCGAGCTGCTCGAGCAGGGCGACCCGCAGTATGCAGGGGTGTTCGAGCGCGTCTTCGGCACCCCGCACGGCATGGATCTGTCGGCGTTGTGCGCGGCGTACCGGATCCCGCATCGGTCGCTGGATCCGGCTCAGCTGGCCGCCGAGCTCCGCGGCCACGCGAACGGGGTGCGCGTGCTGGAGGTGGCCACGGAACGTTCGAGTTTGCGTGAGCTGCACGCCGCCGTGCGCGCGCATCTCTAGGTTCGCGTCGCCCGGGTGCGCAAGGTCCGAACGCTCCAAAGCGGCGTCGGGATTCCTGGAGAATGTCGTGGCTGACCGGCCCGAACCCCGCCCATACTCTACGGTATGTGAAATACCTCATCGCCACATTCGCAGTTCTGGCCGCGGGTCTCGGGCTCGCCGCACCGGCGCACGCCGAAACCGTCGACTTCGCCATCACCACCAACAGCAGCGGCAACTGTGTCGCCAAGATCAACTACCAGGCCGGCGCGGATCCGCGCATTCCCGGCCGAGTGGTCAAGAGTGTCACGGCGGTTCAGCACGTCGGAATCCCCGGAATCTCGAGCGAATGCTCGGTTGCAGTCACACTGAAGTGGCGCAACCTCGACACCGGAGTCGGCGGTCAGGTCGTGGACACCGTCAAGATTCCCAACTCCTGTGGACATGCCCCGTGCTCGCACAGCGGCTACCTGCCGACCGGTGCCGGCCGGGTTGCACTCGAGCTCAGCTCGCCGTTCGACCACACGCCGGGTAAGGCCGAGATCGTCGCCTACCCGTAGTAGGGGCAACGAAATTCGGGTCTGCCCGCTGCGGTTGCTTCGGTTCTAGCGTCGCCGTCGTGAAACCACTCGTCACCGCGCTCGTCGCGTTCGCCGCCTTGCTCGGGTTCGCCGCCCCGGCCCATGCGGAAACCGTCAGTTTCTCCATGACGACGCAAACCAAGGGAAACTGCGTCGCCAAGGTCAACTACGAGGCCATCACGCACCCGGACAACCACGGCAACGTCTACAAGCGGGTCAGCACCGACACCGTCGGCGGGCTGCCGGGGATCTCCGGCGACTGCACCGTGACCGTCACCCTGAAATGGCACAACCTGGATTCCGGGGCCAAGGGCCAGGTGACCGACGACATCATGCTCAACGATCAGGAGTGCCCGGTGCTGCGCTGCTTGCACATCGAGAACCTGCCGACCGGTCCGGGCCGGGTTGCGCTGGAACTCGGCTCACCGCTGCAGCACACGCCGGGCAAAGCTGAGATCGTCGCGTATCCGTAATGGAGACAACGAAATTCGGGGCTGCCACGTCCGGAATGTCGGGATCTAGCGTCGGCGTCGTGAAACTTCTGATTACCACCATGATCGCGTTCGCCGCGCTGCTCGGCTTCGCGAGTCCGGCCCTGGCCCAGACGGCGACCTTCGCGATCACGACGCAGACCAGCGGCAACTGCGTCGGCAAGTTCACCTACCTGGCCTCGACGAGTCCCGAGCACCCGGGGAAGGTGGGCATCTCCATCCGACGCGGCGAACTCGTCGCCGGGCTGCCCGGAATTTCCGGGGCCTGCGCCGTCGACGTCACGCTCGCCTGGCGCAACGCCGACAGCGGCGCCACCGACAAGCATGTCGATCGGCTCGATGTCGGTCCCGGATGCGACATCGAGGTGTGCACGGCCTACTGGCTGACCACCGGGCCAGGACGGGTCGTGCTGGAGCTGAGCTCGCCGCGTCAGCACACCCCGGGCAAGGCCGAGGTTGTCGTCTCGTAACCACCCGGACCGGATCGCGCCGCACCTCGGACGGGGGGTGCGGCGCGATCGTCGTCCGGGGGCGACGCTGGACAACGGAGGTGCGTTCGTACAGTGAACGCTGTGGACATTGTGCGCCGGGCGGTGCTGATCGCAGCGATCGTCGTGACGTGCATGAGCCTGCTGCTGGTGGCCGGCGCCTGGAAGAACGACCGCACGATCGACGGCGACAAGGCGCAGACGCAGGCCGAGGTGCTGTCCGCCGGGAAGCTGCGTTCAGCTGTGAGGTTCGTCACACCGGATCGGGTCACGCACACTCCGCGGCTCGGCGTTCTCTACCCGACGAACCTCGTCGCGGGGCAGCGAATCGAGGTCGAATACGCGCGCAGCAATCCCGATCTGGTCCGCGTAAAGGGCCGTGACGTGCGGGTTGCCGTGATTCCGGCGGCTTCGCTGATCGTTGTCGCGTGGGTGCTGGCGTTTCCGGTGCTCTGGTATCTACGCCGTCGCCGGACCCAATCCTTCGCCTGAACTTTCCCTGGAAGTTACGTACCCGTGGCGACCGGGGACTGGGATCGGGTCAAACTATGCCCATGCGCGTTGCAATCGTCGCGGAATCCTTCCTGCCGAACATGAACGGAGTCGTGAACTCCGTCCTCCGCGTACTCGACCATCTGAAGGCCAACGGGCACGACGCGATGATCGTCGCACCCGACACCGTCAAAGGTGAAGCGCCCGCGCCGACGGAGTACGACGGATTTCACGTCCATCGTGTCCCGGCGATCATGGTCCCCAAGATCAACTCGCTGCCCATCGGCCTGCCCGGCAAAGACGTCACCTCGGTGATCCGGGATTTCGACCCGGACGTCGTGCACCTGGCGTCGCCGTACCTGCTCGGCGCCGGCGGCCTCGGTGCCGCGCTGCGCCTGGACGTGCCCGCCGTCGCCATCTTCCAGACCGACGTCGCCGGCTTCGCCGCCAGCTACGGCCTCGGCTTCTCCACCCGCGCCGCCTGGTGGTGGACCCGCAAGATCCACGAGCGCGCCGCGCGCACGCTGGCGCCCTCGTCGGCCGCCGCTGCCGATCTCGAGAAGCACGGCATCCCGCGCATCCACCGCTGGGGCCGCGGCATCGACATCGAGCGCTTCAACCCGGGTCGCCGCACCGAAAAGCCGTGGTCGGGTGACAAGCTGGTCGTCGGCTTCATCGGCCGCCTGGCTGCGGAGAAGCACGTCGAGCGCCTGGCAGTGCTCGAGGGCGACCCGAACATCCAGCTCGTCATCGTCGGCGGCGGCCCCGAGCTGCCCAAGCTGCAGAAGTTGATGCCCTCGGCCGTGTTCACCGGTGAGCTGGGCGGTACCGAACTTGCCGAGGCGTACGCCAGCCTGGACGTGTTCGTGCACACCGGCGAGCACGAGACCTTCTGCCAGGCCGTGCAGGAGGCCCTTGCCAGCGGCGTGCCGGTGATCGGCCCCAATGCCGGCGGACCCATCGACCTCATCTCGCATTGCCGCAACGGCTACCTGCTGCCGGTGAACCGGTTCAGCGAGCTGCTGCCGAGCGCTGTCGGAGCGCTCACCGATCCGGAGCTGCGCACCAAGTTCGGTGATGCGGCCCGGCGCTCGGTGCAGCACCGCACCTGGCCCGCGATCTGCAACGAACTGATGGGCCACTACGCCGACGTCATCGGCAGCGAAGGCGCCCTCACCCAGATCGCGTAGGTTTGGTCCGTGACCGCAGCACGGGCAAACCTCGACAAGGATCCGCACGACGTCGCGTCGATGTTCGACGGCGTCGCCCGCCGATACGACATCACCAACACGGTGATCTCCGGCGGACAGGATCGGGTGTGGCGCCGCGCCACCCGCGAAGCACTGGGGTTGCATGCGGGGGAGCGGGTGCTCGACCTCGCGGCAGGCACGGCCGTGTCGACGGTCGAACTGCAGCGTTCCGGCGCCTGGTGCGTGGCCGCCGATTTCTCCAAGGGCATGTTGCGTGCCGGGGCGTGGCGCAACGTCCCGATGGTGGCCGGAGATGCGATGGCGCTGCCGTTCGGCGACGCGGTGTTCGACGCCGCGACGATCTCCTTCGGCCTGCGCAACGTCGCCGACTACAGCGCCGGCCTGCGCGAACTCGCCCGGGTCACCAAGCCCGGCGGCCGCCTGGTGGTTGCCGAATTTTCCACGCCGGTCTGGACACCGTTCCGGACGCTCTACGAAGACGTGGCGCTCAAGACGATCCCGCGGGTGGCCAAGGCGGTCTCGTCCAACCCCGACGCCTACGTGTACCTCGCGGAATCGATCTTGGCCTGGCCGGACCAGGAAGCCCTGGCCCGCGCCATCGAGGCGGCCGGCTGGACGAAGGTGCAGTGGCGCAACCTCACCGGCGGCGTGGTCGCGCTACACCGCGCGATCAGGCCGTGACACTCCTCTGCTCGACCATAACCAGCCAGTTGCCGGAGTTGTCCCGGATGACCGCTTCGACGCCGTAAGGGCGCTCCGCGGGCTCCTGCACGAACTCCACGCCGTTGGCGGTGAGTTCGTCGAAGGTCTTGCGGCAGTCGTCGGTCGCCAGGCCGACGCCGCCCATCGTGCCGTTGCGCAGCGCGCGCCGCACGGCGTCGGCCATGTCCGCGTCCAGCGGCGGGCCCGGAATCATGAGCGTGAGTTCCAGCTCACGGTGGTTGGGGTGGGCGACGGTGACCCAGCGGAAGCCGTCACCCATGGTGACGTCGGTGGTTTCGACGAAGCCGAGTTTGTCGACGTAGAACTGCTTGGCGGCGTCCTGATCGAGGCAGTAGATGGTGGCCAGGGAAACGTTGGTGATCATGTGACCGACGTTACGGTCTCGGTCACGCCCGTGCTTCTCCGAAATTGCGCGCCACTTGCCGGAGTCCGGCACGATGGATGGCGTGTTTGCGTTGGTCCGTACGTGGTGGTCTGCTCCAATTGGCTACGGATGGTTGATCGAGTATGTCGAGCCCCGTGGGCTGCTGTGGCCGCTGCGGTGGTTGGTGGCCGGATGCGCCGGGGCCGTCGCGCTCGTGCCGTTCGTCATGCTCGGCTCGCCGGCGGGCCCGGACACCACCGCCGAGCGGAGTGTCACCATCCTGCTCGCGGTGGGCGCGGCGCTGTGGGCGGCGCGCTGGCTGAGCGGAGCGGTGCCTTCCTACCGGCAGTCGCTGCTGTTCGTCGCCTACAGCGATGTCGCGATCACGACGGCATGTTTGCTCGACACGCAAACATTGACCGGCATGTTCGGGCTCAACGCGCTGACGCTGTTGTCGGTGTACGTCGTGTTCTTCCACAACGCGAAGGTGCTGGTGCTGCATTCGCTGTTCGCGTTGGCGTCGCTGCTGGTGTTCGCGGTACAGATCGCCGTCGACGATCCGGCGATGGCGGCGGCCAAGGTGCTGGTCGCCGGATTGGCGATCGTCGGCACGCCGCCGTTCGTGCAGTTCGGGTTCTGGATGTTCCGCACGTCTGCCGACGAGTCGCTGCTGGACCCGCTCACCGGGTTGCTGAACCGGCGCGGGCTCTACGCCGGCGCGCTCGACCTGTGCGATCCCGACAACGCCGACCTCGACGTGATCGCCATGACCATCGATCTGGATCTGTTCAAGCAGATCAACGACAGCCTCGGCCACTCCGTCGGCGACGAGGTGCTGGTGCGCACGGCCCGGCGCATCAAATCGGTGGTGCGCGGCACCGCGGTACTGGCTCGGCTCGGCGGTGAAGAGTTCGTGCTGCTCGACGTGATGCCCCGCATCCATGCCTCGGGGGTGGCCGAGCGGATTCGCCGGGCCATCGCCTCGCCCGCCGACCGCGCTCCCGTGACCGCCAGCGTCGGGGTGGCGTGCGTGCCGGTGCGCGAGTTCGCTGCGGCCAAGCCGAATCTGGCGGGTCTGGTGGACGGGTTGGTCGCGCACGCCGACCGCGCCATGTACGAGGCCAAGGAAGCCGGTCGCGACAACGTCGTCGTCGACCTGACGACGGCGGCGCTCGCGCCGGTGGCGCTCTCCGATGCCGGCCCGGTGGTGACGGTGCGGCGTCCGGCCCCGGTAACGACGTGGAGCGGCCGCTACGACCGGCGCGCCCGCTAGCCGCGCCGAGCTGGGGAAACGTTTCGTCCACCTACCGTGGCGGCATGCGTTCCGTCTCGCTGGCTACCCGAATTCCGCTGTCGCTGTTGCTGATCGCGTTCGGCATGGTGAAAGTCGTGCCCACGCAGTTCGTCACGTTCACGTTGCCCAGCGAGATGCTGGTCGAGGTGGGCCAGTCGACGGGCCCGGGCATGCTGTGGAAGTTCATGGCGACCTCGACGGTGTACACGGTGATCACCGGGCTGGTGGAGGTGGCCGCCGGCGTGCTGCTGATCTTCCGGCACACGGCACTGCTGGGGGCGCTCGTCGGGATCGTCGCGCTCGTTCAGGTGTGCGTGCTCAACTTCAGCTACGGCGTACCCGTGCGGGTGGTGCCGGTGGTCATGCTGATCATGGCCGTCGTCGTCACGGTGCCGTGGTGGTCGCGATTGGTGCGGGTGCTGCTCGACGGCGATGCGGTGCGAGTGGGCCGGATCGGGGTGGCGGTGTGGTGTGCGGCTGCCGTGGCGGTGGGTGTCTTTATGGCGGACAACGGGATTCGCCGCTATCACGAGGTCACGCACCGGCAGTCCGAACAGGACGGCGTGTGGCAGGTGGACAGCTTCGACGGTGCGCGGCCGTGGTCGAAGATCGCGATCGACGATCGGCCGGGGTTTCGGCGGCTGGTCGTGAAGCTGGCGACCGGCGACGTCGAGACGCGCGCGCTCGACGAGTTCCGGTTGGAGCCGGCGGGGGATCGGCTCGTGGTCACCGGAGCCGGCATACGTGCGCACCTGCACCGGATACCGCAGCGAGTGGTCGGCAACGAGTTCCGCTAAGGATCTACGACGGAGAGTAGTAGCAAAGTACGACGCTGCGTAGTAATCTGATGGCAGGAGCGGGAGACCGCAAATCCCTTCTCCCGCAGAGAGAAAGGGGAGGGTTATGGCAGATCAAGCGTTGGTGGACGCGATCATCACGGGTGCGGCTTTGGTAGGCGGTGGCTTGATTCTCGGTGGCGCCGCTGCGGGGGCCACGATGGGTAACGGCAACGCCGGCGGGCAGTTGATCGCCGCCGTCGGACGCCAGCCCGAAGCGCAGAGCCGCTTGCTCACGCCGTTCCTCACGACGGTCGGCATCGTCGAGGGCACCTACTTCATCAATCTGGCGTTCTTCGCGTTCCTCGTGTTCGCGACGCCGGGGAAGTAGTCCGGTCGCTGAGTCCGTGCATGAACACATAACAGCCCGGAATGTGCGGCGGACCGTCGGCGAACTTGGCCTGGTACGCGCTCGGCGACATCCCCACCAGTGCGTGGAACTTCGCGGAGAACGAACCCAGGCTCGAGTAGCCGACGGTCATGCACACCTCGGTGACCGTCAGGTTGGTGGCGCGCAAGAGATCCTGGGCGCGCTCGATGCGGCGCTCGGTGACGTACTGCACCGGCGTGCGGCCGTACACCTCGGCGAAGCTACGCAGGAAGTGGTATTTGGAAACACCTGCTGCCCTTGCCAATTCGCCAAGGTCGACGGGCTCGGCGTAGTTGCGGTCGGCGTGGTCGCGGGCCCGGCGCAGATGGATCAGCAGGTCCTCGGGAACGCGGCGCGCGGCCATGGGCACCTCAGGCGAACGGCGGGCGTTCGTCGGCACGCATGGAGGCCTTGCCCGCCGCGCGCCAGGCCCGCGCCGTCAGGTCCACGTCCGCGTCGGTGACCAGGTTGCCCATCACGCGCACCAGAATGCGCAGCATCGTCTGCGAACGCAGCACCGTCGGCCCGCCCGCGCGCACCGTGCCCGGCACCGTCGCGATCCCGGCCAGCCGTCGGGCCACCGAGAACGCACGCCCGTAGTGGTGGCGCAATGTGTCCGGCCACACCACGGACAGATCGGGCTCGTCGAGCAGGTCGGCCACCAGGCGCCCGCCCTCGAGCCCGTAGTCGATGCCCTCGCCGTTGAGTGGGTTCACGCAGGCCGCCGCATCGCCGACCAGCGCCCAGTTGGGCCCTGCCACGCCGGACACCGCGCCCCCCATCGGCAGCAGCGCGGAGCTGACGGCGCGGACCGGACCGTCCAACTGCCACTCCGAGCGCCGCTGTTCGGCGTACAGGTCGAGCAGCGGACGCAATGCCACATGCGCGGGCCGCTTCGCCGTCGCCAGCGAGCCGACGCCGATGTTCACCTCGCCGGTGCCCAGCGGGAACACCCAGCCGTACCCGGGCTGCAGCGCACCGTCGGGATCGCGCAGTTCCAGGTGCGAGGTGATCCACGGATCGTCGTGGCGCGCCGACTTCACGTAGGCGCGGGCGGCGACGCCGTAGGCGGTGTTGCGGTGCCAGGTGCGGCCCAGTTGCTTGCCCAGCGTGGAGCGCACGCCGTCGGCCACCAGCAGCGTGCGGCAGCCGATGGTTTGCAGGCCCGACGACGTCGCGAATCGCACCGACGTGACGCGGCCGCCGTCGATCGTGACGCCGGTGGCGCGCGCACCCTCGACCATCTTGGCGCCCGAATCCACCGCCGTGGCGCGGATACGATCATCCAATTCGGTTCGGGGACAAGCAGATCCGATCGCCGGCAGCGAACCGCCCGGCCAGCTCAACTCGAACTCGCGCCCGTACCCGGCGATCCGCAGGCCGCGGTTCACGGTGCGCTCGCGCACCCAGTCACCCAAACCGAGCCGGTCCAGCTCGCCGATCGCACGCGGCGTCAGGCCGTCGCCGCAGGCCTTGTCCCGCGGGAACGTCGCCGCGTCCGCAAGTACCACCTCGCGGCCGGAGCGCGCCGCCCACGCCGCCGCCGCCGAACCGGCGGGACCGGCACCGACCACCAGGACATCGGTCTGCATGAGCCCATCTTGGCAGAAGCCGACGACCGCGCTGCGCAGCCGTTACGCGGCCGGTGGATTCAGCCGGGCGAAGCCCTCCTGCCGCTGATACGGAAAGTACGGGTAGGGCGCGGTGCGGGCGCTGGCGGCATCGAGCCGCGCGCGGTGCTCGGGCGCAAGGTGCCAGCCGGTCGCGCCCAGGTTCTCGCGCAACTGTGTCTCCGACCGCGCACCGACGATGACCGACGACACCGTCGGGCGGGTGAGCAGCCAGGCGATCGCGATCTGCGGGATCGTCTTGCCGGTCTCGCGGGCGACGTCGTCGAGCGCATCGACGACGTCGAACAGGAGGGCGTCGGTGACCGGCGGCCCGGCATCGGCCGTCTTGTGCAGCCGGCTCTTGGCCGGCAACGGCTGGCCGCGCCGGACCTTTCCGGTGAGCCGGCCCCAGCCCAGCGGACTCCACACCAGCGCCCCGACCCCCTGATCGAGCCCGAGCGGCAGCAGTTCCCATTCGTAGTCGCGCCCGACCAGCGAGTAGTACACCTGGTGGGCCACGTAGCGCGGATGGCCGTGCCGGTCGGCGGCCGCGAGCGACTTCATCAGCTGCCAGCCGGCGAAGTTGGACACCCCGAGGTAGCGAATCTTGCCCGCCCGCACCAAGTCTGCGAGCGCGGCGACGGTCTCCTCGATCGGTGTGCGCGCGTCGAAGGCGTGCAGCTGGAACAGATCGATGTAGTCGGTGCCGAGCCGGCGCAGCGCCCGCTCCACCGAGGTGATCAACCGCGCACGCGAGGTACCGGCATCGGAGGGTCCGTCGCCGGTCGGCAAGCCGGACTTGGTCGAGACGAGGACACGATCGCGGCGGCCCTTGATCGCCGCGCCCAGGATTTCCTCGGAGGCGCCGTCGGAATAGACGTCGGCGGTGTCGAACAGCGTGACGCCCGCGTCGAGGCAGATGTCGACGAGCCGCCGCGCGGCCGCGGCGTCGGTGTTGCCCCATTCCGAGAACAGCGGCCCGTGACCGCCGAACGTGCCGGCGCCGAACGCGAGGGCCGGGACCTCGAGCCCGGACGCGCCGAGTCTGCGGTATTCCATCGTGAACTCCTTAATGGGACTGTAGTTCCGTTAAGAACGGTACCGATACTTGACGAAACTCGCGAGAGGAGCCGCATGGAGCACAGAGCGCAGACGCCGCCGGCGCGTCGGCCCGGCGGGCGCTCGGCGCGCGTACGCGCTGCCGTGCTCGACGCCACCGCCGCCGAGCTCGTCGACAAGGGCCTTGCGGCATTGGATGTGGCGGCAGTAGCGCGCCGTGCCGACGTCGGGCGCACCACGGTGTACCGGCGCTGGGCCACGGTGCCCGGGCTCGTCGCCGACCTGCTCGAGCACATGGCGGTCACGTCGTTGCCGCGCACGCACACCGGCTCGCTGCGCGGCGACCTGGAGGCGAACGCCACCCTGGTCGCGCGCACGCTCGCCGATCCGCGCCAGGGCCGCCTGTTCACCGCGATCATCGCCGCGGCCACCCACGACGCGGCGACGGCGGCCGCCCTGAACCGCTTCTACCGCACCCGCATCGACGAATGGTCGCCCTGCGTACGCGAGGCCGTGGCGCGCGGTGAACTACCCGACGGCACCGACGCCGACGATGTCGTGCGCGCGGTGTCCGCGCCGCTCTACTACCGGCTGCTCACCACCGGCAGCGCGCCCGACGAGCCCGCCGCACTGCGGGCGGCGGCCGCCGCGATAGCCGCCGCGCAGGCCGGGGTGTTCGTTTCGGCCGACCGCTGAACCGTCCGCGTCACCACGGCCAACGAGACAAATGTCGCAGCCGTTGCGCCGCCGCCGAGCCGAGACGCTAGGTTCAAGGACGTGACGGAAGAGAGCACGATCGTCGGCGGCGTCGACCTCGGAGATGCCGAGGTGGCGGCCGCGGTCCGGACCGGCCTCGAAGAGGTCGAGCAGCTGCTGGTGTCCGAGTTGTCCGACGGCGAGGATTTCCTGACCGAGGCGGCACTGCATCTGACGCGCGCGGGCGGCAAGCGGTTCCGCCCGATGTTCACGCTGCTCACCGCCCAGCTCGGACCCAAGGCACAGGATCCGGCGGTCGTCACCGCCGCCACCGTCGTGGAACTGATCCACCTCGCCACGCTGTACCACGACGACGTCATGGACGAGGCGCCGATGCGTCGCGGCGCCCAGAGCGCCAACGCGCGCTGGGGCAACAACGTCGCCATCCTGGCCGGGGACTATCTGTTCGCGCACGCCTCGCGCCTGGTGTCCACCCTCGGGCCCGACGCGGTCCGGATCATCGCCGAAACGTTCGCCGCCCTGGTCACCGGTCAGATGCGCGAAACGGTGGGCGCCAAGCAGAAACAGGACCCGGTCGAGCACTACCTGAAGGTCATCTGGGAAAAGACGGGTTCGCTCATCGGCACCTCCGGCCGCTTCGGCGCCATCTTCTCCGGCGCCGCCCCCGACGACGTCGAACGGCTGGCCCGCCTGGGTGATCTGATCGGCACGGCCTTCCAGATCTCCGACGACATCATCGACATCTCCTCCGACACCGAGCTGTCGGGCAAGACTCCGGGCACCGACCTGCGCGAGGGCGTGCACACACTGCCCGTGCTGTACGCACTCACCGAGCAGGGCCCCGGCGCGGACCGGCTGCGTGAACTGCTGGCCCAGCCGGTGGAAACGGACGCCGCGGTCGCCGAAGCCATCGCGCTGCTCGGCGCCTCGCAGGGCATGGTCGCGGCCAAGCAGAAGCTGGCCGGATACGCCGAGTTGGCCCGCACCGAACTCGCCCAGCTGCCGCAGGGGCCCGGCAACGACGCCCTCACCCGGCTCGTCGACTTCACCATCGCCAGGGTGCGCTGAGTCCGTCGCGGCGCGGCGCAGCGGCGGGAATGCTGCTGGGAACCCACGATCGTTGAACAGATATGCACAGCCACGGCACAGCAAATGGGTTGAAGACCTTTGCGCTGCTCGTCGGCCTGTCCGGGCTGATCGTCCTGGCCGGGGCGCTGTTTCGCAGCCCGATGATCCTCGGGCTCGCGGTCGTCGCGGGCGTCGGGATGAACGCCTGGGCGTATTTCAACAGCGACAAGATCGCGCTGCGGGCCATGCGGGCCATGCCGATCACCGAGGTCGAGGCACCCGTGATCTACCGGATCGTGCGTGAACTGGCCAATGCCGCACGGCAGCCCATGCCGCGGCTGTACATCTCACCGACGAACGCGCCCAACGCGTTCGCCACCGGGCGCAACCCGCGCCACGCCGCGGTGTGCTGCACCAGCGGGATCCTGCAGCTCCTCGACGAACGCGAGCTGCGCGCGGTCCTCGGCCACGAGCTGTCGCACGTGTACAACCGCGACATCCTGATCTCGTCGATCGCCGGCGCGCTGGCCGCGGTGATCTCCGGGCTGGCCAATCTGGCGTTCTTCGCCTCGCTGTTCGGCGGGCGCGACAACAACGCCAACCCGTTCGCGATCGTGGCGGTGTCGCTGCTCGGGCCGATCGCGGCGACGCTGATCAAACTGGCTGTCTCGCGGTCGCGGGAATTCCAGGCCGACCGATCCGGTGCCGAACTCACCGGTGACCCGTTGGCCCTGGCCTCGGCGTTACGCAAACTCGATGCCGGGGTCGCGGCGGCGCCGCTGCCGCCGGAGCCGCGGCTGGCCGCCCAATCGCACCTCATGATCGCGAACCCGTTCCGGCCCGGCGACCGGCTGGCGCGCATGTTCACCACGCACCCGCCGATGGCCGAGCGGATCACCCGTCTGGAAGCGATGGCCGGCGAATAGCTAGCGGTAGTTCACGAACTGCAGCGCGATGTCGAGATCGGAGTTCTTCAGCAGCGCGATGACGGCCTGCAGATCGTCGCGCTTCTTGCTGCTCACCCGCAGCTCCTCGCCCTGGATCTGCGCCTTCACGCCCTTGGGGCCCGCCTCACGGATGATCTTGGAGATCTTCTTGGCGTTCTCGGTGGAGATGCCCTGCACCAGGCTGCCTGTGATCTTGTACACCTTGCCGGACGCGGCGGGCTCGCCGGCGTCGAACGCTTTGAGGGAAACATCACGCCGGATCAGCTTCTCCTTGAAGACGTCCAGCGCGGCCTGCACCCGGTCTTCGCTGTTGGCCTCGAGCACCACGGCCTCCTCGCCGGACCACTTGATCGCGGCGTCGGTGCCGCGGAAGTCGTAGCGCTGCGACAGCTCCTTGGCGGCCTGCTGCAGGGCGTTGTCGACTTCCTGACGATCGACCTTGCTCACGACGTCGAACGACGAATCGGCCACGCGTTGGACTCCTAACCTCGCGGTTTGCATCAGGGGATGGTGTTCGTAGTATCCTGCCAAACGCGTTCATCGCACGCGGCGGGTTGCCCGAGCGGCCAATGGGAGCGGACTGTAAATCCGTCGGCTTTGCCTACGTAGGTTCGAATCCTACACCCGCCACGCCGGGAAAGACCCCTGTGAGCTGCACCGATGCAGCCCACGGGGGTCTTTTGCGTTGCGTCGCACCACCCATCGCGGCCGATTCGCGCGTGCTTTCGCAGTTTGCGCCCGCAATCGGAGGCGCAAACCGACATTTCGGGGCGCGAACTCCTGCCGACCAGCCAACGAGCGCGGCGAGGGCCGTCGAAGTCGCCCCACCCGCCGAGCGCAGCGAGGCCATCCAACACCGCATTTGGTGTGGAGCGCGCTGAGTGTGTAACCTCTACAAGGCTTCAACGCGCCCCGGTGTGTCGAAGCCATGCCCCCTTAGCTCAGTCGGCAGAGCGTTTCCATGGTAAGGAAAAGGTCAACGGTTCGATTCCGTTAGGGGGCTCGCCGGAGTTACGGCACACCGAGCGGAGCCTGTCGCGAGGGCAGAGTTCACTGCTGGCGGTGACGTTCGATTGCCGTAGCCCCGTGGCGGTGTAGCTCAGTCGGTAGAGCAAACGACTCATAATCGTTGTGTCGCCGGTTCAAGTCCGGCCATCGCTACAACGTCCGTAGCTCCCGCGAGCGGAGCTACGACGATGGGCGCGCCCAGTGCCAGCCAGGCAAGCTCGCCCCGACAGTTACTTGACCGGAAAGAAGGCAACGCCGTGGCCGCGAAGTCCACCGACATTCGGCCCAAGATCACCTTGGCCTGCGAGTCGTGCAAGCACCGCAACTACATCACCAAGAAGAACCGGCGCAACGACCCGGATCGCTTGGAGCTGAAGAAGTTCTGCCCGAACTGCGGCACGCACAAGGCGCACAAGGAATCGCGCTAGTCCTTCCGCCTGTGCGGCGCCTTTCAACGCAAGCAGGTCGCGGCTCGTTGCACTCGACGATGTGACCGAGAGTTCATTGCCGCGATGCGCCAGCGTCGCGGCGCCAGCAGACAGGTAGATTTCCGCCCGTGACGAACGACGGTGTTTCGGCCGACAGCGAGCCTTTCGACCCGGCAGCCCATGCGGAAGCAATGGTGGGTCACCACTATCGAGTCGACGACTACTACGAGGTCGGCCGCGAGAAGATCCGCGAGTACGCTCGCGCGGTCCAGGACTACCATCCCGCGCACTGGGACGAGACGGCGGCGCAGGAGCTCGGTTACGACGGCCTGATCGCCCCGCTGACGTTCATCTCGTTGATCGGGATACTGGCTCAGCGCAAGTTGTTCGACACGGTCGTCACCGGCTACGACCCCAGCCAGATCATGCAGGTCGATCAGGTGCTGGAGTTCCACAAGCCGATCCAGGTGGGCGATCAGATCACCTGTGACGTGTTCTTGGACTCCTTCCGGCGCGCGCCGGGCGCCGACATGATCGTCACGAAGAACATCGTCACCAATCAGCGCGACGAGCTGGTGCAGACCACCTACACCACGCTGGTCGGCCGCAGCGGCGCCGAGATCGATCCGAGCCTCGAGCACGCCATCAAAGACGTGATCATGCACGGGTTCGGCGAGGATCCCAAGCATCTGCCGAAGTCGCTGAGCTCGCCCGCGCCGCGCCCGCCCGTGTCCGCGGAGCGGGTGGCGCCGGGCCCGCTGGCCTCGGTGGTGCCCGCTTTCGATTCCGTAGCCGTGGGGGACGAACTGCCTGTGCGCGTGGTGCGGCTGACGCGCGGTGACGTCGTGAACTACGCCGGTGTCGCGGGCGACCCGAACCCGATCCACTACAGCGACGAGGTTGCCAAGCTGGTCGGCCTGCGCGGCCCGGTGGCGCACGGCATGTTGACCATGGGCCTGGGGGCCGGCTTCGTCACGCAGTGGCTGCAGGATCCGGGCGCGGTTCGGGAGTACAACGTCCGGTTCACCAGCCCGGCGTACGTCGACCCGCACAAGGCCGCCGAGATCGAGTACAGCGGCAAGATCAAGTCGATGGACCCGCAGAACAAGACCGCCGTGGTCGCGATCATCGCCAAGTGCGAGGGCAAGCGGATCTTCGGCCGAGCCACCGCGACGGTGCAGCTCGCCTGATTTCGATCCAGGGACACTCGTGCCGTACACTGAAGACTCTGGGGTTAACTTGGCGCTGCGCGCTGCCATGTGATGCGGAAATGCATCATGGGTAGCGCGCGTGTTGTGTAAGACTCCAGATGTGGCGAGATCTTCGGATCACGCCGAAGGGGCGTAGCTCGATTGGCCGAGCGCAGCACCTTCGGTGCGACCGTGCGATCACGCCGAAGGGGCGTAGCTCAATTGGCAGAGCAGCGGTCTCCAAAACCGCAGGTTGCAGGTTCAAGTCCTGTCGCCCCTGCCCCCGG